>JAGBBD010000048.1 GCA_017938625.1 Oscillospiraceae bacterium | reverse complement strand
TCATGGTATGAGCGGCTCCATGCACGCATTCTTCCTGCCCTTCGGCGTTTATCCCAACAACGCTCTGGTCGGCGGTTCCGGTACCATCGCAGCAGGCGCTGCTCTGTACAAGAAGAACAACGACAAGAAGGGCATGGTCGTCTGCAACATCGGCGATGCTTCTCTGGGCTGCGGTCCTGTCTGGGAAGCTTTCAACTTCGCTGCTATGGATCAGATGCGCACTCTGTGGGAAGAGGGCCGCAAGGGCGGTCTGCCTGTGATCTTCAACGTCTTCAATAACTCCTACGGCATGGGCGGCCAGACCCGCGGCGAGACCATGGCATACGATATGTTGGCTCGTATCGGCGCAGGTATCACTCCCAGCCAGATGCATGCTGAGCGTGTCGACGGCTGGAATCCTCTGGCTGTTATCGATGCTTACCGCCGCAAGAAGGAGATCCTGGAGAAGGGCGAAGGCCCTGTCCTGCTGGACGTTGTTACCTACCGTCTGCTGGGTCACTCCACCTCCGACCAGAACGCATACCGCACCAAGGAAGAGATCGAGGCATGGCGCGAGTACGATCCCATCATCACCTACCGCAAGGCTCTGGTGGATGCCGGTGTCGCACCCGACAGCAAGTTCGAAGAGATCCTGAAGGAGACCTCCGAGCGCATGACCATGATCTGCCGCGCTGCCTCCGACAAGGAGATCAGCCCCTATGTTGACTTCGACAAGAACCCCGACTACGTGGAAAAGCTGATGTTCTCCAACGAGACCGTCCGTTCCATGGAGCCCGGTGTCGAAGCTCGTACCACCGGCCCCAAGGAAGACTGCAAGCGCTACACCGATCTGGCTAAGAAGGATCGTTACGCTTTCGATGCTTCCGGCAAGCCTGTGTCCAAGATGAAGCTGTATAACATCCGTGATGCTATCTTCGAGCCTCTGTTCAACAAGTACTACGAAGATCCCACTCTGGTGTCCTACGGTGAAGACGTCCGTGACTGGGGCGGCGCATTTGCTGTCTACCGTGGTCTGACCGACGTTATTCCCTACAGCCGTCTGTTCAACTCTCCCATTTCCGAAGCTGCCATCGTCGGTACTGCTGTCGGCTACTGCATGTGCGGCGGCCGCGCTGTTGTCGAGCTGATGTACATGGACTTCCTGGGCAGAGCAGGCGACGAAGTCTTCAACCAGATGTCCAAGTGGCAGTCCATGTCCGCCGGCATCCTGAAGATGCCCATGGTCCTGCGTATGTCCGTCGGCGCAAAGTACGGCGCACAGCACTCTCAGGACTGGGCCGCTCTGGTCGCACATATCCCCGGCCTGAAGGTCTTCTTCCCCGCAACTCCTTACGAAGCAAAGGGCATCATGCAGTCCGCTCTGAACGGCACCGATCCCTGCATCATTCTGGAGAGCCAGAGAATCTACGACAAGGGCGAAGAGTTCCGCAAGGAAGGCGTTCCCACCGAAGAGTACGAGTGGAAGACCGGCGCTGTCAACAAGGTCCGCGACGGTAAGGATCTGACCATCCTGACCATCGGTGCTACCCTGTATCGTGCAGTGGACGCAGCCAACGAGCTGTCCGCAAAGTACGGCATGGAAGCCGACCTGATCAACATCCCCTCTCTGGTACCCCTGGACTACACCGATATCATCGAGTCCGTCAAGAAGACCGGCCGTGTCATTCTGGCATCCGATGCCTGCGCTCGCGGCAGCTTCCTGAACGATATTGCTCAGAACATCACCACTCTGTGCTTCGACTATCTGGATGCACCTCCCGTTGTCGTGGGCGCAAAGAACTGGATCACTCCTCCCTTCGAGTTCGACGAGTACTTCTTCCCGCAGGCTGAGTGGATCGTTGACGCTGTCAACGCCCGTATCGTGCCTCTGGATGGCTACACCTCCAAGTACACCGCCACCGAAGCCGAGATCCTGCGTACCGCAAAGGCTGGTGTGTAATTAAGTGAACTTCCAAAAGGTGAAAGCGGTCATTTTTGACCTGGACGGCACTCTTTTGGATACCTTAGCCGACATCGGCACAGGGCTCAACACAGCCCTGTGCCGTTTCGGTTTTGAGGCACATTCCATTGAGAGCTACCGTCAGAGGATCGGGCACGGTATCAAGAACGCAGTCCGTGCCTCTGTGCCGGAAACGGCAACGCAGGAGCAGTATGAATCTGTTCTTGATTTTTATCTGTCCTACTATCCGCAGCATTGCACAGAAAAGACGGATTATTTCCCCGGCACCGTGGAGTTTGTGAAGTACTTGGCAGATAAGGGCATGAAGCTGGCTGTGATCTCCAATAAGACAGAAGCCACGGCACAAAAAGTCATGGCCCACTATTTTGGAGATTTTGACTGGCAGTTCGTCTGGGGAAGAACAGAGGGACGGCCTTTGAAACCTGCCAGAGAAGCCGGTGTTCTAGCCTGCGAAGCCTTGGGCTTGCAGCCGGAAGAGATCGCCTATGTGGGCGATGGCGACAGCGATATGGAGTTTGCATCCAATATGGGCTTTGCCGCCATTGGCGTCACATGGGGCTACCGGGATCCGGAGCAGCTGAAAGCAGCCGGTGCGGAAGTTCTGGTCGATAGCTTTCAGGAGCTTCAGAAGCTTATGGAGCGCTGATATGGAATACTGGGATGCTTATGACCGACACGGCAGAAAAACAGGCGGCACGCTGATGCGCGGAGCGCCTGTTCCGGAGGGCAGCTACCATCTTGTCAGCTGTATCGTGGTGCGCCATACGGACGGCGATTTTCTGCTGCTGCGACGGGCTGCCTGTAAGGAGGCACACCCCAATATTCTGGAGATCGGCGTAGCCGGCTGTGCCTTGCAGGGAGAGGATGCAGTTTCCTGTGCCAGGCGGGAGCTTCGGGAGGAAACAGGCATCACCTGTGATACGCTCACCAAAACAGGCCGCTATGTGGATGACAGCTCGAAGACCATCTACGAAGGGTATGAGTGTGTCACAAATATCCCCAAAGATCAAATCCGTCTGCAGCCGGAGGAGAACTCTGCCTACTATTGGTACACCCCGGAGGAGTTTCTGACGTTCTTCCGTTCTGACCAATGCCTCGACCGCTTCAAACGAAGACTCAAGGACTATATCAAAACAATAGGTTGACAATAAGAACGCCCAAGAAGTTTATGTAAACTTCTTGGGCGTTCTTTCTGCACACAAATCATTTCCTGTCATAAACTGAAGTAGCCGATATCCATCGGCTGAAGGAGGGAACGAAAGTGACCGTCCGTTTTGAACAGATCCAAAAGATATTCCAATCGAAGCACTCGGAAGTCTGCGCGCTGGAGGATATTTCGTTCCGTGTGGACGCAGGCAGCTTTGTCAGCATCGTTGGGCCCTCGGGATGTGGGAAATCCACTTTGCTCAACATTCTTGCAGGGCTGGAGACTCCTACTTCCGGGCGCGTTTTGCTGGATGATGTTCCCGTAGAGGGCACAACGGATCGCATCGGTTATATGCCGCAGCGTGACCAGCTGTTTCCTTGGCGCACCATCTGGGGGAATGTGACCCTCGGTCTGGAAATACAAAAAAAGAAGCAGCCGCAGCAGCTGCAGCGGATTCGGGAATTGCTGCATCGCTACGGGCTGGAATCTTTTGAAAAAAGCCTTCCGTCTCAGCTGTCCGGAGGTATGCGGCAGCGCTGTGCGCTGATCCGTACCCTTGCCACAGATCCCGGCTTGCTGCTTCTGGATGAGCCGTTTTCCGCTTTGGACTATCAGACCAGACTTTCTGTTTCCGATGACATCCATACCATCATCCGCCGAGAGGGAAAGACAGCGCTGCTTGTGACCCATGATATTTCAGAAGCCATCAGTATGTCAGACCGTGTGGTGGTGCTCACTGCCAGACCGGGACGGGTCAAGACCATCTGTGACTTGCCGGAACTTGCAGGACTCAGTCCAATGGAACGCCGCGATCATCCTATGTTCCATCGGTTTTTCAATGACATATGGAAGGAGTTGGATCTTGGTGGATAAGAAGATCTCTTCCAGGCGGCAGGAATATTTAACGCAGCTTCGGCATAGGAAATACCTTGTGTGGACTGCAAGACTGGGGCTGCTGGCGGTGTTTTTTGCATTGTGGGAGCTTTCGGCACGGCTGGGCTGGATCGATGCCTTTATCCTCAGTTCACCCTGCAGGATCGGAAAAACGCTGGCTGACCTTTACAAAACAGGAGAACTGTGGCTGCATCTGGGAACGTCCTGCCTTGAAACGGTGGTGGGTTTTTTGCTTGGTACAGCGGCAGGTGCCCTTGTGGCGGTGGCGCTGTGGCTCAGTCCCACGCTCTACAGCGTGCTGGATCCGTACCTTGTGGTGCTCAACTCTCTGCCCAAAACTGCCTTAGGGCCTGTATTTATCGTCTGGATGGGGGCGGGGCCCGGAGCTATCATCGCCATGACGTTAGCGATCTCTCTGGTGGTCACCATTTTGGAGATCCACAACGGTTTTCTCTCTACCGATGTGGGAAAGCTGCGTCTTTTGCAGAGTCTTGGTGCAACCAAAAGGCAGATCTTGTTCAAAGTCGTCATCCCTGCCAACTTTACCACTATTATCAATGCCCTGAAAGTCAATGTAGGACTTAGCTGGGTCGGCGTGATCATGGGCGAATTTCTTGTTTCCCGTGCAGGGCTTGGATATCTCATCGTCTACGGCTCACAGGTCTTCAAAATGGATCTTGTCATGGCGACTGTCCTGCTGTTGGCACTGGCAGCTGCAGGTATGTATCAAGGGATACTTTTGCTTGAAAAAGTATTAAAAAAGCATTTGGGGGTTTCATCATGAAAAAAATTGCGGTAATATTCCTAACGCTGATTTTGGCTTTCGGTCTTCTGACAGGCTGCGCGCCAAAGGAAGACTCGCTGACGCAGGTCAAGGTCAGTGAGGTGGCACACTCTGTCTTCTATGCACCTCAGTACGTTGCCATGTCGCAGGGCTTCTTTGAAGAAGAGGGCCTGTCCGTGGAGCTGCTTAACGGCGGCGGTGCCGACAAGGTCATGACCTCTGTTCTGACAGATGAAGTGCAGATCGGTCTGGCAGGGCCTGAGGCGTGTATCTATGTACATCTGGAGGGCAGAGAGGATGCACCGAAGGTTTTTGCTCAGCTGACCAATTGTGATGGTGCGTTTCTGGTAGGACGCACCAAAGAGAATTTTTCTTGGGAAAACCTTCGGGGCAAGACCATCATCGGCGGCAGAAAAGGTGGTGTGCCGGAGATGACGCTGGAGTATGTGATGAAGCAGAATGGCGTCATCCCTCATGAGGACGCGGTGGTGGATACCTCTGTCCAGTTCAATATGATGGCAGGTGCCTTTACAGGCGGCAACGGCGATTATGTGGCGCTGTTTGAGCCCACAGCCACAGAGGTGGAACTGGCAGGACAGGGGTATGTGCTCTGCTCCATTGGGCAGGAGAGCGGCGAGATTCCCTACACGGCATATTTTGCCTCTCAGACCTATCTCAAAGAGCATCCTGATGTGATCCAAAGCTTTACCAATGCCATTTCCAAGGGGCAGAAGTGGGTGCAGGAGCACACAGACCGAGAGGTGGCGGAAGCTATGCTGGAGCAGTTCCCGGATACAGATGTGGAAGTTTTGGAACAGGTATCTGCCCGTTATCGTGCTATCGGTGCATGGAACAAGACGCCTGTTATGAAACAGGAGGCTCTGGAGCGGCTTATGGATGTGATGGAAGAAGCAGGGGAACTGGATGCGCGCGTAGACTTTTCCGAGCTTGTGGATAATACTTTTGCAGAAGCTGTGAAGTAAGAAAAAGGTCTGACATCTTTATGATGTCAGACCTTTTTCTATTTCTTCATTGCCACAGTCGCTGCGCGCCTTGTTCCGTCACTTCTTTAATGCTTTGTTGGAACTGGTCAGCAGGGCGTTTTCTTTGTGCACACCGGTGATGTGGCTGCGCCATTGCTGTGGACTCATGTTGTTGCTGTGATGATGCTTGAATGCCTTGGAAAAATTGGAAACATCATTAAAGCCGCACAGACCGGCCGTTTCCTTCACTGTGTATCCACGTGCCAGATACCACGCCGCTCTGTCCAGTCGGACATTTGTGATGTATTCCTTGATGCTCTGCCCGGTGGCTTTTTTAAACTGTCTGTTGAGGTACGATCGATCCATTCTGAATTGTTTTGCGATCTCTTCCACCGTCAGATGCTGCATATAGGAGGACTGGATCAGATCTGCCACCTGCTGCACATAGCTTCTGTTTTCCCGTTTTGGTTCCAGCAGTAAAAAGAACAGCTGAAACAGTTCGCTGGTCAGTCGGTACTCCGTGTGTGTATTCATGGCACGTAGACTCTCCAACGGCGCGAACACCCCGTCCGGCACATCAAACACAGGAGGAAGCTCCGAAAAACGGTGAGATAAAGATCCTGTGAAGCCCACCCATTGATAGCTCCACGGATCATGGTGAGAGGCTCTCCACGATGCCGTCTCTCCAGGCAGAATCATGAAGGCCTGTCCTTTTTTTGCGGCATACTGCTCGTCCTTGATATAAAATGTGCCGCTGCCTGCTGTTACGTAATATAAAACCACGCAGTCGCTGCGCTGCGATCCGTTCACTTCATCGGGAAGGCTTTTGCTGCTTCCGGCCAGGATAGGCTTAAGGTCATGCAGGTCCGGATTCATTAAAAATTGAAAGGAATTTGCCATCGGTTTTCCCTCACTTTCATATAGTCGCATTTTACCATATTCTGTGCTCAAAATGCAATGGAAAATATGAAGGTTGTACGGTAAAATGGAAGCATAAAACCTTGTAAAGATGAAAGAGGTGCTTGTAATGAAAAAGAGCTTGCTTACCCGCTGGGTATCCGTTCTTTTGACATTGGTTTTGATCTTCTCTATGGTACCGCCTGTTGTGACGGTATCAGCGGCACAGTGCGCCCATGAAGAAACGTCCTGCGAGGTGAGTACCAATTATAACGGTACGCACTCCACCCGGGTCGTCTGCGATCAGTGCGGCGAAACGGTGCAGGAGGATGCTACTCAGGTCCTTGTGGACCTGGACTTCAAGGCGCTTGCCAAGGAAGCTGCCAAGCAGAGCTGGTGGAACGATCTTCCTTATGTTCTCACAGCCAACGGCTATGAAACGAGAAGACTTGGTGCCTTCCGCAATCAGACCGTCTCTGATGCCGAGCTTGCAGCATATAATGCCATGCAGGCATATCTGGCAGAAAACGAGGGATGGACATTCCAAATGCCGGAATGGGATAAGAACGACAAAGTTGGCAAGCGTGCCTATCTGTGTGCCGACGACGGCATTGCATGGGGTCTTGCCATGCATTCTTATATCATCAATGGCAGTGATAGCAGTGCTTTCCGCTGGAGCATCGACGTGCCGGAAACAGGGTTCTATGACCTGACTCTGAACATCTCCCGTCAGGACAATGCGTCATCCGATAATCCCGGTGATACCAATATTTTCCCCGGTGGCGCGTCCATTGATGTCTATGCCAACGACGAATTGCTGCTGGATAACAGCGAGGTCGCCAAGGGCACAGGTATGGTGGAACATACCATTGAGCGTGTGTATCTGGAGCAGGGCAAGAATACCCTCCGAATTGAACTGGTCAGCAATTATGCCAATATTTCAGGCTTCGGCAGCCGTACCAATCTGAATTTGAAGAGCATAGAGCTTGCAAAGGCGCAGAACTGCACCGATGAAAACGGCGATGATATCTGTGATGTCTGCCATGGCTCGCTGCTGCCCTGCGCGCATGACGGCGAGACTTTGACTGATACAGTCTATAACGGCAATAAGACCCATACCACCGTCACCACCTGCGATCTGTGCCGTGAGCAGATCGGCACCGAAACCGTAACGTGTTCCGATGAAGACGAAGACGGCAAGTGCGATATCTGCACAGGCAAGATCGGTGAGTGCAAGCACAAAGGCGAGACAAAAACTGCCATTACCTACAACAATGACGGCACCCATACTACCAAGGTGACCTGCCTTGTGTGCAAGGGCACGGCGTCCTCTTTGCGTGAAGCGTGCGTGGATGCAGGGGAGAATGGCATCTGCGATATCTGCGAAGGCGTGCTGGGAGAGTGTAAACACAAATACTATTCCGATGTCTTCTATGCCTACGGCAACGGCACGCACTTGGTGGAAGAGACCTGTGACGGCTGCGGGATCGTAGGCGAGACCTACACCGCCGACTGCATTGATCAGAATGCAGACGGCATCTGCGACAGCTGCCGCGGCTCCATGGGTCAGCTGGTACCCGACACCATTACCCTTGATTTCAAAGAGTTCGCAAAGCTTGCTCAGCAGCAGCCCTTCTGGGCGGATTTGCGGACAGCCATCAATGAAGATACCAAGTATATCGGTCTTGACCGGGGAACAGATACGACCACGGCAAAAGAGCAGGCCGCCTATGACGAAATGATCGCATGGGCACAGGAGACCTTTGGCTGGACCATCAACGAAGAGATCTCCGGCTTCAAGCATTACTTTAAGCGCCTGTATCTGAACGGACAGGACAATATCCCCTGGGGCATCGATATGTACACCTACTACCACGCCACAGGTACTTATCCCGAGTGCAGCAAGCTGGCGCTGACAGTTCATGCCGATGTGGCAGGCTGGTATCAGCTGGACCTGAGCTCCTTCCTTATGGAGAGCGCATGGCCCAATGCAGGCAATACCATCGAGGGCGGTTCCTCCGGTGGTGACCGTGTGGCTGTGTATGTCAACGGCGAAGAGATCTTCTATGACTATTCCATGGTGGGCAAGTATCTGGTCGTCACCGACAATATGGGTGCAGCCTATCTCCGCGCCGGCGAAAACACCGTGGTGATCGATTCCATTTTCTCTTACAACAACCTTGGTGTGGGTGGACGAAGCAATGTACCTCTGGTGGAAATGTCCTTCCATCCTTTGAATGGCGTACAGGTGCAGGAATATCTGACTGCCTCCATTGATCTGAAAAAGACATATCTTGCCTATCAGGCCCAGACGGGAAGCTATGAAGCTGTTTCTGCCAACGATCTGATCGCCACGGCAGCCCTCAGCGCAGGCGGCATTCTGACTGTCACCGGTGTGACACAGGGCACCACGCTGATCCGGATCATGGACGGCGAGACCGTGGTCTGCACCGTCCCTGTCTGTGTCAATACCTTCGAAGGCTCTTTGGACGAACTGCGCGGCAGCGCCGCTAAGATCGACTTTATGGCATTTGCCGACCGTGCCGCAGAGCAGGCTTGGTGGCAGACCCTTCCCGAAACGGAAGAGGGGATCAGAACGGTCACCATGCAGGATACCCCGGTCTTTGGCTGGCTGGATGAAAACACCCGCTGGAACATGACCGGTATGGAAGGCGGTGTCACCATTAACGGCGGCAGCGCCAAGTACGGTGTCGGTGTGGACGGCACACTGCAGCTGCAGGTGGATATCCCGGCAGAAGGCAGCTACAATCTGACGGTGGAATATCTGACGAGTGAAGGCAGCATGGATATTTCCGTCAACGGAAGCCTTGTCCGCGAGGCCCTGTCTTTGTCAGGAAGCGGCACGGTGGTCAAGCGCAGTATTGGTCAGGTGAGCCTTTCCAAGGGCAGCAATACCATTCTGGTTGAGGCACAAACAGCCGCCCTTCGTTCCGTGACGCTGACGCCTCTGGGTATGCGTCAGGTGGAGGTGGGCGGAGAGCAGTATGTATCTCTTTCCGAAACCTATTTTGCATTTGACGATGATGTCTCAGATCTGACCGTGACCTCTTCTGCTCCCCAGGTTGCCGCGGCAAGCTTTGACGCGGACGGAGAACTGATCATCCGCGGCGTGTCTGAGGGCACAGCCACCCTTACGGTTTCCGGTGCAGCTTCCTTTACGATTCCCGTACAGGTGGTCAGCGCAGGCCGTGTGGAGTATGTCACCTATACGCTGGATGATTTCCGTGCCGTGACCATGAAGCGGGGCGAAACGGCGGTGGGCAATGTCACAGGCATGACCACGCAGCAGACTCCCTTGACAGAAAAATATATCCGCAACTTTGGCTCTGTCTACTTTGCTTCCTCTGACCGCAGTGTCGCCACTGTGGATCAGACCACAGGTGATGTGACCTGTGTGGCGGAGGGCACTGCCGTGATCACAGTCTATACTCTGATCGGCGGCGTGAATTCCAGCGCATCTGTGACGCTCACCGTCACGGACGATACGGATCTTGACGCAATTGAGATTTCAGCGGTTGCGGACTATCTTGGTGTGGATAATGCCATGCAGCTGGCAGTCAACGGTACCAAAACCTCCGGCGCTGCCGCAAACATGAATAATTTCCCCATTGCATGGTCTGTGGACGATGAAACAGTGGCGGTCATTTCCGACACGGGACGTCTGACCGGTCTGAAGCCCGGCACGGTAACAGTCACGGCCACAGCAGGTGTGGCGCGTATGCCTGTTACCGATACCATGGTGATCCAAGTGGTGGAAAACAGCGCCCTTGCAGGCGATGCTGTGATGATCCAGCTCGATGCAGGCAGAGTGCTGGATCTGTATGATGTGACCTTGGAGCGTGACGGCTATGAACTGGTGGAAGAGCTGACCTACAACGGCGGAGAAGGCATGATCTTTGATGCTCAGGGTCTGCGTTTCAAAGTGCCTGCCGAAGCCACGCTCACCATTGATTTTGTTGTAAAGAAGACCGGCTGGTATCAGCCCTTTGTGCAGGCAAAACAGCTGAAGGATGCAGGCAGCATCTGCAATGTCTTTGTGGATGACAGCTACATCGGCAGGCTGGACAGCCGCAGCGCCAACTCCAACGGCGGAGCAGGCGGCTTCATGAATGCCATCTGGCTGCAGGCAGGTACGCACAGATTGCAGGTAGTCTCCACCATGGAGGCCATGCTTATGCTGGGCAGAGCCCATTTCTATCCCACGGTCGATCCGGGTTCTGTTGAGATCACCATGGAAGCAAAGGAAGAACTGGTGGTAGGTGAGACTGCGGAGCTGAAGCTCAGCCTGCAGGACGGCAGTGCCCGTGCATTCACCCTTTTGCAGCACAGCGGCGAGGCTGCATTCACCAACTACTACAGTCTGTCCAGCTCTGCTGCCAATGTGGTCATGGTCAGCGGTACGACTCTGCGTGCTGTAGCCCCCGGTACGGCGGTGATCACCCTGACCGGCGAACTGCTGGGAGAGCCGGTGGAGCATCAGCTGACCATAACGGTCAAGGCAGGTTCCTTCATTTCTGCAGAGCTGACGGCGGAAAGTACCACCGTGAAGCCTCAGACAGAGCCCTTTGCACTGCAGGTCATTACCTATGACCGTGGCGGCAATGCACAGGAGACTATTCCCGAAACCGTTACGATTTCCTACGAAAGTGCGGACGAGACCATTGCTTCCGTCAGCGAAGACGGCATCGTTACCCTCACCGGAAAGGAAGGATCTGTCCTTCTGACGGCTTATCTGACGGAAGAGGATCGAACTGTTGCTGCCGCCATGTGGCTGGTGGTCACAAAGGGAAAAACCGAGCCTACGGTCTTTACCAATGAAGAGCGCAGCAACGCACAGGAGAATGTCCTCAAATACTCCTGGGCATGGAATGAAAAAGAAGCGGCTGTTGCCGATGCGGACTACTATGTGGAAAATCTGGATCGTATCTATGATATGTGGATCTACGATACCTTCCCCAGAACGACCCGTGTTGCCTTCAAGGGCGATAACAACTACCGCTACTGCGACTACTGCGGTGTCGATCTTGTGGGCAAATATGGTGCTTATCCCTGGATCATCGATCCCATCGAAAATCCCTGGAAGGTGACTTGCCCCGAATGTCGCCGAGATTTCCCATCCAATGACTTTGGTGCTTATTTTGAGTCGGGTCTTGGCGAGGACGGACGTTTCCACGAGGAACTGGCAGACAAGAGCCTGCTCGTCAACACGCTGTATCCCGAAAAGGGAGAAGGCTGGGGCGTGGATGACGGCTGGGGCTACGATACCGGTACCGGTACCACCCGTACCTACATCACCCATTATCTGGGCAACTTGTTCTCCACGATGAGTTCTCCTCATTGTCTGGATACGATCCTGCCCACGCTGATGAATGCCTATCTCTACACAGGCGATGAAAAATACGGCTCTGCCGGCGCCATTCTGGTGGATCGCCTTGCGGATATCTATCCGGAGTATGACTGCTATCAGTATGACTGGCAGAGCTACAACTCAGCAGACGGTGGTTCCGGTCATGGTAAATTTATCGGCATCACGTGGGATGGTATCTTGTCCGGCACCCTGGCAAGAGCGGTGGATGTGTTCTGGCCCAGCGCTTCCAACCCTGATGTGATCGAGTATCTCCGCGCCCGCGCTTCGGAAAAGGGTGTTGCCCCCGAAGATATCACCCCCGACTACCTGCGCGATCATGCGGAGCAGGGGATTCTCATGGAGATCTTCCGTGCAGCCTCTACCTATTGGATCGACGGCAACTTCGGTATGTCCGAGGCAGGCGTCGCTTACGCGGCGGCGAGCCTGAACAGAGAGCCTGAGACCTCCATGATGATGGATTGGCTCTGGCATTCCCAGAAGGTCTATGGCTCCGGCTATGACTATACCAATGAGGGCGGCGATATCATGCGCCGCATCATGGAGAATGTCAGCCGTGACGGCTTCGGTGACGAAGGCTCCTTCTCCTACAATGCCCTCTGGGAAGACTATCTGCTGGATGTGGCGGATGCTCTGGAAGGTATGGAGGATTATAACCTCTGGAAAAATTCCAAGTTCCTCAACCTCTACCTTGGCTCCATGCGTCTGACTATCTGCGGCAGAATGACTCCTGCCATCCATGAAGGCGGTATGGTGCAGGGCGGCGGTACAGTTGTGGATATCAACAATATGATGACAGCCTTCCTTGCCACAGGCGATCATGAGCTTGCACGTGCCATCTATGCCGCCAACGGGAATACAGTTGACGGCTTGCACGGCGATATTTTCACTCCGGATCCCGAAGAGGGTGTCCGCAACCGAATCAACCAGATCGTTGCGGAAGAAGGGGAGTGGGATATGTCCGACTCCGATATGCTGTGTGGCTACGGCATCGCCATTCTGCGAGAGGGTCCCAGCCGCTTCTTGGGCAAAAATGTCAACGGAGATCAGTTCTCCGACTATTGGATGGGCTTCGGCTATACCGATGTTGGCCATGCCCAGCTGGAAACCCTCAACATCGATGTGGAAGCCTTTGGTCTGACGCTCAGCTCTTCCATGGGCTATCCTCTGGTGGTGCAGGCAACAGATCCCATGCGTATGCAGTGGGTCAACAACACAGTCTCCAACAATACCGTTGTGGTCAATGACAAGGGACAGGCATTTATGGATGAGGCAGCATTCCCCCTGCACTTTGCCGATGACGGCAAAGCCAAGGTCATTGATATTGACGGCTCTCTTGCCTACGAGGAGACCGATATCTACCGCAGAACGCTGGTGGCAGTGGAGAACGGCGATGGCGTTCACTATGCCGTGGACTTCTTCCGTGTTCTCGGCGGCAGCGAGCATGTCTATTCCTTCCATGGCGCAACGCGCATTCAGCCGGAAACCACAGGTCTTGAGATGATCCATCAGCCTATGGGCACCTACGCAGGCCCCGATATTCCTTATGGAGATCATCAGATCTCCGGTAAGGCAGAGGCGGATCTGAATCAGGGCAGCGGCTACAGCTGGCTGGAAGATGTCTACCGCGACGCCGACCCGGAAACGACATTCAGTGTGGACTTTGCCATTGAAGATCTCAGAAATCAGCTGGTCACCTCGGCAGGGATCCATCTGAAGTTGACCATGATGTCGGAAGAGCCCATGACCGAAGTGGCACTTGCCAACGGCATCCCGCCTCAGAACGGCAGCAACCCGGATCATGTGGAGTATATGCTGGTCAGAAGAAGCGGCGAGCCTGGCATGGATACCCTCTTTACCACAGTCATTGAGCCGTATCAGAATGACTCCTACATTGCTTCCACTGAATTGGTCGAGGTCACGCTTCTCTCCGGCACGCAGCAGCCTTCTGACCGTGCCGCAGCCATCAAGGTCACCTTGACCTCCGGCAGAGAGGATTATATCGTCTATGCCACCAACTCCGGCTGTACCTATGATATTGGCGGCAAGTTCACCTTCCGTGGCTTTGCCGGTGTGGTGTCCTATGAAGGTGGCAGCTTGGTTTATGCATGGGGCAACGATGCCACACAGGTGGCAGATGTGATCCATAACGATCTGCCTGCCGTAACAGGCTCTGTGACGGACTTCACCCATGATCTGGCTGAGCGGTATTCTATCACCGTGCAACTGGATCAGGCGGTTTCCGCAGACGCGCTGACTGACCACTATATCTATGTCAACAACGATGGTCTGGAGAATGCGGTCTACCGCATTTACGGTGCGGAAGTAGACGGCAGAAAAGCTGTGTTGGATCTGAAGCATTTGTGTCTGGTGCGGGAATTTGTAGACGAGTTCAACATGGATCTTGGTTATGTCCATAATATTGCAGAGGGTCAGACCTTCTCCATCCCCCAGTCTGCTGTCTTTGACGTGGAAGAGCTGTTCCGACACACGGCAGACCAAGTGGTCAAAACAGGTTATCAGTTGTCCTTGCAGGTCGGTGTACCGGAATCCGGTGCGATCTATGAGGTGCAGGGACTTGCGGGCAATGCCAAACTTAATGCTTCTACCGGCAGACTGACTTGGACACCGTCCAAGACCCAGTCGGGACGTTATCCTGTTGTTGTCACAGCGAAAGATGAAAACGGCAATGTATTGGGCACCATGGAGTTTGTAGTCTACGTTGTTGCTTACACCGGTGCATCCTACGATCCCTCCGTCTGTAAGCATGTCAAGGCATTGACCTATACCGTGGATGGTGTGGATGAGACCGTCTGTCCTGCCTGCGGCACCATCACCAAGTCCGAACCGGAGGAAGAACCCATCGAGACCATCGCCATTGCAGGCACCAACATGAACCTGGGCAACGAACTGGCTGTCAACTTCATGTTCCCCAAGAGCCTCGATGCTTCCAAGTCCTACACAGCTATCATCACCCAGACCTCTCAGGGCAAGGTGGTCAAGACGACTGAGATCCCCTCT
>JAGBBD010000047.1 GCA_017938625.1 Oscillospiraceae bacterium | reverse complement strand
GTGCCGAAGGCTTCCCACTCTGCTTCGGGGATCTCGATGGTCAGACCACCCTCGTCGTCAGTATCCTGATGGATGTAAGCAACATAGTCGCCCTCCACAGGGTTGTTGACGATGAAGTTGACCTGCAGCTCGTTGCCCAAATTCATATTGGAGCCTGCTACTGTGGTCTTGGTGACAGTCTTGATCTTGCCGCCGCAGGTGTCGCAAGTGCAGTCCTTATCCTCGTCCACGCAGTCGGCGGTCACGGTAGAGACCACTTCGCCGCAGACGCAGGTGACGGTGGTGGTGTGAGTCTTGTTGTTGTTATAGACCGTAGCGGCTGTGGTGTCAGTATGGTCGCACAGATCGTTTTGGACACTCACACTCAAGGGAATGGTGAACGTCTGACCGGGTGCAATGTTATACGCATAGCCTGCTGCCATATTTTCTGCATCCGCATAGGAACGGATCAAACTCTGGGTATTCAGATCCAGAACTGCCATGGTGTCCACCACCTCGGCACCATAGATCCGGTACGCACCGTTCTCTTCTCCATCGTTGTTCACATAGATGTATTTGCCCACCAGATCCTGCTGGTTGACCATCTGATCCAGATCCACCATCAGCTCATAGCGTCCGGCCAGATCTGTGGTAAACTCTGCCACGGTACCTGTGATAGCAGGCAGATCATTTTCGATCACGTCTGCCACCTGCGTTGCTTCGTTGCCGTAGGCGTAGGTCAGTCTGCCGTTTTCATAGGTACAAACACCGACAAAGCCACGGAAGCGGAATTTCTCCGTACCGTCTGTATCGCACACGGCATACAGACAATCGGGATTGGTGGCGTAGATGATAAAGTCTTCCTGTCCATCCGTGCGAGTGACCTTGATGGCAACAGCCTTGTCAGTTCTGCTTTCGGAACCTTCCAGAAGGCTGACCTGTACCAGCCGGGAGCTTGCCAGCTGAGACTGTCCGCGGTAAGGCTCAATGACAGAGGTAAACATGGTATCCAGCGAATTTCTGCCCTCATTGCGCACCAGCAGATACTTGACGTATTCCGGGTTGATGCCGTTATCGGAGGGATGACCGTCCGCAATGGCAACCTCTGTCATGGGCGTTTGGCTGAGCATGGTCAAACGCAGACGGATATCGCTTTCTTCTGCAAAACGTCCGTGGAAATCGTCAATGGCAAAGTCCACAGTAAAGGAAGCCTCAGGGGTGGTGTCACGGTAGACATTGTCCAGCCAGCTGGCGCCGGAGCCCTTACTGGCAGAGACCTCTGTGGTATAGGGATTGGTGATCCAGGGACCCAGTTCCACATTGGGGCCAGCGTAGGTTCCCATGGGTTGGTGCACCAGATCCAGTCCCTGTGTCACAGGAGCCGCCAAGCCATTGGCATGGAAGGAGTAGGTGTGGTTTTTGCCGCCAAGGACACGGAAGAAGTCTACCGCATAGTACACATCATTCTCCAATTGCACAGTGACCATGGAGCGGCGGTAGATCTCTGTCTGGGCATATGCCTTGGGAGCAGATGCATCCATAACCTTGACCTTGCCTGCATCGTCAAAGTGCAGGGGGAAGCTGTTGCCGTAATAGCTCAGCTGTGCCTGCTCGTCCACCATGACCGTGTTGTGGGACAGGGTACTGCGCATCCACTGCTCACGCTCTGCCGAATAGGTGTTGACCACAATAGGATAGCCAAGACCGGAGGTCAGGTTCATACCAAAGGCATCGATGCCGATGTGCAGAGCCTCCAGCGCACCGTGAGAACTGCCATTCAGACCGTAGAACATCCAATAGTCAGAGAACTCCCGGTCGTTTTCGCCCTTTACCAGATAGTCAGGGCCGTTTCGCAGGATGGACAGGCCCTCACCTGTCAGCATTTCGCTTTCAGAGGCTTTCCATCTGCCGTCCTGCTTCACGATCTGCTTGATGGTGTCCTGCAGTCCGGCCTCGGGGTCTGCCGTAAAGATAGTACCGTGCAGACCTGTCAGGTTGCCGTCCTTTGCCTCGTAGATAAGCTGTGCCGCCTGGCGATAGGCAGGCTGAGAAGCAGAGGTGTTTACCATGAGCTGCACCAGATAGTCCGGTTCTGGGTAGTAGTACATTCCCTGCACATGACCGGCTTCACCGGTGGTGATGGCGGAGTTGCCCAGCACACTGATCTTGCCGGGAGCAATGAACAGATCAAGGAACTTGGGATTCTGCCACAGATCTGCACCCTGCACGCGGCTGTAGCCCTTCAGAGCGTCAGCCACCAACATCAAATTCTGGTACCACATTCTGTGATAGGTGATGGAGCCTTCATTGCTGAAGCCGTTGCGGTTGACCTGCTCTACCAGGGTGTACATCACATCGCCGCCTGTCCACTTCTGTTCACCGGTGGAGGTGTTGATGGTGATGACCTCACCGTGACGGAAGACCCAGTCGATCATCTCACGGCTCTCCGGCAGGCGATCCAGCGCTACAGCAGCATACGCCATGGCTGCCTGAGACATACCGAAGTTGCCGTGGCTCTGACCATTCTCGATGGCATAGCGGATGGCAAGGAGAATGTTGTTGTCAATATGCTCGCGGATGGTCTGAGGGTTGATCTTGGCAGGATCGGCAATGCCCTTGCGGGTGTGATTGGCCTGCAGATATTCCACCACCTGAGGATTGTCAAAGCAGTCCCAGAAGGCATCTGCTGCCGTTGCCATGACCTGTTGGACATACAGGCCTTCCCAGATATAATCCGTGATCTTGCCGCGTGAGCCCTGCACATAGGGACGATAGTTCATATCGGGATAGACATCGCCCATGCGGTCAAGTAAAATGGCACCTGCATTGCCGTAGATCTCGTCGCCGGTATAGAGATAGGCGTCACGGAGCATCTCAATGCCCTTGAGGATGCTGTACTGCGCGCCGGAATAATTGCTCAGAGGATAGAACAGGCACAGCTGATAGTAGGCGATATAGTAGTGGATCTGCTCATTGCCATCAGCAAAGTAATTGCCTGTTTTGAAGCCGAAGCCGTCATCCACACCCCAACTTTCGCCCATTTCGGGATACAGCTCATTGACCAGATACCGCTCACCGCCGTTGGCCAGCGCACGCTCTGCGGAGAAGCGTCCCTGCTCATCCAGACCCAAGGCATAGTAGCTGCCAAAGTCATTGGTGGGGAAACTGTGCTTACACAGAGGACAAGTGATCTTCCAGGGGTTGTTGACAGGATCCACGATCCAACCGTAGCTGCCATAGGTAGCAGCGATATTTTTCTTGCAGTAATAGCAGGTGTAGGGATTCGGATCGGAGTTGACACCCACACGGGCACTTCTGGGCAAGCCTTCGTGCATGATGGCATTATAGTAATCATCCAGATGCTCCACAAAGAACGCAGCCTGGCTCACAGCCTGCTCCTTCTTTGTCCATGCCCAGTTGTATTTGCCCACATTGTCCACCGCGTTCTGCCGCTCTTCATAGGTATAGATCGACGGCGCAGTCTTGCCTGTGGTGGTGGTGATCCAGATGGAAGTCTCGATCTCGCGGACGCCCTCGGCGATCACAGCAGTGATCAGAGCAGAGCCTTCCTTGCCGGTAATGGTCACATAGCCGTTTTGATCCACCTGTGCAAGATCCGTGTCCTCACAGGTATAGGTGACCGTGGCGCCACCGGGCATAGCCACCTGATCACCGTCCGCACCAAAGGCATTGACAGACAGCTGTACGCCGCCGTCCGCAGGCTTCAGAGTGGTCTTTTCAGCCGTAAGCTGTGCCGTGAGGACAGAGCCTGTCGTCACAGTCAGTTCGATCTGACGGCTGATGGGTTTGTGGTTGATCTCACCTTCCACGGTGATCACGGCGGTGCCCAGCATCTTGGCTGTCAGGGTATTGCCGGAAACGGACACCACATCGGGTGCATTGGAGGTGATGATGCAGTAGTTGGTATAGTCCTTCGGAGCTTCCTCCACGGGTTTCAGATTGAAGCATTCCCCATTGGGCAGGGTGAAGTCCAGCTCCAGCTCCTGCGTCTGACCCACGATCAGCTTCTGCTCAGCGCGCAAAGACAGATCAATGTTGCTGCAAGCCGTGCTGCCCTCCAGCAGGAGCTTGCCGAACCAGAAGTAGCCGCTCTTGTAGTTTTCCAAAACCAGAGTGTGCTTTCCGGCTTCCAGCCAGACACTGTTCAGGAAACCGGGACTAGTGTAGGAGTTGTAGTTCATCTGGGTGAAATCCATGATGCCCATGTAGTAGTCATCCAAATACACATAGGCCTTGCCACCCCATTCAAAGGAAGTGCCAAAGGTAGTAGCGGTGTACCAGCCGTCCTCCGGCAGGATAAAGTCCAGAGCCAGCACCATGCCGGGATAGCAGGGATGGACGGAAATGCCGCTGGAGGTGCCCAGATCCACCGTGCAGGTGGTCAGTTCTTCATTGATGGCCACACCGTCCTCTTCCAGAGAGCCGGTCTCCAGCACCATGCTCTTGCCCATGGTCAGATCCAGCAGATAGTCCTCGCGCAGCAGCTGGGTGTTCTCCATGATATCAACCTGTACAGAGGCAGACACCTCCGTACCGTCAACGGTCGCGGTAACGGTCACCGTACCGGGTGCAATGCCGGTCAGTCTGCCCGTTTCGGAAACAGAAGCTACATTGTCATCATCTACGGACCAGATGATGGTATACTGCCCCATATCCGCAGCCGTACCGGAAGTCTTTTGTCCCTCCACAGCCAGCACCGCGGAGTTGTCGGTGGCAAGATACTCAGGCGCATCCACACAGATGGACGCAAGGGCAGTGCTGTCCTTGACGGTCACAGAGGCTGTTGCCGTGGCAGTCAGATCGCCAAGACGGACATAAGCCGTGATCTTGGCAGAGCCCTCCCCTATTGCCTTGATATTACCGGTGTCCTGATCCACAGTCGCCACGGCTTCATTGCCGCTCTTGAAGTACACCTGTCCGTCACGGCGCAGATCCTCTTCCGTCAGCTTTGTCAGCTGAGTGGTCAGACAGGACAGATCGCCTTCGGCAGCAGCGCCGGGAGAAAGGACAACAGACTTTGCTCCATTGAGCTTATAATACAGCTTGTCCTGCGTCACGGGTGCATCATCGGTGACGGAGACAGGGATGGTGAACAGATCTGTCCCATCCTTGCGTACTGTTACATTTGCAGTGTTTTTGCTAAGACCGGTAAGCAGCAGAATGCCGTTTTCGTCAAACTGCGCTGTTACCACAGATTCATTGGAAGAAACCGCCGTGTAGGTGCTGTCAATGACAGTGTCATAGGCCAGATAGGAGTTGCGCAGATCCACATCGGTCTCGCGATCATAGCCGATCTCGATGCCGTCAAGGCGAATGAACTCCATGGAGTTCATGGCATAGGAACAGCGCTCGTTGTAACTGGTCGAGCCCGCATAGCCGACAGTAGAATAGATGGTGATGGTATTGACGCCCTCGTTGAGCTGCACGAAACCAAGATTATCCACCGCACGGCAGTTATCGCCTGCAAAGTTGTAGTTTTCATACACCGGCGTACCATTGACGCTGATGTTGGCTCTGCCGCCGCCGGGATGGGAGCTGACCAGATAATGGTCGGAGGAAATACTCTCACGGAAGATATCCATTTCCAGACGGTACAGACCGCCGCAGCCTGCCGGAATGGTCACATCCAATACCAGCTGAGAATATGCCAAGCCGTGATAGAACGGACGGTAGCACAGGCCCCACTGCATATCCTCATCGGCATTGAGATAAACGCTCTGCCAATACCACATATTGCTCAGACCGGATGCTTCCTCATTGATGTTCCAGATCTCGTTTTCAGCCAGCCATGCGCGCAGATCCGCGTAAGCCTGCGTCAGTTCATCTGTCATGGCCTGCTTGTAAGCTGTGCAGCCGGCATACTTGATGCTGTCATGTCTGCTTTCGCCAAGCTGGTCCCACCAATCCTGCTGTGCTGCTGCCATAGCAGTTTCTTTGAAATCCAGCTTGAAAGAGGTGGGCAGGTCTTCCGCTGCGCAGACCGCGCCGCTGGAAAGAAGTCCCAGCACCATGACCAATGCCAGCAAGATCATAAGAAGCCTTGTGCGTTTCATAGTCCGTACCTCACTGTTTCAAATTTGCGGTATATCTTATAAAATATAGACTACCCCTTTTACTTTATTATACTAAAACGTTTTAGACCCGTCAATCATACACATTTCATCAAAAATAACACTTTCATTCATGCAGGATACACAAGGCGGTGGTTTCGCAAAGTGCCAAGCCCCATATGCCTGCACACAGACACCCGAGGACGGGTGTCCCTACAAATAGCCACGCACTGCCGATCATAGTCCTGTCATTGCGAAGGAGCGCAGCGACTGTGGCAATCTAAAAACTGCCTGCACACACCTCATCAGTCAGCCCCGTGGGCTGCCAGCTTCTCCTAAGAGGAGAAGCCTTAAAAGTGCGCAGC
>JAGBBD010000046.1 GCA_017938625.1 Oscillospiraceae bacterium | reverse complement strand
CCTCTCAGCCTGCACATACAAGCTCCCCTGTATTTATTTTCTAACATTATACCTTTGATCTCATAAAAATACAATAGGTTTTCCCAAAAAACATTAAATCCTTAATTGGGAGTCAGATATTTCTCTCATTGATAACATACCTCAAAATATAAATAGAACGCTGATCGGGATAGCATTGCATCCTAATCAGCGTCCTATTATGGCAAATACTATGTTAGTTGATACACTGCAACGCTCTGCCATCGAGCGCTGCAGTGCCGGAAAACGATATTGTACTTCATTTTTGCCGATCCATGCCGCAGCCATGGGCTGCTTCAATCAAAGCACGGTCATTCATGACTGCATCGTAAAGCCGGAAGCCTCCGGAAAAATTATAAGCTTCAAAGCCGTACCCTTCCAAAATTCTGACTGCAATGTAGCTGCGCAGACCACTCTGGCAGATGACATAAACAGGCTTTTCTGCTTCAAGCTCCCCGACTCTGTCTCTCAGTTCATCCACCGGGATGTTTTGGAAGCCTTCCATATGCCCTCGGCTGAATTCCGCAGTTGTTCTGGTATCCAGCAATATGACACTTCCGTCCCGGGGCAGCTTGTCTGCATCCGCCAAGTGCCACTGTTTCAGTCCCTTGGAGATGTTATCGATCATGAAGCCTGCCATGTTCACAGGGTCCTTTGCCGAGGAATAAGGCGGAGCATAAGCAAGATCAAGATCTTTCAGGTCGGTCGCTTTCAATCCGGTATGGATGGCTGTTGCCAGCACATCAATGCGCTTATCCACGCCTTCGTAACCAACGATCTGGGCACCCAACAGCCGATAGGTTTTCTTTTCAAAGACCACCTTCATAGTCATCAGCTTGCCGCCCGGATAGTAGCCCGCATGGCTCATGGGAGACAGAATCACCGTGTCCACATCCAGTCCGGCTTTTCCGGCATTGGTCTCATTGATGCCGGTGACAGCTGCAGTCATATCAAATACCTTGATCACAGAACTCCCCTGACTGCCTTGGTAACGGCTATCACCGCCGCAGATATTGTCCGCCGCGATCCTCCCCTGCTTGTTGGCAGGGCCTGCCAGTGCGATCAAGGCATCCTCACCGGTCACATAGTGCTTTACCTGCACTGCATCGCCCACCGCAAAAATGTCCGGAACCGACGTTTCCATTCGGTCATTGACCAGAATACTCCCTTTCCGCCCAAGAGCCAGCCCGGCACGTTCTGCCAGTTCCGCTTCCGGTTGGACACCGATGGCAAGCACCACCATATCCGCATGGAGAGAAGGACTATCTTGCAGCAGCACATCGATCCCATCGTCTTTCTCTTCAAAGCCTTCCACACGGGATCCCAATACCAGCTTTACGCCGTGCTTGCGTACTTCCGCATGGATGAAAGCAGCCATGTCCGCATCAAATGGGTTCATCAACTGCTTGGGACGCTGAACAATGGTCACATCCATGCCGATCTCCCGCAAATTTTCTGCCACTTCCAGACCGATGAAGCCACCGCCAACTATGACTGCAGACTTTGGCTTATTCTGATCGATAAATGACTTGATTTTGAAGGTATCCTCCACCGTGCGCAGCGTCAACAGCTTGTCTGTATCCATACCGGGCAGATCGGGACGAACAGGCTTTGCACCGGGTGACAGCAGCAATTTGTCATAGCTTTCCTCAAACGCTTCCCCGGTTTTTAGATTTTTCACCAGAACTGTCTTTCTGTCCGGATGAACGGATACAACTTCGTGATGAACCTTCATTTGGATGCGGAACCGCTCATAGAAGCTCTCCGGGGTCTGAAGCGTCAGCTCTTCCGGATCTTCGATCACACCGCCGATATAATACGGCAGCCCACAGTTTGCGTAAGAAATGAAGCCGGATCTCTCAAACACCACGATCTGTGCATGCTCATCAAGCCTTCGAACCCTTGCTGCAGCCGTAGCTCCGCCTGCCACACCGCCCACGATCACAACTTTCATTCGCGTTCCACCTTCCCATGATAATCGGCAATCCCACCGATATTATTTACATTGGAATATCCCATGTGCTGTAAGCGGCTCACCGCCTGACGACTCCGGGCCCCGGAGTAGCAGTAAACATACAGTACCGCAGCTCTATTTTCTACGATATCCGTCATCTTGTCAATTGCTCGCAGCGGAACATTTTTGCTCCCGGGAATGTGTCCTTCCCGGTACTCCTGCGGTGTGCGCACATCCACCAGAACAGCGCCGGGCGTATTGCAATACTCCGCTACACCCTCATTGACATTGGGGTGTCTGAAAAACTGAAACAATCCCATATTCACGTCTCCTTTTTCTACTATGTGTCACCGGATATGGTTTCTCCCTGCCAATCATTGATGCCGCCAAATTCCACAACATTGGTATAGCCCAATGCCACCAGTTTTTCGGAAGCCTGTTTGCTTCGGTTGCCGCTGCGGCAATATACCAAAATCAGCTGATCTTTATCCGGAAGCTGTGAAAGCGCCTGCGTTTCAATGCTCTCGTTGGGAACATTGATCGCACCGGGGATACGCCGCTGCGCAAATTCCTCCGGAGTCCGCACATCCAGAATAATATATTCCGTCTCTTCTTCCATCATGGAAACGGCTTCGTTCATGCCGATCTGACGATAACCGTCTTCCACAGGCGCTGCACACCCCATCAAGAAAAGCAACACCAATAGAAACGCAAAAGCTTTTCTCATTGTATTTCCTCCTTTAGCTTCGAGCCATACCGTCCACACTCAGAACAACGCCGGTAATGTAGCTGGCTTCGTCGGATGCCAAAAACACAAAGGCATTGGCAATATCTTCAGGCTGCCCCAAACGACCCAGAGGAATCTTTGCGATCATAGGTTCGATCACTTCTCTGGGAACAGCTTTCATCATATCTGTTTCTGTAATACCGGGCGCCACAGCGTTGACGCGGATTCCCTTGGGTCCCAGTTCTCTTGCCAATGATACGGTCAAACCGTTGACGGCAAACTTGGATGCAGGGTATGCAAAACCGCTGGGCTGACCGGAAATGCTGACCATGGAGGATGTGGAAAGAATAACTCCGGATCCTCTTGCCGTCATGCATTCGGCCGCTGCCCGTGTGGCATTGAATACACCCTTTACATTCAAGTCCATGACTTTATCATAGGTCTCTTCTGTGTACTCCATAAACGGCGTACTCTCAGACACGCCGGCATTGTTCACCAGGATATCCACACAGCCATATTTACCGGTCGCCTCGCGGAATGCTGCTCTTACCGATTCCAAGCTGGCAAGATCCGGGCTGATCCCGGCAACTGTTGCTTCCGGATATTTCTCTTTCAGCCGCGCAGCAGCCGTGTCTGCGGAAGCCTGAGAACTGGCTGTCAAAATCACCGTCGCCCCTTCCTTCAGAAATTTATCCGCAGTAGCAAACCCGATCCCACGACTTCCACCGGTGATGATCGCAACTTTATTCTTCAGTCTCATGGAAAGTACCTCCCTCATTCATGATTTATGGTTTTATTATACACAGCTCTGCAACTCTCTTCTGTGATAATATCACACAAAATGGAGAACGTATTGCTTCTTAACCATTCCGCCACAGCAAAATGCAAAAAAGAAACGCTAATTGGGATAACATTGTATCCGAATTAGCGTTTCTTTATGGCAAATACTACATTAGTTGATACACTGCAACGCTGTACTACAGAGCGTTGCAGTGTGGTGGTCATGCCACCGGCTCATCTTCCGTCGTGAGCCGTTTCTTTTGGCGCAGAGAAAAATAGCAGTAAACAGAACCCCAGATACCGATCAGTGGGATCAGCTGCACAAGGGTGCGGGAGATCACGCTTTTTACGGAAAGCAAGCCTTGTTTTCTGTACCACAGCAAGCCGCTGAGTCCAAATATCGACGTAGAGATCTGCAGCACATAGCAAACACAAAATACGATCTTGAACATGATGGCAACATCACTGCCGAGATTTTTGCCGCCGACCAGAGTCATCACAAGGGCAAACACCATGATGCACAGTACGACCGGAATATTACACAGCTTCAGCAAAACATTCCAGAACAAGATCCTTCTTCCGTCAAAGCCCAGCTTTGGCAGAAAGAACGCATATGCCACATTAAAGATCAGAATGCCTCCATAGAAATAAGCGATCCCAACCGTAAGATCTATGGCTGCAGATCCACATATCAGGATCACATAGGGCACGATCAGCTGCAGAAGCATAGGAAGTTTTTTCACAAGATCACCTCTATGATCATTTTTAAAAGACGGGGTCAAAACGACCCCGTCTTATATTGCAGATGCTTATTTCTTTTCCAGAGGTCTGCCTTCCTTGTCGGTGAACTTACCCACCAAAATCTTGATGAAGTCGATCAGCCAGCCGATGCCGAAGACACCGCCGGTAATGAGCCACAAAATGCCGGTGCCGGTCTTGCCCACATAGAAGCGATGGATGCCAAGGCCGCCCAGGAAGAAGCACAGAAGCAATGTGACGATCCAGCTTCTGGGAGGGCTGATGGCATCGCGGACTTCCTCTTCGGTGGGATGAACGAAATCCTCCACAGGCTCGCCGGCAATGATCTTCTGGACTGTTTCCATCACCGCATCGGTGTATGCACCGCGCTGCATGGGCAGATCCAGCATGCCCTTGACGCCCTTACGGCCGAGGCTGTTCTTGTCGGTGCGCATATTGATGCCGCCGACACCAACAGAGGAAGTGTTTTCCTGAATGATAGGAGTAACTTTCACGGTGTTCTCCTTGATGGAGATGTGGACGATCACATCGGTGACCTTTTCCTTTTTGAAGGCGATGTGCAGACCGCCGATACCCTTTTTCAGCTCAAAGGGCATCTGGAAGGCTGCGGCTCTTGCCTGCATCTTCTCATGCAGTTCTTCGATCGTCAGAGGGGCTGCCAGGTCAAAGGTTCTCGGTGCTGTGGCTTTTGCCATTTCGGTTAAACTTGCCATGTTCTTTTCCTCCTGTTTGTTTTTTTGTAATTTCTTTATCCCACGGCTTCTTCCATATAGTCGCCGTAGAATTCTCCAAAAATGTTGTTGGCTTCCCACATGAGGCCGGAGCCTGCCATGTGGCTGATCTTCAGATAAACGGTGATCTCACCGTGGCGATCGACGAAGATGGGCAGATCCAGATTGACAAACTCATCAGAAACGGTCTGCTCCAGACAGTCGTAGTAGCCGTAGGCCTCTCTGTCCTCTTCAGGCAGTTCGTCAAAGGTGTAATGGAAGATCTCCTCGGCTCTGGTACGGGCGGCATCGAGGAACGCATCCTCTGAGATCTCCAGCCGTTTCAGCACCTCTGATGCATCCAGCTGTTCCAGCGTATCCACATCCACATAGAAGATGCTGTGTTCTTCCCAGTCATAGGTGTAGGCATAGACATGCAGGAACAAGACGCCCTTGTAAACGGAAGACTGCCAGTCGATCAGATCGTAGCTGAGGATCTCTCCCGCTTCCATAGCCTTCTGCTCTGTTTCCATGATGGGATAGTAGAACTCTGTGATCTGCTCATTGATCTTCTGCAGGTCTTGGTTTTCGGAATGGTAGAACTGAGGCAGACTGTAGTAATAGGTGTACTCTCCGCCGTACTGATCGGTGTATTCGCCGCTGTCCGTCAGATTTGCCACAATATAGCCGAGAGCTGTATCGGCATCGAGGACAGTGAAGAAATCATCTTCCACCGGCCAGAAGTTATAGATGCCTGCCATGATCACCATGTCGTTGTCGGAAATATTGATGTAACCGTAGTCATCCACATACCACTCCCAGTCGGCTGCGTACGGGTATCCGCCATAACCCAGCCGCTCGGCATGGACGACCAGATTGCCGCTGTTTCTGCCGAAGCCGTACACACCCTCATACACCGCGATGGGTTTGTTGGGTTCTTTCCAGAACATGGAGAAGCTTCCGTCTTCTGCAAAGGTCAGGCAGACAGCCTGCCAACCATCCCAGAAGCCCCATGTGCCGACCACATCCTTGCTGTCGTACTGGTAGGAAAAATCCAGATGGACATCCTCGCCAAGACGGATGCGCATTTCTTTTGGCTCGGTGTGACCGCCGTCAAAGCTGTCGTCGCGCACGAAGTATTCCGCATCGGAGTCATCGTAGTTCAGTACCACGCCATCGTCTGTCAGGGTGATGCAGCGGTTTTGGGGCAGCTCGGAGTAGTTCTCATACTGCGCCATGGAGCTGAAGATCTGGCTCTTGCCGGAAACGGTGTCTTTCTCGGTGGAGGTATACCAGCCTTCTCCCGGCCAGAATTCCTCTGCCCAATAGCGGTAGACGCTGCCCTCCATCATGCCGTGGTATTCCAGCATGACAAAGTCATTGTAGCCCTTGATCTGCAGCCAGGTCTCTTCATCTTCTCCTTGAGGGAGCTTGGCGCGGTAGATGCCGTCAAACACAGTCAGATCCATTCCCTCGTGGGGATGATCGCTGGGATCATCATAGGCAGCCAGACCCTGACTGGGCTCGGGATCGACCCATTCGCCCTCGTTTCCTTCCGATTTCTCGTGTTCTTTTTCCTGTGTTTCTTTTTGTTGCTCGGCCTGTGTTTTGATCTCTCCGATCTTGTTTGCACGGTCTGCCAGACTGGAGTCATCCTTGCCGCAGGCTGCCATAGAGAAAACCATTAGTACAGCCAGCAGGAGCGCTAAAACTCTACGCATACGGTCTCCTCCCTTCCGCATTTAGCCGTTAAGACCGCCGGACCAGGAAATGGAATGATACCGCCAAGTACCGCTATCATCGGGCTTCACAGTCAGAATAATGTGTTCCTTTTCATCGGCAGTCATCCACTTATAGAAGCGGCTGTCCTCTTCCCATTGATCCTCCTTGCGAGGGGCAGGTTCGATGCCGTCCATGGCTTCCACGCACTCATCATAAGTGGGCTTATAGTACTCGTTTTCGTAGCTGTTGACCTCATCCAACCATGCCTTCCAATCTTTCAGCTGCTGCAGCTCCACGATGCCGCCGGCCGTCTCCACGACAGGTGCTTCGGGCACTTCTGTGCCGCCGGGCACACCGCCCAGTTCGGGGATCAGAGAGGTGTCATAGCCGTACAGCTCCACGATCTCTTCAAAGCTCTTGCCCATGTAGAAGTCCACGCCCTCCTGCGGCAAGTAGGGATAGTCGTTTTCATAGTCCCACTGATCATCGAGTCTTCTCAGGCAGCCCAGCAGCTTGAACACATCGCCGCTACCGTCGTCATATTCGGCACCGATGTACAAAACACCGTCTTCCAGTTCGATAAAACTCTCCACAGGATCCAGAGGCTTCTCATGGAGGGTACCGTTGATGAGCATGCAGTCGTATTCTTCATCATAGCTGAGGCTTTCAATGACGAAATTCTCATCCTCGGACTGATCCAGACACAGACGGATATAAGGCGTGCAATACCCTTCCTCGTCAAAGACCAGACGTGCCACGATCTCGCACTGCATTTCATCCTCATCGGAATAATCGCCGGTGCACTCATAGAACTCCGCCATGCCGTGCCAGTCGCCTGCATAGGTGGTGGCAATGTCGGAACTGAAGGCATAGCCGACCTTCTCTTCCTCGGCTTCGTCCATACCCATAGTCACAGCAGGAACTTCATAGGCTTCATCGGTCTTGGTCAGGACAACTTCCGCGCCTTCCATATCAAAGGTCAGGGTATCGCCCTCGATGGTGTAGTCGGAGAAAGGCACACCCATCATGGTGAACTGCTCGCCGTCATAGTCAAGCATGAACACATCGTCGAACATATCCATCACAGCCGTGCCGTCGCTGTTGAAGGTCACATAGCAGTCGCCCATCAGAGCCAGCATATCTTCACCCAGCTCTTCACCGCCGGCGTTCATGGAGATCGCCTTGTAGGTAACAGCATCGCCGTCCTCGGTCTCTTCTGCGGGTGCAGTGCTGCCTTCTGCGCCGACCGTCGCCAAATCGATGGTCAGATGATCCTTTTCCTTATCAAACAGATCGGTGAATTCGATCTCAATGGGTGCTTCCTTGTCTGCCAGCTTATAGGTCAGCGCCACTTCCAGCATCTCGCCGGGGGCTACATCTTCCATGGAAGAATCAAACAGGGTATCAAAGGAATCCTCGCTGAGGAACACAGTTGCCTGTTCCATCTCAGCGCCGTTCTGCGTCACGGTGTAATACATACTCCAGAGGAAGGAAGCTGCTTCATCGGAGTTGTTGGTAAAGTCAAAGTAAATGGCAATGGCATCATCGCCGTCGTAGTCAGTCACAAATTCACTGTGGGTATAATAGGCAGTGTAGTCGCCAATGACGATCTCGTTGGGGTCACCCTTGTCCTTATCGCCGCAGGCAGCAAGCCCAAGGACCATCACAAGAACCAGCGCAAGAGCCAATAATCTCTTTTTCATTTTTGCATTACTCCTTTCGGTGCAGGGCGGTCATGCCGCCCTGCTTGTAGTGGTTTTGGTCAAAAACCGCTGAGCTTAAATGCCACAGCTTCCATAGCGGAGCCATCGGCACGGTCCTGGCTCAGCACACACAGGATGCTGCCGTCAGCCATCACATCGGCGGAAGCCAGCCAGGGGTAGTCAGTGCCAAGCAGATCATCTGCGTCCACAGCGCCCAGCCAGGTGCCGTCAGCCGTCCACAGAACGATATCACGCATATTGCCGTCCAGCGCGATGAAGCCGTTGGCAGTCTTGGTCACATAGGTGACGGAGCCAAGACCGATGGTGGCGGTGGGATCGCCGGTCAGCTGCATCTTCAGGCTGCCGCTGTGGTCATAGACAAAGACATAGTGTCCGCTGCCCTCTACAGGAGAACCGGTCACATAGATGTAGCTGTCATCGATGCACAGCTTGCTGATGAGCTTCACTTCCGCAAAGGGCATAGGTTCTGCCACCAGCGCGCCATCGGAGAAGGTGAACTTTTCGGTGGTCTCACCGGAGGAGAACCAGCTGATGCCCCAAGTACCATCGGGTGCAACAGAGAACTTGTCGGGGCCATCATAGGAGTACAGCACGGTATCGCCATCGTGGCCGATGGTGGGCTTCATAAAGCTGGACAGCACCAGATCATCGCCTGCGCTTTCTACCATCTCATATTCTGCATCCAGAGGGATCTCACGGCTGAAGGTCAATGCCGTGCCGTCGCAAGTGTATTCACGCAGGACATAGTCGCTGAGCAGATACACCTTGTCGCCGATGACTTCTACATCATGCTTGAAAGTCTCAAAGGTAGTCAGAGCCTCGGACATGGGCAGGAACTCTGCCTTCAGCGTGTAAGTGCCCACCATCTGCTCGGCGGAGGCGGCAGAGAAGGCTTCGCCTTCCCAAGGCCAGGGAGCTTCCACATTGTCGGTGCCCTCTGCGGTGCAGGTGATGCCCTCGATCAGAGCAGGTACGCGGGGGTCTTCCCAGTTGGTGGCATCGATGGTGTAATAGACACCGGCCTGCTCATTGCGTCCGAAGTAGAAACGGTCGCCGTTGTCCTGATCTACATACAGCATGCTCTGGCCGCCCACATCAACCGTTTCCACACTGCCCTCTGCATAGGCCTTGGCATCAAAGCCGTTAACATACAGCGCTTTGCGGAAATCTTCGGGGTCATCTTCATCTGCATTGATGGTCACGACAATATCCGTGTTGCCCTCCTCATCGAGGATCCGGACATAGACATTGCCGCCGGTCTCATAGGTATACACATCATCCTCAGCGATGCTCCAACCGGCAGCCTCGTCATAGGCTACGGTGAAATAGGTGTTTTCATGGATCGTCAGTTCCGTTTCCGGCTCTTCCACGACGGGCTCATCCACCACATCTTCCTTGACGGGAACGCCGGGATCTTCGATCTCAATTTCTTCCTTCTCGCCGCAGGCTGCCAGACTGAGCAGCATCAGCAAGGCAAGAAGCAATGCCAGTAACTTTTTCATAATATTTCTCCTTTCGTTGTTTGCCCTTTATCCAATGGTAGCAGGTGCTTCCATGACACCTTCTTCGATCAGAGGCAGATACCAGTCTTCATAGTAAGAAGGCATATCTTCAGGCTCGTTTTCTGCCACATCGGACCAGTCGGTGCCCCATGGACGCAGATATACATAGTACCAGAAGTCATACGTACCGTCCTCGTATTCACCATCGATGTACAGCACATCACCGTACTCGGTGGCATCGGAGTAGAACACCCAGTCGGCATGTTCCATTTCATCATCCAGGAACCATCCTTCTTCGGAACAGAATCTTGCCACACCGTTGCCATCCACAGTGACGGTGATGCCCATTTCTGCCAGAGGATCATCCTTCGGCATATCCTCATCCCAGAGAATCATAGTGCCGGTGCCGTCCTCATCCAGCTCGATGGTGGCACAGCAGTCCCACCAGTCGCCCTCTTCGAAGTCTTCACCTTCCCAGATGGAGTCGATGACCCACCAGCCGTAATAGTCGCCTTCCCAGTAAGAAAGCTCGGTGGGATCGCCTTTGTCCTCACCGGAGGTCTGTCCGGCAGGTGCTGCAGGCACTTCTTCATCGGTCACTTCCAATACAAAGATGCTGCCCTCCATGTCCAACTCCATGCCGTTGTCGGTCAGAGTATAGGGCATCTTCTGTCCGTCAGCTTCGATGCTTTTGCCGTCATCGGTAACGGGGAAGTTCTCACCGAACATGGCGAATGTGCCGGTGCCGTCCCCATTGAGAACCACATAACCGCCGCCCATCATTTCTACCATGTCAGGCCCCATTTCCTCGCCTTCCATGGTGAAAGAGACCAGCTTGTAGGTCACCGGGCCATCCTTCTTGCCCAGTTCCTTGTCGCCGTTCTTGTCGCCGGAGGCAGCAGGTGCGCCGCCTTTCTTTTCAAAGGTATAGACAACGCCGTCCAGATCGAACGTCAGCTGACCGCCGCTCAAAGTGCCGTAGTACTCGCTGCCGCCCTCCTTGAGGGTGAAGGCCGTGCCATCCAATTCCCACTTACAGGAGATCTCTTCTCCCAGCATAAATACGGTGGCTTTGCCTTTCTGTTTCAGCTCAACCCAGTCGTCGTCAGCACCGATATCGAGGCCTGCATAGACGCAGGAAACACCTTCATACAAGCCCCAATCGGCTTCTGTGCCCTGATCCTTGCCGCCGCAGGAGGCCAGCAGGACGATCAGCACGATCACAGCTGCCGCAATACCAAGGAACACAGGCAGCAGGCTCTTTTTCTTCTTTTGCGGTGCCGTCTGCTGCACCGGGGGCGTATAAACAGGCTCTGCAGGTGCTTCATAGGCAGGCTCTGCAGGGGTCTCATAGGCAGGTTCTGCAGGTGCCTCATAGGCAGGTTCCGCAGGTGCCTCATAGGCAGGTTCCGCAGGTGCCTCATAGGCAGGTTCCGCGGGCGCTTCATAGGCAGGTTCCGCAGGTGCTGCAGGTGCTTCGTATACAGGCTCTGCAGAGGTCTCCTGAACAGGAGTCTCTACATCGAATTTGGTGCCGCATTCCGTGCAGAACTTTACGCCCTCAGGAAGCTGTGCACCGCAGTTGGTGCAGAATTTCATGCTGTTTCCTCCTCTTTCTCTCAGAACTTGCCCGATCTTCCGTGACCTCCGCCGCCCGAGTGGGCTTTGGAGTCGGAATCGGATTTTTCGATCTTTCGCTCTGTTCTTGTGGTATGGGTGAACTGATCGGACCGCTGCGTCAGATTCAGTTCTCTTGTGATATATGCCTTTGCCTCCTGACCGGCTCTGACATTTTTCATGCCGGCCTTCAGGATGCTCACCACGATCAGTGCGATCAGGAAAGAGGCACCGATGACGATCAGATAGATCATGCCGTCGCCCTCTTCCACCGGCTTTCCTTCTTCGGCTTTGGTCAGATACTCATCGCAAGTTGTAGCATAGGCACGGAAGCCTTCATACCAGTCATTATCCGCAAAATAGGGCAGAAATTCCTCTTCCAGCTGCTGCAGGGCATAATCGCTGAAGGCATACTCCGCATCCGCACCGTATACAAAGGTGGCAAAATCCCGTTGCTCCATACTCAGCAGCAGCATGATACCGTTTCGCTCTTCCCCCTTGCCCATGGTGTATTCATGGTAGAGGCCATAGGTCACTTCATAGACGGAGCCGTCGCCGTAGTCGGTATAGTCATCCACCGCGACCAGATATACGCCAATGTTGTGCTCCTCGGAGATTCCCTGGAGCAGGGTCTCCAGTTCCATGTCCTCTTCATCGGTCAGAATATCTGCCTCATCGGTCACATAGTACAACCCTTCTTCTGCCTGTGCCGGCAGCACAAGCAGGGTCAGAAGCAGGGCAAGGAGTACAAAAACCGTTAATTTCCGTTTCATTTCCATACCCCCTTAGTAAACGATGGCAAGGCCGATGATACTCAGCAAGATGCCGATGGCAAAGAAGGTGAACCAGTATTTCTTTTTATCCACCGGCAGATCGCCTACCATCTTGCCTGTCTGTCCGTTCATGGCAAAGAGGAAGTCCTTTCCCTGCCACTTGGTATTCAGCAGCCACACGGGAAGCAGCGCGTAGTGGACCTTGCCTCTGAGAATGTTGAAATCCCGATGCCTCGATACCACCGAGTGGTAGCCCTGAACTGTCTTTCTCAGTTCGCTTTCCAACGTCCCTTCGCAGCGTTTATCGGCTCTTTGTTTGCTCTCATCGATGGTCACATCATACTTATCTGCCAGAAAGCCCGGTAGGTATGCCGTGGAGAAGGGTCTCAGTTCAGAATAGTCAAAGGGCTCGATGGAGTCCATATGTTCATCGGGCATTTTGGAGGAGGCATCCACCGGGATCTTCTCAAAGGCGATATCGCCGGAGCGCCGGACAACATAGTGATCCGTTTCCGTGATCTCATAGTCGCCCCGCTTGTAGGTTCTGGATCTGGTGGCATCATAGACCGCCGTTCCGTCTGCCTCACCGTCATAAAGCCAGAAAGGTACGTACACACCCTGAATCTTTTCGATGTGGTTGCCATCCTTGAAGGTCTTGGGCAGGAAGAACCGCTTTCCGTAGTGCTTTTTGAGGGCTGCCACGGCATCTTCCTTCTTGAGTTTGAAGGGGATCACATACTCCGGCTTTAAAGCCCCCGAGAATTGCCCGGGAACAACGGTGGGATTGCCGCAGTAGGGGCAGGAAGTAGCGGCTGTGGTGGCATCGCAGATCAGCTCTGCCATACAAGAGGGGCAGGAATAGCTTTTCATGCCCTTGGTATCCTCGCCCCAGTCGTCACTGATCCCGGAGGCATCCCAGCCTTCGCCGCCGTTGGCCTCCTTTGCGGAGGCCTCAACGGCAGCTTCTTCTTTTGGAGCGTAGAGTTCCTCGATATATGCCAGTTCATAGGAAGATCCGCAGAACTCGCAGGACACTTTCCCCGTTTCCGGGTCAAAGTTCAGCGGGCCCGTACAGGCCGGGCACTGATAATTGGTCACTTGTGCTGCCAAGGCTTCGACCTCCTTTCGGGTCTTTACCGATCAATAAACACTGAACTCGAATTCCACCAGCTGCTTGTTGCCGGCTGCATCGCTCACCCAGCACTTGAATGCTCTGGCTTCGCACTCGCTGGTATCCACGGTCATCGTAGAGCCGTCTGAAGAAACGGTGATGCCCTTCCAGTAGATCACACCGGTGGTAAAGCCCTGAGAATAGTCATCTTCATTGTAGCCCATCCACTGGAACTCATAGGGCTTCTTGCCGCCGGAGACATTGATCTTCAGAGTCGCCGTTTCACCCGGCTTTACCCGGCTGGGGCCTGTGCCGGTAACGGTGAAGGGTTTGTTGTCCAGCGTGATCGTGAAGGTATTGGAAGTCACCTTGCTGCCGTTGGCGTCGGTGACAACGCAGTAGAAGTCTTCGTTTGTCGTCCAGTCGTTGCCGTTGCCGACTTTCATCTGCATAACAGACCAGCCGTAACCGGCATCATCCATCGTTTGTACGCCATACTGACCTTCCACGGTAGCATGGCCGCCCTGACCGTCGATGGCCATCCATTCAAAGCTGTACGGATATGTACCGCCTTCCACTTCGATGAAGAATTCTGCGACATCGCCTGCACTTGCCGTTGCACTGTCGGGCTGATCGATGATCTTCAGAGGCTCGGTCTTTGCCTCTTCCTGCTTGGCTGCCACAGTGATCACAGCAGTGTCACTGGTTACCTTATCGCCATCCTTATCGGTGACCACACATCGATACTTCAGCTGGCCGCCTGCGGCTGTATCGGAGATCTTCACATCAATGGACGCCGTTGTCAGATTGGAAACTGCCATCCATCTTTCTCTCTGTCCGGCCCTCGCACCGTAGATCTCCCAGGCATAGGAGTAAGGCTTGCTGCCACCCTCGGCAACCACGGACAAAGTCACGGTATTGCCCACTTCCGCATTGGTACTCTTGGGCTGGGTCTTGATGGTCAGAGGCTCCTTCTCTTCTGTTTCAGGCTTTTCTTCGGGCTTGACAGGTTCCTCGCCCATGGTGAAGCGGATGCGCTTGGAACTGTCCATCATACGGGTCAGGATGGCAGCCACTTCGGCGCGCTTGATGTTGGCAGCGGGATTGCAGTTGTGTGCCAGATCGCTGCCCTGCAGGATGCCCACGCGATACAGCTTATAAATGGGAGCTGCCTGAGGATGGGAGGTGGGAACATCGGGGATGGAGCCGCCGGGGATATCGTTGATCTCCTTCATGGCAGCATCGGGCAGAGCATCGGCGAAGATCTCCATGTAGCCTGCACGGGTAGCGGAAGCATTCCAGCTGTAATCCTTGGAGATGATTCCTTCTTCCTTACAGTAATCCACATAGGTCTGATACCATGGCTCGCCGTTTTTCAGCGTGACGGAGCCTTCCGTATAACGCTGGTTCATGCAGGCTGCCAGCTTGACAGCTTCGGCATAGGTCAGATAATCATTGGGCATGAACAAGGTGGGGGTCTTGCCGTTGATCAGTTCCATCTGATATGCATGGTCGATATCGCTGTAATACCATTCGGTGGTGGGAACATCGGTAAAGGGGTTGACTGCCAGTGCCGTCATAGAGAATGCTCCAAGGCACAGTATCATGGCAAGCATCAGACTAAGAAAACGCTTCATATTTTTCATAATTTTTCTCTCCTTCTCATTTTTTTGGTTTTGTGAAAGATCAAACGGCACCGCCGCAGAATTCACACTGGCCGTTGGCATTGGGGGTGGTGGTCGCACCGCAGTAGGGGCAGGTCACAGCCTTCTTGGGCGCTGCAGCTGCTGCGGCAGCGTCTCTGGCCTGCTGACGAGCGCCAAGCAGGACTTCCTTGATCTCCTCGGCAATTTCCATATGCAGGCGATAGTCGGCGTAGTTCATGGGATCGAAGGAAGAGCCGCCGCCAAGACCGATGGTCAGGCCGCCGATTCTGGCGGTACTGCCTGCATGTTCGGTATACTCAATATCCACGCTGGATTTGTTCAGCCGAAGCTTGATCTCATCAAACCAGGGATGACGGACATTGATGATCACATCAAAATCGTAGTAGTATCTGTATCTGGGAGGGTTGTAGCTGACCTTGTTGCCGTCCTTGTCCGTTCTTGTCACCTCATTGTGGTTTTCATCGATATCGATGCGGCAGCCGGTGACCTGATCGAAGCGGATGATATCGGGGTTTGCCTCCTGCTCCTTTTCCCAGGAGGCCATGCTTGCGTCGGAGGCGATCATGAATGTACCGGCATCTTCATCGAGATAGATCTTGTTGTAGCCGGGGCCCATGACCCGGGTGCAATGGAAGTTGGGCAGCGCAGCCCTATTCTGCTCCCGGTAAGCCAGCTGCTCGTTGATCTGGGCAATGGTAGAATGACGGCGGTCGTCAAAGAAAGGCGAGAGCTTCTTTGCACAGTTCTTGCACATATTGCCGTCTTCCAGCTTGCGGTTGCCGAGCAGGCCGATGTCGCCGCCGCAGATATCACACTGTTTTTTCTTAAAAGCATCAAAAAATCCCATAATTTCCTCCTTATTGTTTCTGTTCGATCAAGTCAAAAAAGAATTGTTTTAACTGCTGTTCTGTTTCATCGTTCAGCACGATGTTTTTATAAGTCCCATCCGTATAAGTCAGCGTACAGGTAAATTGTTTGTCATTCTTGGTCGGTTCGGGGAAATACTCCAGCTGAGCCGCTTCCGCAAATGCCAGGAAGGCATCCCAATCAGCTTGCTCCAGCCCTACTCTTCCGCCGTCAAAATTGGGGCCAAGATAATAGATCAGTTCCCAGTGGGGGTCTTCCTCATAAGCTGTCCAATGGAGCTGGAAAGAATAGTCCCGTTTCCGGTTGATACGATGATCTCTGGTGAAATAGATCTTGCAAAGCTCCGGCGGTTCATATCGGGGAATCTCACGACCGATGGGGTCTGCCAGTTCCTGCAGCATCGCGATCAAGGTCAACACCCGCCGATCGGAAGGCCAGCGGTAGCCAATTTCTTTGGTACCTTCTTCCGTCTGCCAGACGAGAGAAAGGCTCTCATGGTCGCCACCGTCCAGCAGAAGTTCTTCGCCGAGGCTCGGCTTCCCGGTGACGGGCTCAAGTTCCTCCAGCATGGGACCAAGGTCGAGAAGCACTGTTTCCACATCCGACCACTGCTTTTCTGTGATCGGGATATGGGTCTTTTCTTCGGCATCCTGCCCACCCATACCGCCGGGATAAAAGCTTGTGTATTCGATCTCGTCTTTGTTCAGCCGAATCTCAAAATCATAACCTGCGATCATACCGCTGGCCCTGCTGTAGTGAATACCGATCAGAGTGCCCGGCACGGTTTTCTCCTCCGGGACGGTGGGGACGATCTGGGGCTTACCGCAGCCCATCATCCCCAAAAGCAAGGTCAATACTGCCATGACACCTGCCGCCATCTTTTTCATCACACGATATCACCGTCGTCAAAGGGGTCGCCGCACTCGGGACAGAACTTGGGAGGCTTGACGCCCTTTTCCGGCTCCCAACCACACTTGTCGCATTTGTACTGAGGCACACCTGCAGGCTTCTTAGCACCGCATTCGGCGCAGAACTTGCCCTTGTTCACCGCACCGCAGGCGCAGGTCCAGCCGTCTTCCGGCTTCTTGGCGCCGCATTCGGGGCAGAACTTACCGGTAGCGGTCGCGCCGCAGGCGCAAGTCCAGCTGTCGGCAGCCTTGGGCTCCGGCTTCTT
>JAGBBD010000003.1 GCA_017938625.1 Oscillospiraceae bacterium | reverse complement strand
TTTGGAAGTTGTCCAGGTCAATTTGCCGGTAGATGCGTTGATCTTCATGCCCTTGACCAAGCCTTCCGCCTCATAGGCAACGCCGGATTCTTCCACACCCACCTGCAGATCGACACGGTAGCCTGCCTTGACCACCTGATCGGGGATATAGTTCACAAGAGACGCCATATCATATTCAGCAGACAATGGGATGGTATAGGTCTGTCCCTCTGCGATGTTATAGATATAGCCAAGATCGATATTGCTTCTATCCACATACTCCCGAACAAGTGTCTGGGTGTTCAGATCCAGCACCACAGTATTGCCGTTCACTTCCGCGCCATAGATCTGATATGCGCCATTCTCCGTTCCGTCATTGTTGACATAGATGTAACGGCCTTCCAGCTGCTCTGCTGTGATCTGCTCGTTGACACGCACCGTCATGGTGTAGTTGTTCTGCAGACCCTTGGTGAAATCCAGAACTTCACCGGTGACCTTTGCCAACGCCCGGATCACCTGCTCGCCGGTACGGCTGTCTTCCACCACAGAGACCTCGTTGCCGTAAGCATAGATCAAAGTGTCGTTCTGGTAAGTGCACACACCGGTAAAGCCGCAGAAGCGGAACTTTTCTTTTCCGTTTTCATCCTTGATGGAATAGGTACAATCGGGATTTGTTGCATAGACAACGTAATCTTCACGGCCATCCGTGTGCGTGACCTTGATGGCTGCCGCACGATCATGAACAGCAGGAGTGCCGCTGATCAGTTCGGTCTCGACAAGAACAGCTTCAGCAATGTAGCTCTCATAGCGGTAGGGCTCAATGATGGTGGTGAACAGGGAATCCATACCTGCCGCGCCGCTGCGTCGTGCCAGCATGAATTTCAGATGCTCAGGGTTGCCGCTGTTCTGAGAGGGATGACCGTCTGCGATCGCCAGTTCGGTCAGAGGCTCCTCAGAAAGCATGGTCAGCTTCATATGGATACCGGAGGCATCCAGCAGCTGATTGCGGAAGTCCTGGCATTCAAAGTCCACAGAGAACACGGTTTCCGGATCGGCATCGCGGTAGACATTGTCCAGCCAGCTGTAGCCGGATCCGGTATTTGCCGTCACATCATTTCCGTGAGGATTGGTAATGTGCGTACCCAGAGGAATATCCGCGCCGGCATATGTACCCATGGGCTGATGGATAAACTCCAAGCCCTCCGTTTCGGGCTCCAGCATAGAGGCTGCATGGAACAGATACACATGCTCGCTGCCGCCAAGAACACGGAAGAAGTCCACGGCATAGGAGACATCGTGATCCGTCTTGACCGTCACCATGGTGCGGCGGTAAATGTCAGTCTGCTCATAAGCGCCGGGAGCAGCAGCGTCCATCACACCGACCGTTCCGTTATCCTCGAAGTGATACGGGAAGCTGTTATCTGTGACCCAAGTCTGTGCACTGTCGTCGACCATGACCACATTCTTACTGATGGTAGAGCGCATAAACTGCATTCTGTGACCATCCTGCGCATTAACAACAGCAGGATAACCCACGGTGGGTGCCAAAATCAAACCGTATGCGTCAACACCCACATTCAAGGATTCCAGACCGCCATGTGTGCCGCCGGTCATACCAAAGAACATCCAATAGTCGGAGAACTCTGCCTCATTGGAGGCACCGAGGTATGTCTCGGGACCATCTCTGAGGATCGCCAGACCATGGCCTGCCATCATATCGCTCTCATTCTGAGCCCATGTGCCATCCTCATTGACGATTGCCTGAATCTGATTACGGATACCGGATTCGGGATCCTTCGTGAAGATATCAGCATGGAGACCTTCTGTGGTATTGCCGTTGGCCAGATACAGCCCTCGTGCGCTCTCTCGGTCTCCTGTCTGGACAAAGGCACCCAGCAGATAATCCACCTCAGGCAGGGTCTTCCACATCTGGATGTAGCCGGTCTCACCGGTCATAACAGAAGTAGAGCCCAGCACGATCAATCTGGTGAAGGCATTGAACATGGTCACAAACTTGGAATTCTTCCACAGATCAACGCCATCGATTCTGTCGTACCCGTTCAGAGCATCCGCCATCTTGTAAAGGTTCTGATACCACATCTGGTTATAAGCGGCAGAGCCTTCGTTGCCGAAGCCGTCACGGTCAACATCATCGACCAATTTGGTCATCACGCTGCCGCCATCCAATTTCAGATTCACAGCAGCGCCATCACGGAAGATCCAGTCGATCATCTCTTCCGTTTCGGGCAGACGATCCAATGCCACAGCCGCGTAAGCCATGGACGCCTGATGCATGCCGAAGTTGCCCATGTTCTTGGTGGTATAGCAGGCATCCCGGATCTCAAGAAGAATGTTTTCATTCACTTGATCGCGAACATACTCCGGTGTGATCTCTTCTTCGCTTTCCACATCCTTGCGCCATGCCTGCTGACGCAGGTAATCGATCACTTCCTCATTGTCCATGCAGGGCCAGAAGGCATCGGCTGCCTTTGCCAGCGTCTGGCCAATGGAAGAAGCTTCCCAGATATAGTTGACGATCTTGCCCTGATCCCAGTGATCGACAGAATTGGTATAGTAGTCATACTCGGGATAGATATCCGCAATACGATCCAGCAGGATCGCACCGGCATTGCCGTACTTTTCTTCACCGGTATACAGGTAAGCGTTCATCAGTGCATTGAAGGTATCGAGCATATCATGGGTAGTGCTGCCAAGACCCTGGTAGACACAATGCATATAATACGCAATGTAGGTATGCACTTCTTTTGCGCCGCTGGAATAGACTCTGCCTGTATCGTAACCATGGCCATCGTCCACACCCCAGCCTGCACCCATCTCAGGGTACAGAGTGTTGACCAGCAGGCTCTTGTCAGCCAGTTCCTCGCGGAAACGTCCCTTCTCATCCAGACCGGATTCATAGTACGCACCGAAGTCGTTGGACGGGAAATCGCGTCTGCAGAGAGGACAAGTGATCTTCCAGGGATTGTTGATAGGATCAACGATCCAGGGATAGACTGTGAATTCATTCTTCAGGTCTTCTCCGCAGTAGCGGCAGAAGGTAACTTCCGGGTCGGAACGCAGACCCACATTGGCGCTGCGGGGCAGACCCTCGTGGATATACAGTTCATAGTACTCGTCCAGATGCTCCAAAACATAGTCAGCTTCTGCCACAGCATCAGATCTTTCCTGCCATGCCCAGTCATATTTGAGCGTATTCTCCTGCGCGATCTCCCGCTCCTCATAAGTGAAGATCGTAGGCTCGGACTTGCCGGAAGTCACGGTAAACCAGATACCTGCCTCCACATCGCGGCCAAGCTCTGTGATCACAGCGGTGATATAAACAGAGCCTTCCTTGCCCGTGAAGGTCACAAGGCCTTCAGCATTGACCGATGCGATATTGGTATCGGAGGTCTTGTATGCCACACTTGCGCCTTCCGGCAGTTCGATGAGCTTGCCGTTGGTCGCCAAAACCGACAGGGCCGTCTGCACAGGTGCTGTATCGGGCTTGCGTGTGGTTTCATCCGCTGTCAATCTTGCCGTATCCACAACACCTTCCGTGACCAGAACTTCAAACTGCTTGGTCACAGTCTGCCCCAACACTTCCGCAGTTACTGTAACCGTTGCAGTGCCGGCAGCCACACCTGTCATGGTACTTCCGGAAACAGTCAGTACCTTGGTGTTATCGGAAGAGAGAATGTAATAGTTGGTATACTCGGGTTTTTCGTTGACAGCATCCAGATAGAAGCCCCAGTCATTGGCTGCTTTGGCTTCCAGCGTGACTGTTTTCTTCTGCCCTGCCAGCATATCCGCATCGGCAGTAATGTTCAGTTCCACTGCATTGGGATCCTGCGTGGGGTACAGGTAGAGCTTACCCAGATAGCAGCCGCCTCCCTGCACAGCCTTCAACGTCAGTCTGTGCACACCGGCTTCCAGATAGATGGAGCCCATGGGGCCTTCACCATAATAGTTGGTCGAGCCGATAAAGCTGATCTGACCCATATAGGTCTTGTCGATAAACAGATCGGAAATGCCGCCGTAGGACATCTGGGCGCCAAAGCATTCGCCTGCATACCAGCCCGTTCTGGGTACATAGAAATCCAGAGTCAAGGTCTGACCCACGACCATGCTGGTGTTGATGCCATACTTGGTACCAAAGCTGATGCTGTCGGGAGACAGTTCCCTGATCAGCTCGATATTGTCCTCTTCGATGGTTGCAGTCTCCAGATTAAGGATCTTGCCATCGGTAAAGTCAAAGAACACCATGCCGCCGGGCATTTCGCTGTTTTCCACCACGTTCAGTTCCAGTGTGGCTGTGATGATCTCATCCACCACACCGGCTGCAGCCGTCACTGTGATCGTGCCTGCACGGCAGCCGGCCACGACACCGTCTTCGGAAATGGTGGCGATGCCGCTTTCCACAGCCGCCTCATCAAGAGAGAATGCCACAGGGAATTTGCTCATATCGGCAATGGCACCGGATGCCTTTTTACCGCTGACAGAGATCTTCATCTGCCCGCCGACACCAAGGTAATCCAGTGCACCGGACAGTTCCAGAGATGCCAGATCCGTATCATCCGTCACACTGACGGTCACATAGTCAGAAGCAGTGCCGCCTTCCAGCAGAGTATACACGGTGATCTTCGCTGTACCCTCGCCGACTGCGGTAACATTGCCGGTCAGCTGATCCACAACCGCGACATTTTGATCGCTGGTGGTGAAATAGACAGCACCCTTTTCACGAATCTGATCTTCGCTCAGCGTATTTAGCTGAATCGTATCGGCAGCCAAAGTACCTTCTGCCACCTGATCATATTCCATGGTCAAGGCTTCCGCACCATTAAGGGTGTATTCCAGCTTGGTGATGGTATCGGGCAATCCGTTTGCGGTGACATCGATCTGTTCGGAACAGATTCTGCCATGGATATTGACCGATGCCGTCATAACGGCAGAGCCATTGTAACCCTGCAGCGCGACCGGTACGGCAGGCGCCTTGAAGCCGCCCATGCTCTCGACCAGAGTCGCATCGCCGGTTGCCTTGACCACAGCATTGTCGGTGCTGCTGATTCTCGCAGAGCCTGCCGCAGCTTCCGTGCTGATCAGAATGGGGGCACCGGTAGTAGCGTAGGGCTCCACGACAACACTTGCTGCAGATGCCAGATTGATCAGAGAGCCGCTGAGGTACGCATCCACATGGTCAAAGCCTACTTCACGGATGGCGAAATCATCGAAATAGATGCTGCCGGAGTAGCCTGCGGTATCATTGTCCTTGGCGGTTGCAGGTTTGATGATGATTCTGTTCATCACATAGAAGGGCTGCTCATATTCAATGGGAGCCTTAATATTCAGCGTGTAGGTCGTCCATTCTTCCTTGCTCTGGTCGATGGCGACTGTTTCGCTGAGTTTATTCAGCAGCGTGCCAAACTTGTTTGCCGCAACATCACATGCCTGAAGCTGCAGCTGCAAAGCCGCCGTTGTTCCCTCAGGCATGGTAAAATCCTCTGTCCGGACACGGAAGGAGATCTCATACATACGGTTAGGCTCGATCTGTGCCAGGAATCCTGCCTTGGTCTGAATATCCGTGCCCTTCTGACCAATCTTCACGCTGCCGTCCTTCTGATTGTAGGACATGGACGGATTGAGGGTCACCTTCAGCGCATGGTTGCCGCTCTCTTCCCGCACGACCTCACTGTAAGTGAAGCCCCGTTCGGAAGCGGCAGGCGCGGCGAAGTCTGCATCCTGCCAGCCCCAGCTGTCTGCTGTGAAACCATCGGTCTCAAAGGTTGCATTGGCTGCATCAAATAAGTTCTCACCCACATCGGCAACGGTAATCTTGATGGTATCTGACATGGTCTGATCACCGAAGCGGGCCGTCATTTTCACATTGACTGTGCCGTTGGCAACGCCTGTGATGGTATGGGCTTCTTCATCGATCTCCACGATGCCTTCCTGATCCACATCATAAGTCATGGTGACTTCATCCACATAGAACTCTTCACCGTCGGCAGCCATCATATAGGCTGTCATGTTGTGTGTGGTGAAGCGTGCCATCTGCCCGGCAACACCCTCAACAGAGGCCTCCATCACAGGCTCCAGAGGCACATCGCTCTTGACCTTCAGCGTGATTCTTGCCACAACATCGCCGTCTTCGACCACTTCGATCTCCGTTCTGCCGCGTTTCAGACCGGTGACAGTGATCTCATTTTCGCCGGTGATCTGCGCTGCAGCCAGGGTCGTATCTTCTATATTGAGGATGAAGTCCTCTGCCTGCAGGACAGTCTCGCCCAGCTTTCCGTTCATATCCAGCCTGACAGTCTGACCCTTGGTGACGTACTCCGTCAGCTCAATGGGCTCAGCGCCTTCTCTGAGATGGAACTTGGTCCAGTACCAACGGGGGCCTTCCACCTTGGGGTTACAGCCGACGATCTTGAAGCCCAGAATATAATCGCCTGCTTCATAGTACTGCAGATCCATGGTGTTGTCTGTGCGGAAGGACTGCAGCGCATAGGTGTCCACGCTGCCGATTTTCCACTGGGATGCCCAGGGATTCACAGCATCCACGGGAGACAGATAGTATTCCACGATACCGCCGATGGAGCTGGTGCCGTAGTCCATAATGGGCTTATACCAACCGCTCTCGGGGATCTGGATCCCGAATTTGACCCAAGCGCCGATGTGCCAGTTCAGCAGCGCATACGTGCCTACTGTACGGGACGCATAGTTGCCCGCGATGATGGAGTGGAAATACCAGGGTGCAGAAGGTGTCTCGGGCTCTAGTGCTGCCAGAGCTTCATAACTGGTCACAACGCCCATAAAGCCGTTGGCACCGGCGGTGGCGGCTTTACCCTTCAGGAAGTTATAGGTCAAGCCGTTGCTGACCTTGACTTCGATGGTGCAGATCACCACATCGCCTTCAGACACGGTGATCTTGGTCTTGCCCTTGGACAAGCCGGTCACGGTCACAATGTTTTTGGAGGTGATCTCAGCGGACGCAACTTCGTCATTTTCCACATGGACTGTGTGAGTCCCATCCTCAACGACCATCTTGCCCAAATACGCCGTCAGATCCACATTGCCGGTGCTGCCGGTCATGACCTTGCAGCTCTCCTTGATATTGGGCAGATCTTCATTAAGGTGGAATTTTGTCCACTGGAAGCGGGCAGATGCCGCCGCATCGTTCTTCCCGACGACCTTGAAGCCAAGGACATAGTCACCTGTCTGCAGATAGATCCGTTCCATCGTGTCATCGGTCTTGAACTGCTGGGAATCGTAGGTGTCCACACCGCCGATCTTATATTCCGCAGCAAAATGATCCTCAGCATCCTTAGGTGCCAGATAGTATTCCACGATACCGCCGTTGGAACTTGCCATATAATCCATAACAGGCTGATACCAGGCATCCTTGCCGACCTTGATGTCAAACTTGACCCAAACACCGATGCCCAGGTTCAAGGTGGCATAGGTTCCCATGCAGCGAGCAGCATAGTTGCCGGGTGCCAGAGCGTTGAAGCACCAAGGCGCAGACGCAACACCGTCGTTGCAGCCTGCCAGCACATCATAGCTTGTAATGGCAGAATAATTATTGGGTGAGGACGTCAAAGAAGCGCCCTTCAGGAAATCATAGGTATAAGAGACTGCGGCAGCAGACTCGATGGTAACTCTCACCACTGCCACGATCTTCTCACCCTTGTAGACGATCACATCGGTCTGACCGGGCGCAACACCGGTGATGGTGATCTTCTGTGTGCCGGAGATCACGCCGGTTGCCACCTTCCCATTGGAAGACTTGATCGTATGTGTCTGTGCAGTCACACTATCGCCAAGGACTCTGCCATTGAGATCAATGGTAACACTTTCCTTTTCCAGCATCTTGGCGCTGCATTCCACCGCGCTGTTTTCATCCACCAGATGGAACCGGGTGAACATACATCTGGGCGTGGCATTGTTGCTCGTACCAACGATCTTGAAGCCAAGTACGTACTCGCCCTCTTCCACCGTTACGTTGTCCATGGTGTCATCATAGCGCATCTGCTGCGCCTGATTCTGGTCGACGCCGCCGATCTTATACTGAATGTCGAAATGGTCGTCTGCATCGGCAGGTGCCAGGTAGTATTCCACGATGCCACCCAAAGAACTGGTATAATACTCCAGCACAGGCTTGAAGCTGCCGGCTCTGGGCACCTTGATATCAAACTTCACCCATGCACCGACACCCAGGTTCAAAATGCCATAGGCAGTCTGGCTGCGGCAGGCATAGTTACCGGTTGCGATGGAATTAAACTTCCAAAGCTCAGATGCCACACCGTCATTGACATTTTCCCAGTAGTCATAGGTGGAAACGACCTTGTAGCCATCAGCACCTGCGGTGTTCTTGATATCCTTCAGGAAATCCCATGTCATGGAGTTGTTGATGATCTCCACCTCAGGTGCAGAGGGCTCATCCTCCTGTGCCGCTGTGACTTCCACATTGACCTTGTAAACAGCATTGCCATCCTTGGATACGGTAATGACCGTCTTGCCGGCAGCCACACCGGTGATGGTCAGAATACCGTCAGCCTTGATGGCAGCAGTTGCAACGGCACTGCTCTCGCTGGCAACCACATGGGTCGCAGAAGTGATGCCTTCCAGCTTCACATCCACAGTCTGCTTTTCTGTGACAGCCGCCGAGCTTTCTACAGGCGCAGGTGCCGTGTCGGGATCCACCAGGGAGAACTTCATCCACTGGCAGCGGGGAGACGCAACAGAATCATTTTTTCCTGTGATCTTGAAGCCAAGGGTGTATTCGCCCTTTTCCACAGTCACAGTCACATCGGGCGCATCGGTCTTTGCGCCGTCCGTATCGTATGTATCAACAGAGTTGATCTTGTATGCTTCTGCCCAGGGGTCGGTTGCACCCTTGGGTGCCAGATAGTATTCCACAATGCCGCCGTTGGAGTTGACCTTATAATCCCACACAGGCTTAAACGTACCGGAGGTGGGGATATCCAGATCGAACAGTACCCATGCGCCCACATTCAAATTCAAGGTCGCATAAACGCCTGCAACAGAACGGGATGCACAGCCGGATTTTACGGAATTGAACTTCCACGGCTGAGAGAACACATCATCCGTCACCGCATCCCAGTATTCATAGGAAGTAACGACTTTGTAGCCGTCAGCGCCTGCGGTGTTGGCGCTGTCCTTCAGGAAGTTCCATTCCAGAGGTGTCTCTTCTTCAATCTCTTCCAAAGAGAACCGCATCCACTGGCAGCGGGGAGATGCCACGGAATCATTCTTCCCTGTGATCTTGAAGCCAAGGGTATATTCGCCCTTTTCCACAGTCACAGTCACATCTGGCGCATCGGTCTTTGCACCGTCCGTATCGTATGTATCAACAGAGTTGATCTTGTATGCTTCTGCCCAGGGGTCGGTTGCACCCTTGGGTGCCAGATAGTATTCCACAATGCCGCCGTTGGAGTTGACCTTATAATCCCACACAGGCTTGAACGTACCGGAGGTGGGGATATCCAGATCGAACAGGACCCATGCACCCACGCCCAAATTCAAGGTCGCATAGGCATTCAAAACAGAACGGGAGGCACAGGCGGATTTTACGGAATTGAACTTCCACGGCTGAGAGAACACATCATCCGTCACCGCATCCCAGTATTCATAGGAAGTAACGACTTTGTAGCCGTCAGCACCTGCAGTGTTGGCGCTGTCCTTCAGGAAATCCCAGACAAGGGGCTCGGCAGTATCTTCTCCGCCTTCTTCCTCCGCGCTTTCCACAGATACATGGATCACATACACATCCTTGCCATCCACAGAAACTGTGATATCGGTCTTACCGGCAGTAATGCCGGTCACGGTAACGATGCCGTCGGCAGTCACTTCGGCTGACGCGATCGCGCCGTCCTTGACTGTGAGCGTGGCATTTTCTGCCGTGATGCTCTCCAGTTCGGCATCGGCAGTCTCGCCTGCCGTGACATTCAGTTCCACTTCCTCAGTCTTTTCCACCGTGTCGGGATCCACCAGTGAGAACTTCATCCACTGGCAGCGGCCGGAAGAGGCAGATGCATTGAGTCCTGTGATCTTGAAGCCAAGGGTGTATTCACCCTCCTCCACAGTCACAGTCTTATTGGGCATATCCACAGCACTGCCGTCAGAGGCATAGGTATCAACAGAATTGATCTTGTATGCCTCTGCCCAGGGATCGGATGCGCCCTTGGGTGCCAGATAGTATTCCACAATGCCGCCCATGGAGTTTGTCTTATAGTCCCACACAGGCTGATAAGTGCCGGAAACAGGAATACCAAGATCAAACAGCACCCATGCCCCCACACCCAAATTCAAGGTGGCATAGGCATTCAAAACAGAACGGGAGGCACAGCCGGATTTTACGGAATTGAATTTCCACTGTTGGGAGAATACATCATCCGAAGCAGATGCCCAGTAATCATAGGAGCTTACCACTTTGAAGCCGTCTCCGCCCGCTGTGTTGGCTGCATCTTTCAGGAAATCCCATACCAAAGGCTCGGTAGCATAGTCGATCTCCGGAGCGCTCTGTGCAGCTTCCACCGTCACGTGGATCACAAACAAAGCCACATCATCCTTGGAAACCGTGATATCTGTCTCACCTGCTGCAACACCGGTAACGGTCAAGGTATTGGCTGCAGTCACCTCTGCTGTTGCTTTATCTTCATTCTCGCTGCTGACAGTAAAGTGATCTGCATCAATGCCGATCAAGGTAACATTAGCAGTCAGCCCCTCTGTGACCGTGATATCACTCTCTTCGGGAGCCTTGGCGTCCACCAGAGAGAACTTCGTCCACTGGCAACGGGGAGAGCTCACCGCCGCATTCTTGTCCGTGATCTTGAAGCCGAGGGTATACTCCCCTTCCTCCAGTGCCAGGATCTTTTCCGGTTCGTCCGTATGATAGGACTGAGAAGCGTAGGTATCCACCGTATTGATCAGATACTCTTCTGCAAAGACATCTGATGTATCAACGGGTGCCAGATAGTAGGAAACCACGCCGCCCATGGAGTTTGACATATAGTCCCACACAGGGCGGTAGCTTCCGGTCGCAGGCACTTGCAGGTCAAACTTTGCCCATGCGCCCACATTCAGGTTCAAGGTCGCATAAGCACCCGCAACAGAACGGGTGGCATGATTGGCGGAAACGGCATTGAATTTCCAAAGCTCCGATTCCGTTTCATCCTCCACGTCGTCCCAATACTCGTAGGAACTGACGACCTTATAGCCGTCAGCGCCTGCCGTATTGGCGCTGTCCTTCAGGAAGTCATAGACCAAAGGCTTTACTGTGGGGATAAGGCTGAACTTTGTCCACTGGCAGCGGGGAGAACTGACCGCCGCATTCTTGTCCGTGATTTTGAAGCCAAGGGTATATTCGCCTTCCTCCAGACTGATCAGATCTGCCGATCTGTCCACTTTGAACTGCTGCGTATCATAGGTGTCCACCGTGTTGATCAGGTATTCTTCCGCAAAGACATCCGCTGCATCAACAGGTGCCAGATAATAGGAGACCACACCGCCCATGGAGTTTGACATATAGTCCCACACAGGCTGATAGGTGCCTGCAGTCGGTACTTGAATGTCAAACTTTGCCCACGCGCCCACGTTCAGATTCAAGGTCGCATAAGCGCTCGCAACAGAGCGAGTGGCATGATTGGCGGAAACAGCATTGAACTTCCACAGCTCCGATGCTGTAGGATCCTCCACATCATCCCAGTACTCATAGGAGTTGACGACCTTATAGCCGTCACCGCCCGCAGTATTGGCACAGTCTTTCAAAAAGTTGTAAACCAAAGTCTGCGGGAGCACATCCTCCGTCTGCGCAGTCTCTTCCACCGCTTCGGTTTCGGCTGCAAGCACACCGATGGGACACACACCCAGCAGCATAGCCAAAACCAACAGCAGGGACAGTGCTCTGCTAAGGTACTTGTGTTGCTTCATGTTTTCGCTCCTCCTTGATGTTTTATGAAATTGACCGATCATTCAGAAAATCCACCGCTGCTCACAACATTCTTTGTGGGAAATCGCGCTGTTTGGGAAAAATCCCAAATCCGTGCAAAGCGTTCGCAGCAATACTGAAGCTGCTTACATTTTAGTGCAATTTTCCATCATTTTCTATTGGATATCGTTGCGCTGATGTGATATATTGTGATTGTAGATTTTCACCATAAGGAGCTGCTGTTTTGGAGAACAACACGAAAAGAAAGCGCACAACAGACAAGGAAACTGCTGCCGAGATTCAAAAAGTATACAAAAAAAATTACCAAATCATTATCAAAGAGGATCTGACGGATCTGAACCCTGCCACGATCGGAGAGGCAGAGCTTCCTGCCTACAGGGCCACCGCTATCCGCAATCAGGTCTATTCCTTCCTGTATCGTTCCTGCTCCGGCTGCGGTCAATTGCTTCTCAACGGCCGCCGTTTCCCCGTCAAAGAGGGTGATTTCTTTATCGTCCCTGTAGGTACCAGCGCCTCTCTGTATTGTGAAGAGCCCTGGTCCTATACATGGATCGGCTTTACAGGCATACGCGCCAGTGAGTTTTTCTCATTTCCTACTGTGTTTACTTTGCCGGACAGCACCGTGGCGCAGCTGTATGATCTCAGGAGCCCGGAGCGCAATCTCGCTTCCCGTCTGACCAGCGACTTATTCCTAATCCACAGCAAACTGCGGGCACCGCGTCAGAACGACCCGGATTACATTCAAAGAATCGTAAACAAGATCAATGCCAGCTATATGCAAAAGCTTTCCGTTTCACAAATGGCACAGGAACTCGGCATCAACCGCAGTCACCTCTCCCGTGTATTTAAAAGCAGAATGGGCGAATCCATACAGGAATATATTCTTCGCGTCCGCCTTGCCGAGGCGCGACGGCATCTGCTTGCCGGTTTCTCCGTAACGGAAACTGCACAGCTATGCGGCTTTGGCGACCGCTCCACATTCTCACGCATATTTTCCCGCGAAACCGGCTACAGTCCACATGAATGGCGGGATCTTTCCGAAAAGCACCCCGCCAATCGCCCCAGATAAACAGCACCGCCCAAAACGGGCGGTGCTGTTTATCCTATGACCCCTGCTATGTATCCGATCATTGTTTTATGTCCGGAAACTGTCCTGTCTGCGCGGGGGAATGTCATCGTTCGTACGGGACAGATGGTCAAGAAGATGAGCAGGCTCTGAGCGTAATCTGTAAGTTCCTAAACGCAAAAGACCCCCGAGGGGGTCTTTTGCGTTATATTCAACCGGTTCAGAATGTTTCATCCGATTGCAGGAGTTCCTCTTCAGAGGTTTCTGCTTCCTCGGCCTCGTTTTGTGTTTCCGGCTGCAGTTCTTCTTCGGTTTCCGGCTGCTCGAAGGTCTCGGTCTCAAGTTCCTCTTCGAGGATCTCTTCCGTTTCCTCAGGCTCTTCAGACTCTTCCGTTTCTTCCTCCGGCTCTTCTTCCGTTTCCTCTTCCAGATACAGCCATGTATTGTTGGGGTCACCGGCCTCCAGATACTCGCCGCCCACCAGATAGTGATCGGCATAGCCATCTGCAATATAGTCCGCATAGGCCGCAGAGGTGCCCCAATGAGGCAGGAATGCTACAGGCACAGGCTCATAGGCCTGGATGGTAAATGTAACGCCGTCACGATAGCCGCCTGCCGCTTCCATAGAGATCCCCAGCTGGGCTGTGGTATAGTCCACGCCCTCCATCTGCATGGTGACAAAGCCTGTCTCCGCAGTGCCGTCCGGGGTCATGGTGAGCTCGTAAGCCCCCGGTACTTCCAGCCGTGCCAGCAGCACACCGTCCGGTTGCAGCTCGGTATCGATCTCGTTTCCATACTCGTCTACGATATAGATCTCGGCATCAAAATGAGCGGCTTTCAGCGTATTATGTACCCGCGTGGTGCTGGTAAAGAATGCATATGCCGATCCGCTGATCGCCAGCAGATACACGATGATCAGCACCGCTGTCAGCGCCACATGGGACAGCAGGACCTTTTCCCCTATTTTCCCCTGTTTGGGTATGTGGAAATGATCATAGAAAAATGCTTTCAAGGTCTTTCTCTCCTTCAGAGGCTCAGGTGATCTGCGTTGCCTCCACGATCACACCCAGCTCCACCTTCGGAATGGTGTCGCCGCGATAGTTTGCTTCATTGCCGACTTCCTCCGGCATACGGACGATCAGCGCCATATACTTTGTCTGCCCGGCCTCCATGACCACGGTGTCTGTGGAGTAGTTGTTCAGCGGCATGGTGGCTGCTGCGGCTGCCATGGCGCGGGTTGCGACTTTCTCATCCAGCTCCGCCTCCGTATCTGCCATGACGAAACCGAATTTCAAATAGTCCCGCAGTTCGAAGGATCTGCCGAACACATTGGTCGCCACAGTATAATCCGTTATACTGACTGCCGTTTTCATGTCAAAGGGAATCGTTCCCTCATTTTTCACCTTCAGATAGACGACCTGCGTGTAGCCCGGCTCATAGAGGGCTTCGTCATCAAAGATCTGCGTAGTACCATCAATGACTTCGTACCAGCCGCCTTCTGTACGGTGCGAGACTTTCAGTTCAAACTCCGCTGTATGGAAGACATTTTTGATCTCCGTGGTCGTGTCTGTAAACCAGGCAAGAGATGTTCCCGTGCCCAGCGCTGCCCACAGCAGGAACACGCAAAGGCTCAGGACATATGCAATTTTTTTATACGTCCGTTTCTCCATCCTTACGCACGTTCCTCTCTGAGGCTTCTTCCTCATCGTTTCTTCTGTACCACTTGATCAGCAGTACCACGGTGATCAGCATCAAAACTGCGGCACAGATCAGAACAGCTGTCCAGAAGCCGCTGTCATCCCGGTCGCCGGTATGAGGCGTATCGGGCAAAATTTCAGGGGGCAGAGGTTCTTCTTCGATGACCTCATCTTCTTCATCATCCGGCAATTCCGGGTGATCCGGTTTGTTTCCGCCGCCACCGGTCGGAAACTCTTCTACCATGAATTCCCAATCCAGATATCCGATGGCATTGCTGAACCGATTGTCCAGCTCCACAGGCACATCCAGAATGACCTCCAGATCGATCTCACCGCCGGAGCGGAGCGTTCCAAGAAGCACCCAGTCTGTCAGCTGGGCGGTCTCGTTTGCAGGAGCGTCGAAAAGCTCCGTATCTCTCAGCTCGTTAACACGCAGGTGCAGCTGCGAGAGAAATTCCTGAGAATCTTCGTGGGCGCCCAAAGCGCGCATATACACCCGGATGGTCGTCCGTGCACGCTCATTGCGGACGGTGATGGTCTGACCCAGGCTGTCACCGGGCATAACACCTTTGTAGTTGGGAAACAGGTCTGTAGGCGAGTAACGGCTTCCCGGTTCAAAAATAAACTCCCGTGCATTGCCGCTGTAGATCACACTGCCATCCTGCGCGAAAACAGGCAGCACACAGACAGACAGGATCAGCATCGCCAACAGGCAAGCAAACAGTTTTCTCATGTTGTGCCTCCTTCCGCAGGCCAGCCGGAGGCTTCATAAGTATTGGTACCGCTGACAGGATTGTGTGCGCTCTGCACACCCTGCGCAATGACGGACAGGGTCAGAGTCTTGCCCAGATAGGCATTGTCCACCTCACTGCCCACGATCTCCACCTGAGAGAACACATACGGTGTGGTCTGTCCCGGCTCTACGACACCCTTGTAGTAATACCAACCATCCACCAATTGCCAATACGCCTCGTTGATGTTCACACGGAAGCACTCCTCGGAGGACAGCTCCTGCTCATCTACACCATAGACCAGCTTGACGCGCAGATAGAAGGGCTGCTGACAGGCACTTTCAATGAACACCTGCTTGCTGACGATATCACCGGGGACAATATACACGCCCTCTTCCGGGAACGGTGTTCCCTGATCGGTGGTCTCGTGGATGATAAAACGGATCTCACCTGTGGTCACAACATTGGTCGCTCTGCCAATGGTGGTGTAATACGCCAGAGAAGGCTGGGTAAAGAATGTCAGAAGGACAGCGACCAGACAGATCACAGCTGTTTTCAGTTTGACATGTTTCATGGTGCTTCCTCCTTTCGTTTCTTCGGCTGTCAAAAGGCGCAGAGCCCTGTGCCCTTTGACGGCCGCCCGACTCCCGCAGGAGTCGGGTCAGCTTAGTACTTATTTTTAGGTTTTGGATCACTGCAGCGGCTCAACGCCTGCATCGAAATAGATCTCGATCATTTCCAGGATGTCCTCCCAGACGATGTAGCCCTTGCCGACAGCGATCTTCAGGTACTTTGCGTTATACAGCTCAAATGCCTCTTCACAGATCAGACCCTCAAAGTCTTCGTAGGTATACAGACCATAGGTCTCAATATCCTCAGCGACGCTCTGCTCAGAATATGCCCAGGTCTCGGGGTCGAGATCGAAGATATTCAGCAGCGGATCCAGATAGGCAGAGGTGGACAGGATGCCGCCCGTGAAGCAGGTCAGATGCTCGTAGGAGACGACCTCATAGACCGTGGTCATGCGAACCTCGCGCTGCACATCCACAAGGGTGATCTCTTCCATGGCATCGGTGCCGGTCAGAGCCAAGAAACTGTGACCGATGTAGCTTTCCGCGTCATCGGCAATGGCTGCATACTTGTTCAGCGTTGCGTCATAGAACACGTGCTCGCCGATCATTTCGAGCGTTCTGCCATCGGAGAAGGTCAGAGTTGTGACTTCACGCTCCTGCTCCACACCGCCGTGATCGATGATGTAAGCAACAGGCGCTGCGCTCATGGCACCGGTGGCGTGATCCCAGACCAACAGCTGCTCGTCGCCTGTCATGGCATCGGCACGCTTGACGGAGCCGTCTGCCAGAGTAATCAGCGTGTCACCTGTGATACAGTCTGTACCGTTCTTACCGTTGGTGGTATCCAGAGTGCCCCACTTGATGGTGGAAACATTGCTGGAGTTGGACGCCTTTGCATTGTACCAGTTGACGGTGATCGTATCGGTCTTCTGACCGTTGGGATCGGTGAAGGTGTAGGTGAACTTCACATTGAAGTCATAATCGGACACACCGGGACGGACGTTGCCGTTTGCGGAAGGATCACTGGGATAGACGTACTGCTTGCCGTTATATGTGGTGAAGTAGTATGCCGTGACGCCGCTCTTATAACCGGAGCTGTACTTGATCGCCAGAGTAGAGCCATCGGAGTGGGTGTAGACATACTCGCTGCCAAGGGCATTGGTGTCTGTCTTGCTGACCGTGGTGCCGGACAGATCCAGATTGACCAGCTTGCCGCTCTTGTCGTAGTAGTCCACCTTGATGCCTTCAAAGATGGGTACGACCTCGGCATAGCCGGTAGAGGTCTTATAGTAGACATAGTAGCACTTGGTAGGATCTGTGGTGCCAAAGGTGTAGCTGTCCATATTCCAGACAGGAGCCGGGAAGGACAAGGTCGCCACCTCAACAGGAATGTTCCAGGTGTACTCCACCGTACCGGCAACGGCATTGCCGTCCTTGTCGTAGCCTGCATCATCGCTGACAGCCTTGAAGGTCAGACGCTGGCTGGTGCCGTCTGCCGCGTTGATGGTGACAGAGCTGCCTGTGACCTCATTGCCGTTGAGATAGACGGTATAGTCCATGGCAACACCATTTTTCAGAACGCTGACACCGGAAAGATCAAGTGTACTGCTGCTGCCGGTGGAGCCGATCTTCAGAATACCGCCTTCATACACACAGTAGGGATCGGCTGCATTGTTAGGATCGTCTGCCTCTTCATCCTTGTTCACGAAGGTAAACACAGGCGCCACGGGAGCATGACCGGTAGCGGTATAGGTCGTCGGTGCGACGAACAGCTCATCGGTGAGAGTTCCGGCATTTGCCACAGACAGGACACCGCCGTCCAGATCGCCCAGAGAGACCGTATTGGAGAATTCATATCCAATGCTGTTGGTATGCTCATCATGGATCTTGGCAGTATCCCAGTTGCAGGCAAAGATGAAGGCCAGATTCACATAAGTGACGCCGTCACGCTGATGCTGGAACTTGGCGAAATCAGAACCGGTGAAGAATGCAGGGAATGCGCTCTGGTAGACAGAAGGCACGATGGAATCCCACTGGGTCTTGTTCACCCAGTTGTACTGCTCCAGCTCGCCTTCAATATAGAACTCGGGAGTACCGGACCAGACCATGACACCAACACCGATCATCGTCTTGCCCTTGCCGTAGGAGTCGCTTCTCTCAGACTGAATGGTGGTCAGATCCTTCAGGGTCACGCTGGTCGCGCCCTGAACTTCAAGGTTGGCGAAGGAGCCGCCGGAAAGGGTGGTGTTCTCAATGACCACATTGTTGCCTGCCTTGACATAGACAGCAGAACGGCAGCCGGAGATGTAGGAATTGGAGATAGTGCAGTTACCGGAGTTGATGATGACAGCATTGTAGAAGTAATTTGCCAGAGTGCTGTCGGTGCTGTCTTCCGCCTGAGAGCGGTAGATATAGGTTTCGGGATAAACAGGACCCTCGATTCTGACATTGTCCAGATTACCGCTGTCCAGATTTACCATGCCCACAAAGCCGGCAGAGTATTTGCTCTGATAGGTGTTAGGCAGCCTAACAGTAAAGCCGTTGCCATAGAGGGTGTAGCCGCCGGAGACGCTGAACGTGCCGGTGGTATCACACAGCAGAACCACGTTGCTGCCGGTGGCGGAGGTCACAGAAGTGGCAGAAGCGGAGTTCTTTGCATTGACGACCTCCAGCTTCAGAGTCTTTTCTACAGCATAGGCATCGTCATCGATGGTCACAACAACAGGGCCGGTGCCGGAGAACTGAATGGTGCCGGACTTCCAGTTGGAAGCATTGGGAGTATAAGTGCCGGAAACAACAGCGCCGTTGAGAGCTTCCACGGTGACACTCACATTGCCGACAGGCTTCTCACCGACAGCCTCGAAGAGACTGCCAAGGCTGACCGTATTCTGGTTGCCTACACGATAGATGTAGGTATCGGTGTTCTGGAAGACAAGACCGAATTTTTCTGTCTCCTCAGGCTCAGAAACGGTCACGGAAGCTGTCGTGGGGATACAGAAGCTGTCATCCGTGATAGTCAGTGTGGCAGTGCCAACACCGGTGAAGGTCACAGTGCCCTGTGCCCAATCTGCGGCATTGGGAGCATACTCAACGCTCACGCCGTCAGCTTCAAAAGTCACGGTCACATTGGCAGTATCGATCTCGGCGCCTTCCACGGCGGTGAACAGGTCGCCCACGGTCTTTTCGATAGTACCGTTCTGAACGGTGTGTTCAAATGCCAGATCGGTGGCTGCTTCAAACTTTGCCACGGACTCCGGCTCGGTGATGGTCACCACTGCCGTGGTGGGAATGCAGAAATTATCATCGGTGATGGTGAAAGTGACTGTACCCACGCCGGTGAAGGTCACAATATCCTGCGTCCAGTCTGCGGCATTGGGGGTATAGTCAACCGTCACACCGTCGGTCTCATAGGTCACAGTCACGGAACTGCTGTCGATTTCGGCACCTTCCACGGCGGTGAACAGGTCACCCACGGTCTTTTCGATAGTACCGTTCTGAACGGTGTGTTCAAAGGCCAGCTCGGTGGCTGCCTCGAACTTTGCCACAGACTCAGGCTCCGTGATGGTCACCACTGCCGTGGTGGGAATGCAGAAATTATCATCGGTGATGGTGAAAGTGACTGTACCCACGCCGGTGAAGGTCACAATATCCTGCGTCCAATCTTCCGCATCGATGGCATACTCAACTTCCACGCCATCAGCTTCGTAGGTCACGGTCACATTGGCAGTATCGATCTGGGCGCCTTCCACGGCGGTGAACAGATCGCCCACAGTCTTCTCGATGGTACCGTCCTGCGTCGTGTGCTCAAAGGTCAGATCGGAAGCTGCCTCGAACTTCACCGCATCCTTGACTTCCGTGACAGTCACGGTAGCAGTGCAGGGAACGCAGCGGTTGTTATCGGTAATGATCAAAGTGGCAGTACCAACACCGGAGAAGGTCACAGTTCCCTGTGTCCAGTCTTCTGCATTGGCGGCATAGTCAACGCTCAGGCCATCGGCTTTGACAGCCACGGTCACAGTTTCGCTGCTGATCGCGGCACCGTCCACAGCTGTGAACAGATCGCCAAGGGTCTTTTCGATGGTGCTGTCTTCTGCCGTATGGACAAAGTTCAGACCATCATTGACAGCAAACTTTTCGCTGAGTCTGTCGTACAGGTAGACATAGGCAGTATCAGCAAACTTCATAATGGTCTCGTTGAGGGCATAGCCTCTGCTGCCAACGCTGCGGGCGGCGTAGCTTTCCACAGAATCCACGCACTCGCCAATCAGGCTGCCTTCGGCATCATAGAGCTTCACAGTCACATCACAGCGGGAATCCGCCAGCACGATCTGATCCACGACCACCTTACAGGCTGTGGTATTATAAGATGTGACCGTTGCGGCTTCGGTGACCTTTCTGCCAAGGAAATTGATGTATTCCACAGTAGCAGACAGGGTATCCAGTTCGCTGGGAGAAACGCCGGAGAAGAAAACATTCAGCAAAATCCTATCGTTCAGGGCCAGGTTGGAGCCAAGAACATTCCGGATGCTTTCTCTGTTATCTTCAAATTCCACCGAATCGCTTGCCAGAGCCTTTTGCTCTTCGGTCAGATCGGCATTGGCGTAGTTTTCCTCGTTGTAGCCGAAGTATTTCTGTGCCTCGGTGCCGTAGTTGAGCATATCCACCAACAGGCACTTCATCTTCATATCCTCAGAAGTGGATAGGCCAAGCTGTGCGTAATCCTTGATGCTTCTGGTGAAGGTGTTGGACACCACATTCCCATCTGCATCCACAACACAGACCGAGACCGGATCTGCCATCTCCATGGCAGCCACGCCATAGGAAATGCAGTAATACTGGGTACTGTGCATTCTGAGGGGAACTTCGATGGTCTCATCGCCATGGGTCACAAGGCCCATATACTGGCTGGGATCATCAATGTCGGAAGTACGGATCATAAAGTTCTGAACAAGCTCATTGCCCAGATCCATGTTGGAGCCGATGATCTGAACAGAGGGACTGCTTTCCGCAGCCGCTGCTGCAGGCACGAAGCTCAAAAGCATCGCCACAACAAGCAGACAAGAGAGAATCTTACGCATAGAATAACTTCCCTTTCTTTCATTTCCCGACAGCAAGCCGCAAGCACCAAGCTTTCTGCCGCAGGTTTTTTACTGACCGATAAGCACGATCTCTTCGCGATCATCGGTCAACAAAAAACGATATACCGCTGCACCCCCGAAGGGGTGCAAACGGTAATGGAGCAATTATTTAAAGGTGTAGTTGTAGTAAGCAACGGTGATCTCGTCGAGAACGGTTGCATGAGCGGAGTCGTCTTCAGCGTACTTGTACAGCTTCAGAGCAACAGTCATGGTCGTACCGGCGGGAACATTGATGTTCTCAACACCGCAGTCAAACTCACCAACGTACTGACGGACATCTGCATAGGTCATGTACAGGCCCTGAGAAGCCAGCAGACGCTGAGGCTGGTTGGCTGCAACGGCGGGAGTATAGAAAGCCTGCCAATCGGCATCGATGAAGTCATACTGACCGGCCAGAACAGCATCGCCGTCGTTCAGATCGGCATCCACAGTCACCTCATAGTCAGCGACCCAGTTGTCGTAAGCGGTCACGCCTGCGGGAGAGATAAAGGTGAAAGTTGCATCCATATCGCGCAGGTGCTCATTGTTGTTCTCATCGAACAGGCCGCCGCCGAACAGGGACTCAACATACAGATCTTCCACGGGGCCATTGTCACGGACGATGGCGATGGGAACTTCGATCTGCTCAGTCTTTGCATCCTCATCGTAGTCGTCGCCGAAGCTGTCTTCCTCATGCATCTGCTGAGTTGCATACAGGTTGACGCCAAACTTGATGTAGGGAGCCTCAGTGCCGGTGAGGTAGTTGGCCTCGTTGCCGACAGTGGTGGGCATGGTGATGATCAGAGCGGTAACATTGTTTTCCTCGGGCAGCAGAGCTCTCTCAGTGCTGACAGAGCCGACCAGCTGGCCCCAGCCGTTACCCAGACCCAGATCCTCCAGAGCGCCGGAGACATCCATGGAAGAGGTCAGTTCGTTGACAGCAGCTGCCACAGCGGTCTCACGGTCGGTGGTGGCGGTGTCAACATCGTTCTCAGTGACGATACCATACATCAGGTAGTCAGAGAGCAGGAACTGCTGGTTGTAAACGTTGGTGCCTTCCTTCTCGGAATACACTTCAGCCTTCAGAGCGTACTTCAGAGCCAGAGTGCCGGCGTTGCTGACACGGAGCATGACGTACTCGGTGTGGCCGGGCTCCCAGAGGGAATCTTCGCTGAACAGAGCAGTGTCGTCTTCCACAACAGCCCAGTCAGCCATGTCGGCAGTCTTGTACTCCAGAACGACGTCCAAATTGCCGGACTTGATGATGTTGTTCTTGCTGGTCACAGAATCAGAGAACCACGCAAAGGTGGAACCAACCAGCATGGACACGCACAGCAGCAGCACAAGACCGCTGAGCACCAGTGCGCGCTTGGTAGATTTGATTTTCATAAGATCCTCCTAAGTGACATGTTTTAAATTGCGGCATATGGATCATGTCATGTTTTCCGTATGCCGTACCTTACAGATGGTAGTGCTTATGCGTCGTAAGCCTCGCCTGCGGTCCAGCCCACAGCTGCAAATGCAGCCTGAGCGGTATCGCCGGTGTTGTCTGCCTGCACGGCATCAGCCTTGACGGTGACGGAAAAGTCGCCGCTGACATAAGCCATGTCTTCCTGCTCGAACGCACCGGGGATGGTGATCTCGCTGAACAGAGCAGCCGTTGCACCCTCAGTAAGCTTGCTGTTGTAGTAGAACACATAAGTGATGGTGTCGTTGCCGGTAAAGGTAGCGGCATCATCGGCAGTCCAGTTGGCAGTGTCGATATCCAGCCACTGCCTCAGATCGGTGGAAATGCCGACACGGGTACAGGCAGCCTCGATCTTGGAGTACTCATCGAAAGTAACGAGCACACGAACCCACTGGTCATAATGACCGGTGTTCTCCACAGTGGGGTCTTTTGCCAAAACGTCGCCGGGAGTGATATCCTCGTATGTATTGCCTTCCTGGGTCTTGATGGGGTCGCCATCGCCGTCGGCGTCAACGGTGTCATCGCCGTCGTTTTCGGTTTCCCAGATATCCAGACCGAAATCGGGAGTACCTTCACTATCGGTAGCGACCATGAACTTGTTGGTGATGTCATCGGTGTAGTTGAACCAAGCCAGAGTACCCATGGACAAGATTGCCACCAGGCACACGACCAGCGCGATGACCAACACCCTTTTCTTAGACAGTTTCATATAATTTTCCTCCTTTCTTTCAAACTATATTTCAAATCCCTGCCGGTAAACACCTGCTTGGAATCTAAAATCAAACTTTGGTCTCTTCCTTTGTTTTTTCTGCCTCTTCTTCCTTCTTTGTCAGCATATCGGGCAGGAAGACCAGCAGGATCAGCACTGCACAGGCAGCGATGGTGATGTACATACCGGGAGGATTCTGGATAAAATCAGAAACATATCCCAGTTTTGGGATGCTGAATTTGGGCACGCCGATCACATTGTTGAAATGTACAGGTGCTTGATCTGCGATCTCGTTGGCATCGCCCTTGGTGTGGAAATGCTGATTTTCCGCATCGATCTCCACCACGCGGTGCGTAGCTACCACCAAAGCCTCGTTAAGCACAAAGGTGATCGGATCACCCACCTTGATCTCACCGGGATCCACAGGCTTCACATAGATCAGATCGCCCACGCTGTAGGCAGGCTCCATAGAGCCGGAAATGACGGTAAACACACGGAAGCCCAGCAGTCTTGAGCCCATGAGCGCCACGGCGCACAGGACGATGGCGATCACAAGGATCGTGGAGATCACGCTCCACAGTTTTTTTACGACCTTCATGAATGATCTCCTATCTGCTCAGTTGGTGCTGACCGGAGGCTGCTCTTCCGCAGAGGGAGCCTTTTGCTGCTGTTCCAGCTGGGCCTTCAGAGCCATCAGCTCTGCCATCATCTTGTCTGCCTGCTCACGCTCTGCTTCGATCTTTGCCTTTTCTGCCTGCAGTTCCTCGTTCTGCTCCTTCTTATAGCGGCGGAACAGGCGGATGCAGTTGATGCCCTGATACAGGATCAGCAGCATAAAAGGAACAAAGATACACACGATGTAGCCCTGGGGTGTTTTCAGGAAATTGAAGAATGTACCCACGCCGTCAAGATGGAACTCGTACTTGCCGAGAATATAGGGGAACGTGACGATCACAGCGTCGTCGGCGCCTGTGGTCGTACCGTAAGTCACGAAACCGGGGTTGCCCTGGGCATCCACAGCCTTGCTGCGGATCTTATGGGTCACGACCTCACCGTAGCTTTCGGTATCCTGCGAAATAAAGGTAATGATATCGCCTTCGCTGAGATCCCCGGCATAAACTTCCTTTGTGAAGATCAGATCACCTGCAGCAAAATCGGTCGCTGCCATAGAGTCAGAGTTTACGATATACGCCTTGTAGCCAAACAAATTCCGGTCATTGCGGTTGAAGGTGGTCACAGAAACGATGGTAAAGATCATCATGAACACCGCCAGCGCAACGATCAGGCATACAGTCGTTGTCTTGATCACATTCAATGCTTTTTTCAATGCCATTCCTCTTTTCTTTGGTTAAATTCAGAAAAAGCAGTCTGTTACATTGCCAGACATTCTCTTTCGCTCCAAGCCAGATAAGGCTCGATACCGCAGTAGATCAAACAGTAGACATACTCCTGCGTTTTTTCATCATCCGGCAATTCTCCCTGAAATACCTGCTCTGCCGAAGAAAACAGGATATCCAGAATATGATTGAGCAGCCGCCACACATCTGCCTGCGGTTTAAATGCCGAGCTGCATCGATCCAGCACAGGTTTGAAACGTTCTCTGCGCCCATTCAGGGAATACTTTGCAAAATAATGGGAGTGGTAATATTGGATGTAGCACACACTTCGGTCACGCTCGTGAAGGACAAAGCTCCACACAGCGGAGAAGAACTTCCGGCAGCGCACTTCGAAAGGAAGGTCTTCCCTGTCCATCACACGAACCTGCAGCATGATATGGTTTACAAATTCTTTATCCAACTGCAAAAACGCCTGTACGAACAGATCCTCTTTCCCCTTGAAGCATCGATAAATATATGCTTCATTGATGCCGGTATAAGTGCCGATGCGTTTCGTCGTTGCTCTGTCAATTCCCTCGTTGGCGATCACATGGATAGCACCTTCGATCAGAGCCGTATGCTTATCGTCCGGTTTCATATGTACGACTCCTTTCCGAGCGTAAATGTTTACTACATTTCCCGCAAAATATTGCAAACACCGCGGTGTTTGCTCTTTTGCGTTCTTTGCTTTCATGCGACAAATGCCCACATTAAATCTTACATACTTTATCATATTTCCATGGCAATTACAAGTGTTTTTGCTAAAATCAGATTGTTTCACGGAAAAAACTCAACTACGTATGACAATTTTTGTGTGTTTTTTTAATTTCGTTTGTGCGCACGTAAAATAAGAGACGAGCTTCTATTGAAGCTCGTCTCCGGTATTATTTGGCTGTAAGAACAGGCTTAACCTTCAGGATCAACAACGCTGTCTTCGGGCTTGGTTGCGCACACAGCACAGGTCTCATCCGTTCCCTGACAGACAGGGCACTCGTCGGTGCTGACCAGCTCCAGCTTCATGGACTGCAGGCAGATCGCATGAGCCAAGCTTGTGGTTTCGCCATTGAGATCCTTCGTGGTATTGATGGTGATGGTGTTTTCACCTGCGTTCAGGTAGGCATAGCCGACCTCAACAGCTGCCACACGGTTGGCCATTTCCTGACCATTGATCGTGTTGGACACACCGTCAAGACCGCCGCAGAAACAATATTCCTCCAGCAAAGAGTTGCCATTGACCAGGATCTCAGCATAGCCGGAACCGGAATACAGACCGGCATAGCTTCCCATGGTGGTGCTGCCATAGTTTGCCTCATGGAAAGCGGTAAGATCAATGGCATACCAGCCGGCTTCTTCCACGGTGACAGTCAGATCCAGCTTGGAAACGTGGTCTTCTGTGTCAAAGCCGCCGGAGAGATAGGAAAGACCCCATTTGACGGCACCGTCCGTGTTGAACAGGACAGCTTTGTTGGGAACACTGTTCGTCTCCAGGTTCAGCGGGGTGGTCTCTTCATTGATCGTCCAGCCGAAGTTCTGCTTCATATAGGTCAGCATTTCGCCGTAGGCCTCGATCTCAGTCTCGGTCATCTTGATGGCACCGGTCTCTTCTCTGCCCCAGCCGCGGATGCCGATAAACTTGGAGCTGCCCGCATCACCGCTCACAGTTCTCAGATTCTGCCAGAAGGGCTGTTCGGATGCCTTCTTGGCAGAATACTTGAAATCGATGAAGTAGGTGCCTTCGGGAACGACCTGACCACCGCAGGCATCACAGTAGTAGTCGCCATCCTCATCGGCGCAGCCGACCGTCTCGGTGGAGACGATCTCCTCACATTCGTCACAGGTGTTGGTAACAGTGTGGGTCTGATTGCCGTTTTCAGCATAGGACGGGGTAGTCAGTGCATGCTCGCAGGGGAGCTCGCCGGTGCACAGATCACACTCGAGATCGCCGTTCTCATTCACGCAGTCGGCTTCTTCGACGGAAACGACCGCTTCACAATCATCGCAGGTCTTGGTGACGGTGTGCTTCTGCTCACCCACGGCTTCATAAGAAGCCGTGGTATTGGGATGCTTGCACTCCAGAGAGCCATTGCAGACACCGCAGACCACACTGGTCGTTCCGGCATCGTCAGCGCAGTCCTCAGTCACCTCGGAAATAACTCTGCCGCACTCGCAGGAAACGGTGGTGGTATGAGTTACATTGCCGTTGGACACCAGCTTGGTGATCAGTTCGGTCTCTGCGCACACCACAGTTTCGGTGCTCAGGACCTGCTTGCAGACAGAGTTGCAGGTCACAACGATATCATGGCTGGTCTCGTCATCTGCAGTCACCAGACGGGTCTTCTTTCTCAGATGCAGGCAGGACAGCTCTGCTTCGCAGACGTCACAGACATTGTCGGCATCTTCATCGGTGCAGGCTTCTGTTTCGGCAACAGGCTCTGCCCAGGAACAGCCCTCACAGACCGTTGCCTCGGTATGAGTCATATCGCCGTTGTGGATATAACCGGCTGCCTCGGTATGGGCATGCTGCCATGCCAGAACAGGCAAGGTCTCGCCGTCCACCAGCACGAACTCGCAGCCGAGAGAGCGGACGAAGTTGGGATCTGCCAGATCTTCGGCAGAGACACCGCTTCCCCAGTAGTTGCCGCCGGCATTGCTCACTTCAACGCCCTTGCCTTCTTCATACCAGATGTTCTCTCTGACAGGGAATGCTGCAGAGGGCCAGGACTGGACAACAGCATTGGTCAGGCCTTCCATTTCCGCATTAAAGGTGCTGCCGCTCATGATCAGATTGCTGAGCTCGATGTAGACGTTCTCGTCGTCGGCAGAGCCGAACAGACCACCGCAGTAGCGATTGCTGTAATCATAGACAGTCTGCTTGTTCACGGTTTTCAGAGAATGGCTGCCGAAATCGCCGTAGGAATAGCAGTTGGTGATGGTGGTACGGGTCTCTTCATTGGTGCAGCCGCCGACCACACCGACCAGACCGCCGACCTCACGGCAGCCATCGATGGTACCCAGGTTGTAGCTCTCACAGACCACAGTGGGAGTATCGGAAACGGCGATGCGACCGACCAGACCGCCCATGTAGCGGCCGCTGACGATCAGATCTGCTTCGTTGCCGCAGCGGGTAACGGTACATCTGTCAGCCAGACCAACGATACCACCCACATTTGTCTGGTATGCCCAGGAGCCGGAGGAGTTACCGGTCATGGTCACGCGGTTCACGCAGTTGGTGATGGTGGTATCAGTAGCGCATGCCACGATACCGGCGACCTTGGAATACTCGGTCTGTCTGCCGGAGAGCTTCAGAGATCCTTCCACAGTCAGATCCTTGATGGTCGCGCCATCGGTGGTGCTGAACAGACCGAGGCGGAAGTCACGGACGTTGTCATTGTTGCCGTCGCCCAGGGATGCTCTGACGTTGCCGAAGGACATGGTCAGACCGGAAATGGTATGACCTGCGCCGTCAAACGTACCGGCATAGGGAGCTTCGGCAGAGCCGATGGTATGATCGACCGTCAGATTGGTGACCCAAGCAGAGGTCAGAGCGATATCATCGGTCAGCTCTGCATTCAGTTCGCTGACGCCCATATCGACCAGCTTGGAGAAGGTGCGGAGCATATTTTCGTCGCCGATCATGAAGGTCTCATTGGTATCGACCACGGGGCCGCCGCAGTTGTCGCAGAAGTAGTCGCTGTTGGCATCCACGCAAGTTCCATCATCGATGGCACTCACCTTGAAGCAATTGGCACAGACGGTGCTGCGCACATGGCTCAGCATCTGCTCGCCGCGGGCATACTCATAAATCTCGGTCTCGTGGGCACATTCCACGGGAACCAGAGCCAGGTGCTTCAGGCAGATGAAACGACGGGAGGTGGAGCCCAGCTTACCTGCATGGTCAAGAGCCTGCACCACAGTAATGTCATTTTCACCCTCTTCCAGCCAGATGGTAGCAACGGTGCTCTTCTGGGTGACAGACTGCTGGTTCTGGGGATAGAATACATGGTCATCGGCAACCAGTCTGCCGTTGACAAAGATATCGGCATAGCCGCCGCCCACACCGGGCTGATTGCTGGTGCCGCCGGTGACCTGATCGGTGTTGAAGTTGGAGGTGGTGCCCTCATAGAAGGCAGTCATATCCAGCTGATAGGGACCGGCCTTCTCCACATTGACGGTGATGCCCAGCTTGGCATTGTCGCAGTTGAAATAAGTGGAGTAGTATGCAAGACCCCATGTCATGGCATCGGAAGCATTGAGGTAGACATGCTTCCGATCCAGCGTGGTGGTAAAGCCGGTGACCTCTTCATTGAAGTTCCAGCAGGCATTCTCGCTGAGCCACTGCTGCATAGCGGTGTAAGCTGCCTTGTTTTCAGCAGTCATCGCCTTGAGCTCATAGCCCAGATACTTTGCCTTATCGATGGCAGTTGCACCCAGCTGCTGCCACCAATCGGTCTTGGACGCCTTCTTGGCAAAGTCCTTGAAGTCGATGAGGATGTGGCTCTCGGGAACGAACTGCATGCCGCAGGTCTCGCAGTAGTAGTCAGTGATGACCTCATGCTCACAGTTGGCCTCGGTGAAGGTCATAGAGACCAGATTGATCTGACGGCGATGGTGGGACTCGGTGCCGTGCATATCCTTTGCAGGTCTGAGGGAGATGATGTTCTCGCCCTCTCTGAGATAGACCGTTGCCATGTAGTTGGACATAGTGGCATTGATTCTGCCGTTTTCATAAGTACCGAGCAGGCAGTAATCATCCACGGCATGCTTACCGTTGACAAGGATATCCAGATAGCCGGAGCCGGAACCGCCGCCTGTGGTGGCAGCAATGTTGGCTGCGCCTGTCAGACCCTCATAGTAAGCAGTCATATCCAGCGTGTAGGCACCTGCCTTCTCCACATTCAGAACGAAGTTGAAGTTGGCGTTGGAGTTGTTCAGCTGACCGGTATACAGGGAGATGCCCCAAGTGATATTGTCAGCATAGTTGACGAACATACCCTTGGCATTTTCACCGGTCTTCAGCTTGGTGGTAGGCTCGTACCAGTACCAGTTGTAGTTTGCCTTCTGGTATTCCACGATGCTGTCATAGGCAGCCTTTTCCGTGTCGCCCCAGAGGAACTTGTCTGTTGCGGTCTTTGCCTCATAGAAGCGGCCCACATAGCGGGTCTCGGCAGACATGGGAACTCTCATGGTTGCCTGATCGGCGTTGGGATGGGCATCGAGCCACTCCTGGGTGATCTCATAGGGCAGATCGTTCCACAGTTCCTGTGCCGCGATATCCTTGGCAAACTGCTTGAAGTCCACGGTGTAAACAGTGGGATTTTCAAGGCTGTTGTCTTCGGTGATCTCGATCTCCACCGTAGTAGGCGTGCAGAAATAGTAGTCATTGATGGTGATGATGGCTTTGCCCAGACCGGAGAATGCCAGTGTTCCCATACCCCAGACAGACTTGTTGGGCGTATAAACAGCGCTCACGGTGCTGGTGTCATCTGCAGGAGATACGAACACCTGCACATTGTCATAGTCCACAGCCACGCCGCTGTCGGCAATGGTCTGGAACAGGTTGCCCAGAGGCAGGGTCTTGCCGGTGATGTAGGACTCCTGACCGACGTACTCAAACTTGGTCACGGAAGTATCTTCGTCACCGTACTTGATATCCAGATTGGTGATGCCTTCGAAGTCCTTGACGCCCTTGCTGGTAACGCCCCAGCCGTAGCCGGTGAACATCTGATCGAAAGGCAGATAGACGATCTGCTTGTCTTCCTTCAGCACGGTCTCGCCGTTTACGGTCTCCTCGCCGGAGTCTTCGTGCATATGGCGGACCAGATTGCCTTCGGCATCCTTCACGATGTGATAGCAGGTCTTGGTCTCGCCATCGATGAGCAGGTAGTTGCCGGTCTTGAGCCAGGTGTCACCTGCCTGGATCTCGTCAAGGCTCTCCAGAATGACCAGACGGGAGAACTGATGATCGTGGGTGTAGGAAGCCAGAGAGTTGGCGACCAGTTCGCAGTAGTAATAGTCGTTCCAGTCACCGTACTTGACCGTACAGCCCTTGGCGGTGATGCCATCCATCTTGGGATAGACATGGCCGTCGATGGTCTCATTCTCACGGACGGAGCCGATGATCATGCCTGCGTAACGGTAGGCATAGTACTGATAGTTTGCGCAGACGTCATTGTTGACATCGATCTGTGCGGACACATGGCAGTTCTCGAAGGAGATGCCGCCGTTCTTGGGATTGCCGTAGCTATCCTGGCCGCTGGTGGGATAATACTGACCAACCAGACCGCCGCAAGCCACGTCCCAGGAGCCCCACAGAGCGGAGATCTTGTTGGTATTGTCAACGGTGATGTTCTTGAAGGTGACAGGCTTGTTGGTCACGGCCTTGGTGTACCAGCCGACACAGCCAACGATACCGCCGTTGCCGATGTTATAAACACGGGGGTTGCAGTTGAAAATGGCAATGTTTTCAAAGGTTGCGCCGAAATCTGCATAAGCAGCCACGCAGCCGGTGGTGGTGATCTCACCGTCGGAGGAGAAGTTCTTGATGGTCAGGTTTTTGACGGTACCGCCATAGACCTTACCGAACAGACCCATGCCATCGCGGTAGCACTGCTCCGTGGCTGCGTACCACTCATGGTCACCCTTCATTTCCCAGGTGTTGTGGTAGAAGTTGGCGATGGTGTGACCGTTGCCGTTGAAGGTGCCTTCAAAGGTCTTGAAGCCACTGGTGATGGCAGTGCCGGTCTTCTCATAAGTACCCTCAGAGTTATAGTAGCCGATGGGATAGAAGATCTTGCTCTCATCGTTATTTGCCTCGGCATCATCCAGATCGATATCGGCGATCAGGTTGATGGTCTCACCGGCAAAGGAATCCTGCGTCTGACCGACCATGCCGCCGACGATGGCGCTCAGAGCTGCCAGCTGGTCGGCATTGGCGATGGTATGGGTCGTTGCGGCAGCATCGTACCAGGAGTAGTCCACTGCGCCTTCCCACTTGGCTTCCTCGTTGACCATCACGATCTCGGAGAAGGAAGCCAGAGCCACGGTGACCTCACCGGTGGTGGGCTCGTAGTAATATTCATTGTGGCTGTCCAGTTCGGACATAGAAGCCACACGGGTCATTTCCACAGTCTCGCCGTTTTCCACATGGTACAGAGCGACATTGCCCATGTTCAGACCGATAGGCAGGACCTCGCCCAGATTGACCAGAATGGCGGTGGTGTTCTCTTCCGCAACACCTTCCACATGGACGTCCAGAGACATGGCAGTCTCATTCTCATTGACAGAGACATCGGCATTGGAATCGTACACGGTGTCCACAGACAGAGTCAGGGAAGTAGTGCCGTCCTTCACGGCCACACCGGCGGGGACAGTTGCCTGCACGTTGTTATCGGTCAGGGAGATGGACTCCTTCACAGTGCCGTTTGCATCAACAACAACGTCACCGGACGCGCTGCCGCCCACATCGGGCTTATCTTCTTCGGTGCCGCGGTTCAGCAGATAGGTGTAGGCAGCATCGGAGAAGCGGATGATGGCAGCAGACAGAGCATCCATTCTGGTGCCGGTGGATCTGGCAACATAGCTTGCCACAGAATCCACAGCTTCGCCATAGAGGCTGCCGTCAGCGGCATAGACCTTCACGGTGACGTCCTTGCGGGCGTCTGCCAGCACGATCTGATCCACTCTTACGCGGCAAAGCGTGGAGCTGTAGGGCAGCACTTCGACCTGTGCAGTCTGCTGCTTGCCGAGGAAGTTTTCAAACTCCACCTCGGCGGACATATCTTCCACAGCGTCGTCGCCGCGGTTAAAATGCAGGTTCAGCAGAATGCTGTCATTCAGCGCCAGGTTGGTGCCGTAGTACTGCTCACCTGCCACCAGAGCGTTGACACAGGGCTGTGCATCGCCGCACAGAGCCTGCTGCTCCTCGGTCAGATCCGCATTGGCAAGGTTGGATTCATTGTAATGGAAATACTTCTGTGCCTCAGCACCGTAGTTGAGCATTTCCACCATCAAAGCGTCCATCGCCTTGTTGCTGCCGTCAGACAGGTCCAGAGCGGTATGGGCATAATCCTTGATGCTTCTTTCGTAGGTTTCGGAAACGATATCGCCGTGCTCGTTGACGATATAGGCCGAGACCTTGTCTGCCATTTCTCTGGCAGCCAGAGGATAGGAAACACAGTAATTTCCGGTGCTGTGCTTCTCAACAGGCAGTTCCGTTGTCTTGCCGGCGTGGGTCACCACAGCCGTGTAGTCAGCGGGATCATCGATATCGGCAGCGTCAATGACAAAGTTCAGGACAAGCTCGTTGCCCAGAGCCATGTTCGCACCGATAAAGCTGATCTGCTCTGCAGTTTCGGCAGATGCCACGGAGGCGGCGCTAAACAGCACCAAAACCGCCAGCATACATGCCAATGCTTTGCGTACGATGGTTTTCATAGTAACTTTCCCTTTCTTTCAATATGATACGGAACAGGCCGCACTCAACTGCATACACCCATCCCATTATTACATACCAGTTTGATTTTACATCCAAAACTGGAAAAAATCAACAGAATTTACTGCAATTTGGTAAAACTTTTACGGAGAAAGATTCTCCGGACGCAATATCGCTTGAAAAGCTCCATGGCGCAAGACAAGCCTTCTGTAAGCATAAAAAGCTCCGGAATGCATAGCATCCCGGAGCTTTTTGCCTTATTCAAATCTTTTCCAGCGTGATCTGGAACATCTCGTGCCAGTTGTCAAGCCAGGTTTCAGTGGCGATTCCAATACCTTCCTCTGCGATCTGACGGCCTGTAAGAACCGCACCGTCTGCCGTGCGATAGCTTGCCGCTTCGTCCACCACAGGGTAGACACGGAAGGTCTGCTGCATGGTCTCGTGGGTGAACAGCTGCACCACGATCCTGGTCAGAGCTACATCGCTGTACTGGAAGGTGGTGACCGTCTTGGTATCGGTAAGGATTCTGGCAACGGCAGTTTTCCAGAATTCCCGGTCTGCCTTGATCTGGGCGATCTCCTCCTTGAACATCTCACGGGCGCGGTCACTGAGCAGACGCAGGTCGCAGCTGAAGCCCACAGGGCCGCCGGTCATGTAGCCCTGCATAAAGGAATCCTGCACGCCCACCAGATGATGCCACACAGCATCACCGCAGGCGACCATACGCTCCAGCTTGCCGGAGTTGCTTCCCTGGAAGCACTGATAGAAATCCTTCAGATCCGCAACGGAATGGGCAGCGATCCAACGTTCAAAGCCCTGAGGCGGCATACGCAGAATGGTATCGCGGTACATACGCATCTCGATATAGGGGCTTTCATTGTCGCTGGGCCATGCGCTGTCAAAGAGCATATAGCTCCTAAGATCCAGACGGATGCCGCCGGAGCCGCAGTTGGTCAGATAAATATTGGGATATCTGTCACGGATCGCCTGAATAAACTTGGCATGACCTGCATGATAATCCGTGAAGGAAGTGTGCTTGGGGTCGAAGAACAGGTCGGCGTTATAGTCGTCCTTGATGTATTCGATGCCATAATGGTCGATCAGATCGAAGATGATCTGCAGCATCCACTGCCGTGCTTCGTCATTGCCGAAGTCCAGGAAGTAATAAGGCTCTGCCTCCGTGCCGCCCTTGAAGTAATACTCCGGGTGCTCGCGCAGATTGTCTGCCGTGGGAACAGCGCGCTCCGGCTCCAGCCACAGGCCGAACTTCATGCCGAGAGAGCGGACCTTGTCTGCCACTTCGATCATCTTGCCATACAGCGCGCCTGTCTGGTTTTCCTTCCAGTCACCGACACTCAAGCTCCAGGCCGCGCCCTTGCCGAACCAGCCTGCATCGATGAGGTAGTATTCCAGCCCCATCTCAGCAGCCAGTTCCGCCTGACGGATGAGCACATCATAATCCAGATTGTCAAACCGGCACAGCCAGGTGTTGTACAGCATGGGCATGGCCTTACGAGGAGCTCGGGTGTGCATATAGTTGTGCAGCTTCCAGCAATCGCAGTCAAGCTTATTGCGCACCTCGTAGCACAGCACCTCGGGCAGTTCCAGACTCTCGCCGCTCTGCAGCTGCACATCCATACCGTAGTCTGACAGGCCCAGATCCACCACCACATTGGTGTGCTTGCTCTGTGCACCTGTTCTGGTGGCACGGATCTCCCAATTCCCATTGGGGATCAGATGCAGTGCCACACCGCGGTGTGCCTGCTCGTTCCACAAAACCATAAAAGGTGTACCGCCCATGGTCAGTCTGGTACTGGCGCTTGCCACGCTGACAGAGGTGACCAGCTCCTGCCATGCGCCGGTGCTCTCATGCTGCCAGTTGTTGAACTGGGTATAGACCTGATATTCGCTGCCATCAAACACAAATCTGGACTTGAGGGCATTGACCCGGATGGGGTGATCGGAAGTGTTGCGGAACACATCCTTGCGGGTGAAAACACCATAGGCATCCTTTTCATAGGTGCAGGTGATCTCATACTCCGCACCGCGATTGACGATCGTGCCTTCGGATCGCTCCACATTGCCGCAGATCTCACCAAAGCTGCCGCATCCGCGGAAATACTCACGGGCAATGGTACCGGTGAGGAAATTGTTAAGATTGAACATAGCGCGCCTCCTTTTTCTTTGAATATACTTTACCTTTTTTCCCCACCATCGTCAAGGACTGCGGGACTGCAAAATTGGAACATTTTTTACATTTTGGAACAAAAAGCCGCCACAGTTTTTTCATGTTTTATCTGCCTGCTGATAGACGTCGCGGACGCCGTCCCCTATGAATTTGTAGGGCGGTCTGACCCCAGACCGCCGGTGCAGATATTTACAACAATGCCTGCACACACCTCATCCGCCTCACTTTGTTCGGCACCTTCCCCTCAAGGGGAAGGCTTTGGTGCAGAGCAAATTTGAAATCCGTCGGCGGAGCCGACACCACACCTATTCCCTATTCACTATTTCCTATTACCTAAGCAAAAAAGACCCCCGAGGGGGTCTTTTTTGTTTTAGGTCAGATAGTTCAGAGCAGAAGTTGCAAACTTCATAATGGCTGCATTGAGAGCGTTCTCCCCTGCTCTTGCAATGTAGCTCTCCACAGAGTCTGTGCCTGCAGCGTGAACGGTGTCGTCTGCGTTATAGACGGTCACGGTCACAGGGCTGAAGGCATCTGCCAGAACGATCCTGGTGACGGGCACCTTATAGGTCGTACCTGCGTAGAGGGCGAAGTCCTCGCCATCCACAATGTAGCTGACCACATTGCCCT
>JAGBBD010000045.1 GCA_017938625.1 Oscillospiraceae bacterium | reverse complement strand
CCGGTTGCTGTAACAGCACGACGCGCCGTGCAACCGCACGCCGCTTCTTCTATTTTTATATATGCAGTTCTCTTTTGTTCTTTCCGCACACGCAGGTGGAGGTATAATCGGGGTTTTCTCTGCCGCAGGTACGGCGCCATCTTTCGGCGGTTTTGATCGAGGATGTTCGGGCAGCTGTTTTGCTTATTTCTGCGCTGCCAGATACCATGCTACCAACAGATCTGTGACTTTCCCGTAGCTTTCCGCGCCGTTTTCATCACCGGCAGCTTTCAGATACAGGTCATTGGCTTTCTGCGCCACATCCTGCACAGAAGAGTCATACTGGGCATAGTGGGCATTGTTGGCTGCAAGATCACGGCGCAGGGTCTGGGAAAGACCGTCCATGATCTCCAGGGCGGCGGCAGGGTCTGCCTGTTTCAGGGAATTATATGTATACAGGAACGCAGAATACCAGCCGGAATATTGGAAGCTCGGATCGTCGTTGCCCACACAGGCAAGGAAGGCACAGAAGTTGGCTTCGTCCTCCCTTGCCACGGTCTTGCCGTGGGCAAGCTCATGGCACATGGTGAAGGGCAGCGCACCGGGATAGGTCTCCGGGTTTACATTGCATTCGGCGGTAAAGGGAACAAAGATCCCCGTAAAGCCCATATGACTGAAAAGCCTGCCGGACAGAAGCTTTTTTACCTGCCGGGGGCCTTTTTCAAAGAAGGCATTGCGCTGCGCCAGCGCATCGTAGCCATCATGGGCAGATGCTGCCAGAAGGTCAAAATCCGCGACCACATTTCCCTCTTCGTCACGGCTGACGCTGTCACACAGCAGCTGCGCCTGCTGCGCCATATAGGAGGTGGTGTCCTTCAGTTCCTGCACGGTGTAGGGCTGTGTTTCCATGCCAAGACGGTCGGACACCTCCGGGGCAAAGTAGTTGAGCCCCCACAAGGCGGAAAACACGCACACACCCACACTAAGGGCTGCAAGAATTCCGGTGAGCCAGCCCAGAGGGCGGAAACGGCGGATGAGAGAATACACCGCCACCAGCACCAGCACCAGCGCAAGGGGCTCCCACAGGGCAAAAGGAAGCTTCTGGGTCACACCGCTGATGGCAGAAAGGACATTTTGGGAAAAGTCTGTATAAAAGCCAAAAAACAGCTCCGGCGCAAAGGACGCCACAGCCATCAAGATGCCTGTCACCACCAGCAAAATGACAGACAATACCACATTGGAGATCACGCGCATAGCAATTACCTCTTCAACTGTTTTGTGATATTGTACCACACTTGCGCAAAATTGGAAAGTCCCCAGGACATAATGCCAAAAAGTTCCTGTTTCCTTGACTTTTGATAGGTTTTTCATTATAGTATGTCTATCAGCGTCCTTGCAGCCGGCAAGGACGACTACAGGAGGAATTCAATATGATGAAGAATACCGAAAAGACTATGGAGAAGATCGTTGCGCTGTGTAAGGGCAGAGGCTTCGTGTTCTCCGGCTCCGAGATCTACGGCGGTCTCGCCAACACCTGGGACTACGGCCCTCTCGGTGTGGAACTGAAAAACAACGTGAAAAAAGCATGGTGGAAGAAATTCGTGCAGGAAAACCCCTACAATGTAGGTCTGGACGCCGCCATTTTGATGAATCCCCAGACTTGGGTCGCTTCCGGTCACGTGGGCGGTTTCTCCGATCCCCTCATGGACTGCAAGGAGTGCAAGGAGCGCTTCCGCGCCGACAAGGTCATTGAAGACTGGTGCGCCGAAAACGGCTTCACCCTGCCCAAGCCTGTGGACGCTTTCTCTCAGGCTGAAATGAAGGATTTCGTGGAAGAGCACAACATCTGCTGCCCCACCTGCGGCAAGCACAACTGGACCGACATCCGTCAGTTCAACCTGATGTTCAAGACCTTCCAGGGCGTTACCGAGGATGCAAAGAACACCGTTTACCTGCGTCCCGAGACTGCACAGGGCATTTTCGTCAACTTCCAGAACGTGCAGCGCACCACCCGCCGCAAGCTGCCCTTCGGCGTCTGCCAGATCGGCAAGAGCTTCCGTAATGAGATCACTCCCGGTAACTTCACCTTCCGTACCCGTGAGTTCGAGCAGATGGAGCTGGAGTTCTTCTGCTCCCCCGGCACCGAGCTGGAATGGTTCGCCTACTGGAAGAAGTTCTGCCACGAGTGGCTGCTGGGTCTGAACATCCGCGAGGAAAACCTGCGCCTGCGTGACCACGATCCCGAAGAGCTGAGCCACTACTCCAATGCCACCACCGACTTTGAGTTCGTCTTCCCCTTCGGCTGGGGCGAGCTGTGGGGCGTTGCTTCCCGTACCAACTTCGACCTGAACGCACACCAGACCACCTCCGGTAAGGATATGACCTACTTCGATCAGGAGAAGAACGAGCACTATATCCCCTACGTTGTCGAGCCTTCTCTGGGCGCTGACCGCGTGACCCTGGCATTCCTGGTGGAAGCCTACGACGAAGAAGTTGTCGGTCAGAACAAGGACGGCAGCGACGATGTGCGTGTGGTCATGCACTTCCATCCTGCTCTGGCTCCCTTCAAGGCAGCTGTCCTGCCCCTGAGCAAGAAGCTGGGCCCCAAGGCTACCGAGATCTATCATATGCTGCAGAAGGACTTCATGGTGGACTATGACGAAGCCGGCTCCATCGGCAAGCGCTATCGCCGTGAGGACGAGATCGGTACTCCCTACTGCATCACCGTGGACTTCCAGACTGTTGGCGACGAGAACACTCCTGCCGACAACTGCGTCACCGTCCGTGACCGTGACACCATGGAGCAGGTCAGAGTTCCCATCTCCGAGCTGAAGCAGTGGCTGGCTGACAAGATCGCCTACTAATTTCAACTTCTATCAAGGCAGTCCGATCGGACTGCCTTGATTTCTAAATCTATGTGCTGACATTCTTTGTGCGCACTTTAAGGAGGAACCCCTATGAAAGCCATTGTAACTGTGGTCGGCATCGACCGTGTGGGCATTATCGGTGAGGTCTGCACCACCCTTGCAGGTCTTCAGATCAACATCGTGGACATCAGCCAGACCGTTATGCAGGAATTTTTCACCATGATCATGCTGGTGGATACCACCGCCTGCCCCAAATCCTTTGATGAAGTGGCAGATACCCTGACCGCCAAGGGCGAGGAGATGGGTCTGTCCATCCGCATCCAGCGCCAGGATATTTTCCAGGCCATGCACAGAATTTAACTCTCTCTTTTGAGAAAGAAAGGAGCAAACCATGCTTCTCACCCAAAAAGATATTATGCGCACGGTCAATATGATCGACCAGCAGCATCTGGATATCCGTACCGTCACCATGGGTATCACCCTGCTGGATTGCGCCCATCCCGATATCCAAATCTGCGCCGACAAGGTCTATGACAAGATCTGCCGCTGTGCCAAAAACTTAGTTCCCACTGTAGAGCAGATCGAACGAGAGCTGGGTATTCCCATTGTCAACAAGCGCATTTCCGTCACCCCCATGGCATTGCTGGGCAATGCCTGTGAGGCTGAAAACCTCACCCCTCTGGCGCTTGCCATGGATCGTGCCGCCAAAGAATGCGGCGTCAACTTCATCGGCGGCTTCTCCGCCCTTGTGCAGAAGGGCATGACCTCCGGCGACAGACGGCTCATTCAGTCCATCCCCGAGGCGCTGGCAACTACAGATATCGTCTGCTCCAGCGTCAATGTCGGCTCCACCAAGGCAGGCATCAACATGGACGCTGTCAAGCTCATGGGCGAGACAGTCAAAAAGGCAGCCGAGCTGACCAAGGATAACGGCGGCATGGCTTGTGCCAAGCTGGTCATTTTCTGCAACGCTGTGGAGGATAACCCCTTTATGGCAGGCGCGTTCCACGGTGTGGGCGAGCCGGAGACTGTGATCAATGTGGGCGTTTCCGGCCCCGGCGTGGTGTATCATGCCCTGCAGAAGTGCAAAGGTCAGCCTCTGGACGCTGTGGCGGAAGCCATCAAGAAGACTGCCTTCCGCATCACCCGTATGGGTCAGCTGGTGGCACAGGAGGCATCCTCCCGTCTGGGCGTTCCTTTCGGTGTGGTGGATCTGTCTCTGGCTCCCACCCCTGCCGTGGGTGACAGCGTTGCCAGAATTTTGGAAGAAATGGGCTTGGAGGTCTGCGGCTGCCACGGCACCACCGCAGCCCTTGCCATGCTCAACGACGCCGTGAAAAAGGGCGGCGTCATGGCATCGTCCAGCGTGGGCGGCCTGTCCGGCGCGTTCATTCCCGTATCTGAAGACGAGGGCATGATCGCTGCGGCAAAGTCCGGTGTGCTGACGCTGGACAAGCTGGAAGCCATGACCTGTGTCTGCTCTGTGGGTCTTGATATGATCGCCGTTCCCGGTGATACGCCGGCATCCACCATTTCCGCCATTATCGCGGACGAAGCCGCCATCGGCATGGTCAACTCCAAGACCACCGCTGTGCGCATCATCCCCGCCCCCGGTACTGTGGTGGGCGACATGGTGGAATTTGGCGGTCTGCTGGGTGAAGCTCCTGTCATGCCGGTCCACGGCGAAAGCGCGGAGGGTTTCATCTCCCGCGGCGGACGCATCCCCGCCCCCATGCAGAGTCTGAAGAACTAAAATACACAAACAGCGCCGATGATCTTCATCGGCGCTGTTTTTTCTGCCTACACGCGGGACATCGCAGGCGCCGCCGGCTACGGCTGTCATTGCGAGCGAATGAAATGAGCGTGGCAATCTAAAAACTGCCATGAGATTGCCACGTCGGGCTACGCCCTCCTCGCAATGACATCTGTAGGCAGGCATAACGCAAGGGCGGCAATCTGCCGCCCGCCATTTAAATAAGTCGGCGTAACCGACACCGAAATTTTCAACTTTCCACTTTCAACTTTCCACTTTTTAACTGCCTGCACACACCTCATCAGTCAGCCCTGCGGGCTGCCAGCTTCTCCTAAGAGGAGAAGCCTTAAAAGTGCGCAGCAAATTTTCAATCCGTCGGCGAAGCCGACACATTCATTGTCAATTTTCAATTGTCAACTGTCAATTAACCAACAAAACACACCCCCGAGGGGGTCTTTTTTGTTGTTGGGGATTACTGTCTGCTCAGCAGGTATGCCT
>JAGBBD010000044.1 GCA_017938625.1 Oscillospiraceae bacterium | reverse complement strand
GTGGTCGGATTGTTTTTGGTTGTCGTGATCGTCCCGCCTCCCATCTCTGCCAGATAGGCATCGCGTCTGGCATCTCTTACCTTGGCTGTGGCGCTGGTGCCGGAGCTACCTATTGTGGTGCTTGTTCTTGCCATAGGCATTTCCTCCTTGTTTAAACTGTTTTTTCATTGTGTCTGCTCCTTTCTATAGAATCAGAAACGGTCGCTTTCGGGCGACCGTTTCCGATTCTAATGATATCATACTTTCCCTGTGGCGGTTTCTGCCATTTCTGCCAAGTCTGCCTCGTCTGCCGTTTTCGCCTTTTGAAACAGAAAGTTTACATTTGCTCCATAAAAAAACATTTCTCATGTCAAGTTTTTTTGCTTGACATCCTATGACTTTTGGTGTATACTGAGCAAGCTGTCAAGCAAGTAACCGATGATGAAATCGGCAAGAGTGGACAGCGAGAGATTTTGGACCAAATCAAGGTTTTGAAAACGCAGAAATACTTTGTGTATTTCAAGGCTTTCAAACCGCATAGTTGGGACAAAAGATCCGCTGGCAACCGCAGACGATTCATTCAGCGGTTACTCAAGTGATAATCCTTTACAGGAGGGTCTTTTATGAAGCACAATGCCCTGCACATGACCCTGCTGCTTGACTACTACGGCGAGCTTCTCACCGAAAAGCAGAAGACCTGCTTTGATCTGTATTATAACCAAGACCTGTCCCTCGGTGAGATCGCCGAGGAAGCCGGCATCTCCCGTCAGGGCGTGCACGACACCCTGTCCAAGGCCGAGCAGGCTCTGCTGGATTTTGAGCAGAAGCTTGGCTGCGTGGCAAGAGAAAACCGGCTGCAGCAGCTGCTCCAGACCATCAGCGCCGCGGCGCAGGAGCTGGAGGGCACGCCGCAGGCAGAGCGTATTCTGGACGCTGTCCGGAAAATAAAGGAGTAACCCATGGCATTTGAAGGACTGACCGAGAAACTCTCAGCCGCGTTCAAAAAGCTCCGGGGCAAGGGTCGTCTGACAGAAGCCGATGTCAAGGCAGCCATGCGCGAGATCCGTCTGGCGCTGCTGGAAGCCGACGTCAGCTTCAAGGTCGTAAAAGACTTTATCGGCAAGGTCACGGAACGAGCTGTCGGCTCCGATGTGCTGGAAAGCCTGACCCCGGCTCAGATGATCGTCAAGATCGTCAACGAAGAGCTGACCGCCCTGATGGGCAGTGAAAATCAAAAACTCTACATGGCATCCCAGCCGCCCACCATCATCATGATGGTCGGTCTGCAGGGTGCCGGCAAGACCACCAACGGTGCCAAGCTGGCAGGCATGTTCAAGAAGCAGGGCAAGCGTCCCCTTCTGGTCGCCTGCGATATCTACCGCCCCGCTGCCATCAAGCAGCTGCAGGTGGTGGGCAGCCAGCTGGATATCCCCGTGTTTGAGATGGGTCAGACCGATCCTGTGAAGATCGCCAAGGAAGCCATCGCACACGCCATCCGTCACGGCAACGACATGGTGTTCCTCGATACGGCAGGCCGCCTGCACGTGGATGAGGAGCTGATGACGGAGCTGAAGACCATCAAGGCCGAAGTCAAGCCCAGCGAGATCCTGCTGGTGGTGGACGCCATGACCGGTCAGGATGCGGTCAATGCCGCACAGGCATTCAACGAAGCGCTGGATATTGACGGTGTCATGCTCTCCAAACTGGACGGCGACGCCCGCGGCGGCGCGGCACTTTCCGTCAAGGCTGTCACCGGCAAGCCCATCAAGTTCATCGGCATGGGCGAAAAGCTGGATCAGATCGAGCCCTTCCATCCCGGCCGCATGGCATCGCGCATCCTCGGCATGGGCGATGTGCTGACGCTGATCGAAAAAGCCGAACAGGCTTTTGACGAAAAGAAAGCGGCAGAGCTGGAAGAAAAGCTGAAGAAAAACAAATTCACCCTGCAGGATTATTACGACCAGCTGACCCAGATCAAGGGCATGGGCAGCATGGAAGATATCCTGGGCATGATGCCCGGCATCAAGCCCGGCGCACTCAAGGGCGCACAGGTGGATGAAAAAGCCCTCTCCCATACGGAAGCCATCATCCTCTCCATGACGCCTTATGAGCGCGAAAACCCCTCCTGCCTCGGCAGCAGCCGCAAAAAGCGCATCGCTGCAGGTGCAGGTGTGAAGGTGGAAGAGGTCAACCGACTGCTCAAGCAGTTCGAGATGATGAACAACCTCATCAAGCAGTTCTCCGGTCCCGGCGCAGGCAAGAAGATGAAAAAGCTTCAGCGCATGGGCGGCGGCTTCGGCGGCTTCCCGGGATTTTAAATGTTAATATCGTGACAAGCACGACGTTATAAAAAAACAAAAAAGATAGATGAAAATCTGGAGGTAATTTAAAATGGTCAAGATCAGACTGAGAAGAATGGGCGCTAAGAAGAACCCCTACTACAGAATCGTTGTTGCTGATTCCCGCAGCCCCCGCGATGGCCGCTGCATCGAAGAGATCGGCACCTACGATCCCCTGACCAATCCTGCTACCGTCACTGTTGACGCTGAGAAGGCACAGGCTTGGATCAAGAACGGCGCTCAGCCCACCGACACCGTCAAGGCTCTTCTGAAGAAGGCTAACGTGCTGTAATCCTGCAAGGAGTTAGACCATGAAAGAACTTTTGCTGTATATGGCAAAAAATCTGGTCGACAATCCCGACGCTGTGACCGTCACCGAGATCGAAGGCGAGACCACCGTGCTGGAACTGCGCGTGGCTGCCGACGATATGGGCAAGGTCATCGGCCGTCAGGGCCGCATTGCCAAAGAGATCCGTACCATCATCAAGTCCGTTGCCCAGCGTGACGGCAAGAAGGTCTCTGTGGAAATTGTTGACTAAGAAAAATGCGCTGCAACAGCAGCGCATTTTTCTGTTATAAAGGTGATACCATGGAAAATTATTTTGCGCCCGTTATGGATCGGCGCGATGTAAATCAGATCAGCGCCCTCGGTCTTGCCCACTGCGGTGACGCGGTGTTTGAGCTGTTGGTGCGCACATGGCTGTGCACCCACGGCAGCGTGCAGGCAAAGACGCTGCACAAAAAGACCGTGGCATTCGTTTCCGCCCCCGCCCAGGCCAGACGCATGGAAAAGATGCTCCCTCTGCTGACGGAGGAAGAGACCGATCTCTATCGGCGCGGACGCAATGCCCACAGCCATCACGGCATTCCCAAAAATGCCACCCACGAAGAATATTCCAAAGCCACCGGACTGGAATGTCTGTTCGGCGGCTTGTATCTGCTGGGTCAGAAAGAGCGGCTCCACGAGCTGTTCCTGCTGACCATGGAGGATGAACATGCCCTTTGATGCCGTATTTCTCTCCTGCGTGACGGAGGAACTGAAAAAGACCCTGCAGGGCAGCCGTGTGGACAAGATCCAGATGCCTGCCCGTGATCTGGTGATCCTGCAGTTCCACGGTGCAGGCAACAACGGACGACTGCTGCTGTCCGCCTCCTCCGGCTCCGCCAGGGTGCATCTGACCAAGCAGGCTCCGGAAAATCCCGCCCAGCCTCCCATGTTCTGTATGCTGCTTCGGAAGCATCTGTCCGGCGGCAGGATCTGCGCCATTGAGCAGCCGCCCATGGAGCGTCTGGTGGATCTGACCCTGGACTGCACCGACGAGATGGGTGAGCCTTCTCAGAAGCATCTGATCTTAGAGCTGATGGGCAGAAACTCCAATCTGATCCTCACCGGCGCGGACGGACGGATCATCGACTGCCTGCGCAGAGTGGACTTTGAAATGTCGGAGAAGCGACAGGTGCTGCCGGGATTGTTCTATCACCTGCCCCCTGTCACCGGCAAGCAAGACCCCACCGCTGTAAGCCGGGAAGAACTGGATGAAATGCTCCTGTGCGCCACAGGGCGGTTTGACAAATGGCTGCTGGATACCTTCGGCGGCCTGTCACCTCTGGTGTGCCGGGAATTGAGCCACGATCTGTTCGGGGATGTGGAAGTGGATCTGGCAGACCTGTCTTATGATACAAAAAAAGCCTGCGCGCCGCGCCTTCTGGCTGCGTTCGAAGCGCTTCGGGCAGATCCTCAGCCTGTGATGCTGCTGGACGGGGAGCGTCCTGCGGACTTCTCCTTCCGTCCCATCCGCCAGTACGGCACGGCGCGGCAGAGCATGCGCTTTGACAGCTTCTCTTTGCTGCTGGACAGCTTCTATGCCGAGCGTGACCACGCCGACCGGATGCGTCAGAAGACCCAAACCCTGTTGAAAACCATGACCAATCTCCGCGACAGGACTGTGCGAAAGCTGGAAAACCAGCGCAAGGAACTTGCGGCTACTTTAGACCGGGAACGGCTTCGTCAGCTGGGCGATATCGTCACCGCCAACATCCATGCCATCACGCGAGGACAGGCACGTTTGACGGCTGTGGACTTTTACGATCCCGACATGAAGCAGATCGACATTCCCCTGTCCGTGCAGCTCTCGCCGCAGCAGAACGCCGCCAAGTTCTATAAGGACTACACCAAGGCAAAAAATGCCGAGAAGATCCTGACTGAGCAGATCGCCAAGGGCGAAACGGAGCTGCAGTATCTGGAAAGCGTTCTGGACTGCCTGCGCAGGGCGGAGACAGAAAAGGATGTGGCGGAGATCCGCATGGAGCTGGTGCAGGAGGGCTATGTCCGTGATACCGACCGGAAGAAGCAGATGAAGCTGAAACCCTCCGGCCCCATGGAGTTTACCTCCACCGAAGGCTTCCTGATCGTGGTGGGCAGAAACAACCGCCAGAATGACCTTCTGACCTTGAAGCAGTCTGCCAAAACCGATCTTTGGCTCCATGTGCAGAAGCTCCACGGCAGCCATGTGATCATCCGCTGTGAGGGGCAGACGCCCGGTGACGACACTATCACACAGGCAGCCCAGTTGGCTGCGTGGTACTCTCAAGCGCGGCAGAGCAAAAATGTGCCTGTGGATGTGACTCCTGTTAAGCAGGTGAAAAAGCCCGTGGGCAGCAAGCCCGGTATGGTCATCTACCACGAATACAGAACCGTCATTGTCGATCCGAAGGGGGAGATTTAAATGGAGCACTACCGCTATTTCCAGCACAAAGAATGTGAATATTTCCCCTGCCACAAGGGCGCAGACAGAGATAACTTCAGCTGTCTGTTCTGCTACTGCCCCCTGTACGCGCTGGGCGAAAACTGCGGCGGCAGCTTCACCTATCTTCCCAACGGCATCAAGGACTGCTCCCATTGCCTTGTGCCCCACAAAAAGGAAAACTACGACAAAATCAACGAACGTTTTGCGGAAGTGGCTGAAATTGCAAAAAAGAAGTAATTTTTTCTTGACTTTTGCGCCGCTTTCTTCTATAATAATTTAGCCTGCGCGACAGGCATGAATCCTTGCCACCGGCGCGACCGGTGGCCATACGTCCAAAAGGAGGTGCAACGAAATGGCAAAGATTTCCGGCAAGTATGAGGTTCTGTACGTCATCGATCCCACTCTGGGTGAAGAGGCTACTGCAGCTCTCGTAGAAAAGTTCAAGGCACTCGTTGAAGCAAACGGTACTCTGACCAGCATCGACGAGTGGGGCAAGCGCCGTCTGGCCTACCCCATCAATGACCTGATGGAGGGTTATTATGTCCTGATGACCATGGACTGCAAGCCCGAGTTCCCCGCTGAGCTCGACCGCGTGTTCAAGATCACTGAAGGCATCATGCGCTCTCTCATCACCGACGTGGAAATGTAAGGAGGCTTTCTCATGCTGAACCATATCGTTCTCATGGGCCGTCTTACCCGTGACCCGGAGCTTCGGCGTACCGGCAGCGGCATCCCCGTCACCACCTTTACGCTGGCTGTTGACCGCGACTTCGCGTCCAACAGAGAGACCGGCGAAAGGGAAACGGATTTCATCGACATCGTTACCTGGAGAAGCACTGCGGAATTTGTTTCCAAATACTTCGCAAAGGGCCGCATGGCGGTGGTCTCCGGCAGATTGCAGATCCGTAACTGGAACGACAAAGACGGCAACAAGCGCCGCTCTGCGGAAGTCGTGGCAGACAATGTCTACTTCGGCGACAGCAAGCGCGACGGTGCTGCCGGCGGCTTCGACCAGACCTACGGAGCCCCCGCCTACGGCGCACAGGGCTTCGGCGGCTACGGTCAGCCTGCTCAGTCCGATGTTCCCAGCCAGGCAGTCTCCGACTTCGCCATGCTGGAGGATGACGACTCCGAACTGCCGTTCTAAAGCTGCAATATGAATTTTTCTACGAATCTTGAGATAGGAGGAAACCTCAATGGCTAACGATAGAATGCGTCCCCGTAAGCGCAAGAAGGTATGCAGCTTCTGCGTTGACAAGGTCGAGCACATCGACTACAAGGACACCGCTAAGCTCCGCCGTTACCTGTCCGAGCGCGGCAAGATCCTGCCCCGCCGTACCACCGGTACCTGCGCAGCTCATCAGCGTCAGCTGACCGTCGCCATCAAGCGCGCCAGACATATCGCTCTGCTGCCCTACGTGGCTGAATAAGTTGCAAAACGCTCCGAAGCTAAGCTTCGGAGCGTTTTTTTATTGTCAATGCCGCGGCTTGCAAACAAGCCGCGGCATTCTACCGGCAGGTTTCACGCACTTCGATCACTCGTCCTGCACATCTTCCTCTGCCTCTATGTAGGCATCCTCTGCCTGCTCGATCGCCAATAAGGCTCTGTCATATGCCAGGCCGCAATTTTGCTGTTCCAGATGCTCTGCCACATCACACACAGCCACCAACAATCCCATATACATTTTTCGATAGTCTACCATACTTGGTACCTCCTGTGGTATTTTAGAACTATATGTCGTTCTTTGTCCACAGTATACACCCAACATATAGGCATACTTTGTCGCAATTTGGCAGGAAACAAAAATTTTTCTCACCACCTCACGCAACCTGTGTGATGCAAGGGATTTTTGTCCAAAAAAAGGAAAAAGACCGATGGATGAGCAGCGGTCCTTCCGGTCACATACATTCCTCCCATGGTCTTGACCAGCATTGGGTGCAGGCGGCGCGAGTGCCGTCGCAGCCGTGCCACCAGGCGATGGGAAGATGGTGGTGTGGGCAGCCACGGCGGCTGCCCATCTCTTTTTTTACCATCAGCTCAAGGGCCAGAGGTTCTCCGCCGCTTTCAGCGCGCCGCGGTGGAGCTTGTAGACCTGATCCCTGGTAAACTCCCGTCCCGTGTCCCGGCTCAGCGTCCCCACCACGTCCGACAGCTCCATGCCATCGAGATAGTGGCAGCGCAGGACCATGCGCCAGCGCGGTTTGGGCAGCAAATCGATCCAGCTTTCCAACTGCTGTTCCAGCTTTCGCAGCTTCTCTTCCTCCTGCTCCAGCAGCTTTTGCTGCTCCACCAAAGCATCCCATTTCTCGGGATGGAGCATCATGGTGCTCCCGGCTCTGGCGCCGTAGCGGCTGACTCCCACATCGGTACATTTGCTCTGCAGCAGTTTGACCGTGCGGCGCAGGCGTCCCACTTGACAGCGCGCTTCCTCCACAGCTTCCAGCGCCTGTTTTGCCCGCGATGTGCATTGTTCCAATGCCCTCACCTCCCCGCATGATCCAAAAATGCCGCCCACGACTTGGGGTCGGGTCGATCGAAACAAACACCCCATTGGGATAGCCGGGCAGGCAGCACGCCCAGCATTTCTCCCACACTTTCCGCACAGCCGCCCATGCGGCGCAATCTGCGCAGGTACAGAATCTGCAGATCGCGTGGCATGGCTTCCAGCTCACGGATGGTCATGGGTCTGCCAAGACGGTAGGTGCGGCAGGGGCCGTTGAGGGTATGCCCCAGCCTGTCGTTGGGCAGACGGATCTGCGTGTCCACCTGTCCCAGCTGGGACAGGGCACGGGTCTGCAAGTCATCATAGTCAAATACCTTCACAAAAATCCCTTCTTCCATGTTATGATCACTCGCACGGTATTCCTTGTCAGTTCGAACATTTGTTCGTATATTTATTATATACTCTCTTTTCTTTTGCCGTCAACCCCTCTTTCCCCACTGTGCCGTTTAAAGGACGAAAAAAAGGGAAATACTTGATATATGGCAATTTTTTCCTTTTATAACAGGTAAAATTCGGAAAATTTTTAAATTATTTCCGAAAAAACAACAAAAAGCTATTGCCAAGATTTCAAGAAAAAGATATAATGTATTGACTGCGCGTTTGCGCAGGAGGGATTGGAAAAAGAACGGGGATGTACAAAAAATGGCAAACTCTAAAAATATAACGCCGGCCGAGGATGCAAAGGCACCTGTCGCCGCGCTGATCGCAAAAGCAAGAAAAGAAGGCTCCATTCAAGCTTCTGAGCTGAGCGCAGAGCTGGAAAAACTGGATCTTTCCGTGGAAAAGATCGAGCAGATCTATGACACCTTTGAGGCCATGGGCATCCAGATCATCGGCGCAGAGTTGGAGCTGGAAATGGAAGAAGATGCCGCACTGGATCTGGATCTTGATCTGGATCTGCCCTCCGATGATGAGGAAGAGCCGCTGGTCGATCCTGTGGAACTGGCTGCAGAATACAATCTGGATGACCCCGTGAGAATGTACCTCAAGGAGATCGGTCAGGTGCGTCTGCTCAGTGCCGATGAAGAGATCGAGCTGGCACGCCGCGTGTCCGAAGGCGATCAAGCCGCCAAAAACAAGCTGACAGAAGCCAATCTGCGTCTGGTCGTGTCCATCGCCAAGAAGTATTCCGGCCGCGGTCTGCACATTCTGGATCTGATCCAGGAGGGCAACACGGGCCTCATCCGCGCCGTGGACAAGTTTGACTATACAAAGGGAAACAAGTTCTCTACATATGCCACCTGGTGGATCCGACAGGCCATCACAAGAGCCATTGCCGACCAGGCCCGCACCATCCGCGTGCCCGTGCATATGGTAGAGGTCATCAACAAAGCCACCCGCTGCAACCGCAAGCTGGTGCAGGAGCTGGGCAGAGAGCCTACCTTGGAAGAGATCGCTGCCGAGCTGAATTTGCCCATTGAAAAGATCATTGAAGCAAACCGCACCGCAGCCGACACCCTGTCTCTGGATACCCCTGTGGGTGATGAAGAAGACACCACCATCGGCTCCTTCGTGGAAGACGACAACACCCTCGGCCCTGCAGATGCGACCTCCAACACGCTGCTTGCAGAGGCGCTGAGCGAGATCCTCGGTACTCTGACCGAGCGTGAGGCAGATGTGCTGCGTATGCGCTTTGGTATGTACGATGGCCGCACCCACACTCTGGAAGAGGTTGGTCAGATCTTCGGCGTGACCCGTGAACGCATCCGCCAGATCGAAAACAAAGCCATCCGCAAGCTGCGCCACCCCTCCCGTGCCAAGAAGATCAAGGATTTTTACTGCTGATAAAAAACCGATGCATGATATCATGCATCGGTTTTTGAATTACCAATTGTCTTTTGATGTGGTGTCCTGTATAATAGATGTAATCAAAGTGAGGTGGAATATATGCGAGGCTATGAAAGCATCGTGACCAATATCCGAAAAAAAGTGTTTACGGAAGTGGCAAAGCTCGCCTACGAAGGCGGCGACTACTCCCGGATGGAAGCACTCCCCTATACGCTGGTTCCCGGCGAGATCAACGAGAACCGCTCCAGTATTTTCCTCTCCCGCGCCATTGCCGGTGAGCGCGTGCGGCTTGCCATGGGTCTGCCTCTGCGCCCAGTGCAGGAGCATAAACCTCTGTCTGATGGCGTCAATGACAGCGCCATCGCGGAAAAGTACTACGATCCTCCCTTGATCAACATCATCACCTATGCCTGCAACGCCTGTCCGCCCAAGCAGATGTATGTTTCCGATCTGTGCCAGGGCTGTCTGAGCCGCAGCTGTCAGCAGGTGTGTCCCAAGCAGGCAGTGAGTTTTGACCGCGGCCGCTCCCATATCGATCAGGACGCCTGCATCTACTGCGGCAAGTGCGCCGATGCCTGCCCCTACCATGCCATCATCAAGCTGGAACGCCCCTGTGAAGCTGCCTGCGGTATGGATGCCATCGAAAAAGATGAATACGGCAGAGCCAGAATCAACCAGGACAAGTGCGTTTCCTGCGGTCAATGTCTTGTGTCCTGCCCCTTCGGCGCCATTGTGGACAAGGGTCAGATCTTCCAGCTGATCCATGCCATGAAGAAGGGCTACAAGGTCTATGCCATCGTTGCACCTGCCTTCGTCGGTCAGTTCGGTGACTATCTGACGCCGGAAAAGCTGACAGCTGCCATGAAGATGCTGGGCTTTGAAGGTGTGGTGGAAGTCGCCGTAGGTGCTGACCTGTGTACGCTGGATGAAGCCAAGGAGTATCTGGAGCGCGTCGCCGAGGGCGGCAGCTACATGGGCACGTCCTGCTGCCCTGCCTGGATCTCCATGGTGGAGACCTATTTCCCCGATCAAGTGGATCACATTTCCATGACCCTGACCCCCATGGTACTGACTGCCCGTATGGTCAAAAAGGAGCATCCCGATGCCAAGGTCTGCTTCGTAGGCCCCTGCGCCGCGAAAAAGCTGGAAGCCAGCCGCGAGCACATTCGCAGCGATGTGGACTTTGTTTTGACCTTTGAAGAGCTGCAGGGTATGTTCGAGGCCAAAGAGATCTGGTATGCCGATGTGGAGGGCAACGATCCTCTGGATAAGGCATCCGCAGACGGTCGCGGCTTTGCCGTTTCCGGTGGTGTGGCAGCTGCCGTGCAGAACGTGGTCAAGCAGATGGCACCCGATGTGGACATGAAGATCATGGGTGCAGAGGGTCTGCGGGAATGCCGCAAAATGATGATGCAGGCAAAGACGGGCAAGCTCAACGGCTACCTGCTGGAGGGCATGGCTTGTCCCGGCGGCTGTATTGCCGGCGCCGGTACCATCCGTCCCATCAAAAAAGCCGCCATGCTGGTGGATAAATACAAAAAAGAAGCTCCTGTGACATCCGCCACAGAGAGTGAATACAAGGATCTGGCTGACAGTTTGGATTAACACAAAAAACACGACAAACTTCCGGGTTTGTCGTGTTTAGTCTTTCTTTTTCATAATTCTGTCAGGAAACACAGATGCATTGATCAGATCCGCAGGATCGACCTGCAGCGCGTCTGCAATGTTGAAAAATACTTCCAGAGAGAACGGACGCACAACACCCGGCGCTTCGATGGAACTGAGGAATGAGCGGCTCATATTGGCTTTTTCTGCCAGTTCTTCCTGAGACATTCCACGCATTTTCCGCAGTGCACCAATGGCAATGCCCAACTGCAGAAACCGATCTCTGTTTTTAAATGCCACATCCTTACCCATCAAATCACCTGCCTTTTCTTTATTATAATCACCTTCCCTCTAAATTTCCGTTTATATCAAAAAGCAGTTGACTAATATTTTAAGCAATCGTATAATACAAGGTGTAATTCATTTCCCATCGGCACCTTATATATCCCGGTCGCTGTACACACGATATATTGGGCAGCGCATCCGCGATAGGCTCCCGAAGGCAGAGCCTTCGGGAGTTTTTGCGCATATGCGCTCAGATCACCACGACTTCTTCGAAGCCTCGCAATGACAATGCCGTATACAAAAATATCCCTCCGCATGGCGGAGGGATATTTCATTGTTTTATGCCAGCTTCTGCTCCAGAGCTGCCAGCTTCAGGCAGGTGCAGAATACATCCATGGCCTGCTCCAGTTCTTCCACAGGGGGAAGGCTGGGAGCGATGCGGATGTTGCTGTCCTGCGGATCCTTGCCGTAGGGGAAGGTGGCACCGGCGCCGGTCATGACCACACCTGCTTCCTTGCACAGAGCCAGCGTGCGCTTGGCAAGACCGGGCGTGGTGTTGACGCTGACGAAGTAGCCGCCCTTGGGACGCTGCCAGGAGGCGATGCCCAGAGGCTCGATCTGGCTGTCCAGCCAGCGCAGGACACACTTAAACTTGGGCAGCATAATGGCTGCGTGCTTCTTCATCAGTTCCAGCGTGTGCGCCTTATCCTTCAGATACAGCACATGGCGCAGCTGGTTGACCTTGTCATAGGAGATGGTCTGGATGGTCAGCAGGCTTTCCATATACTTCTGGTTATCTACAGAGGCCGCCATAACAGACACGCCTGCACCGGGCAGGGTGATCTTGGAGGTGGAAGCATACTCAAAGACCATATCGGGATTGCCGGCTTCGCGGCACAGGGTCAGAATATCCTCAAAGGGGACGAAGTCACCGTCAAACTCATGGATGCAGTAAGCATTGTCCCACATGAGCAGGAAGTCGGGAGCGGCAGGCTTCATGGATGCGATGCGATGGACAGTCTCGGCAGAATAGACGATGCCGTCGGGGTTGGAGTACTTGGGCACGCACCACATACCCTTGACCTCAGGATCCCGGATCAGTTCCTCCACCAGATCCATATCAGGGCCGGTGGCAGTCATGGGGATGTTGATCATTTCCGCGCCAAAGGACTCGGTGATCTTGAAGTGACGGTCATAGCCGGGGCAGGGGCACAGGAACTTGACCTTGGGCAGCTGACTCCAGGGTTTCTCGGAATGAAGCAGACCGTGGGTATACGCCTTGGAAATGGTGTCATACATCAGAGTCAAGCTGGCGTTGCCGCCAATGAAACATTCTTCCGGCTTGCAGCCGAGGATCTCGGCAAACAGACGCTTGGCAGCAGGCAGGCCGGTCAGCTCGCCGTAGTTGCGTGCCTCGATGCCGTCGCTGATGCACTGGGCAGGGTCGGTAAGGACGGTCAGAATATCGCTGACCAGATCCAGCTGTGCCTTACCGGGCTTGCCGCGCGCCATATTGAGACTCAGCTTTTTTGCTTTGAGTTCATCGAAGTGGGACTGCACCTGTGCAAGTTCCTGCTTCAGTTCTTCCTTGGTGCGTGCTGCGTAAGTGCTCATAAACATTTCTCCTTTTACTTTCCGTAGACCAGCACCGGAACGCCCACTTCGATGTTGTCGAAGATCAACGCCGTTGCCTCCTTGGGGGTATTGACACAGCCGTGAGAGCCGTTTTTCACATAATTGGTACCGCCGAATTTGGTTCGCCAGTCGGCATCGTGGATGCCGATCTCAAAGCCGATAAAGCCGATCCAATAGTCCACATGGACATTGTAATCTATGCCGGACAGCCAGCAGTTGGTATCTTTATTTTCCACCTTGTAGAAGCCGGGAGGTGTGGGGTAGCCCCATGTGGCGCCGGTAACGATATCCGTGCTGACCAGCACCTCGCCGTCTTTGACATAGGTCATCTTCTGATTGGGGATGTCGATCTCCACATAGTTGTCCTTGATGGCAAAGGCTTCGCCCTTGCGCCAGCAGTACCACACTGCCTCGATCTCGGCATTTTCCAGCTGCAGCAGCGTCTGCTTCAGAGCTTCCGCGGTGGCCTCCCGGTTGAGCTCATAATCCACAGGCAGGAAATCAATGGGCTTGATGCCGCCCACCTGTGCGTTGAACAAATATGGCACACCGTCGTTGCGGTAGGTCTTGTGCCACTGAGCGGTCAGCTCAGACAGGGCATCTTCATCCACCAGCACCTGACCTTTGTCCGTCACAGACAAAAGCTTTTCTACAGAAGCGCCGGTCAGAACTTCCTTTTTGCCCTGGAAATTCACCGTAACGGTCATGCTTTTGGCGGCGTCGGTCAGACGCTCAGCAAAATCAAAGGTGCCGTTTTCTGCCGTGACCTTGGGTTGGACATAGCAATCATGCTCCGTCAGCTCCACCGTGGCTTTTCCGGCAGCAGAGGTATCGGCTGCCAGAGTCTGCACCGTGCTCAGCACCGCTGTGCGTACCGCGTCATCTTCCAGCTTGGTGCCGGGGACTTCATCGCGGACAAAGAAGCTGCCGTCAGCATAGTCGATATAGGCATCGACCGGAGCCTGTCGGGTAACGGCATCGAGATCCTTCATGACGGCGCTCATATCCAGACTTTCTGCCTGCACCGCCACGCTTTCCGGTGCACTGTCGCCCCAGATGCGCCACTTCAGCCGTCCTGCCAGAGGCTCCTCATCAAATTCTTCCTGCGTCATTCTGGAATAGGGATGAAAACTGTTATCCACCGCCAGCAGAGTGTCATCCAGCACACCCAACTGCTCCAGATCGTAAGTGCCCACATTTTCACCGTTTTCCGTCACAGTCACATTTGCCTGACGAACGTTGCTGCACATCGTCGTATATACTCCGTGCAGCTGCGTCTGCAGCTGTCTGGCGGAGCTTGCCAATGCTGCCGCACCGCCCACCGTTGCCACGGTCAGCGCGGCCACAGCAGATAAGACGATCACGGGAATTTTCCACTTGCCCACACACATTCCCCCACAATACTTATAGTTAGTACCATTATATCTGTTATTCCGACAAAAAGCAAATCACCATTGTTGCCGAGGTTTGAAAATTGCTATGGCTTTTCTTGTGCAAATTCACAAATCATGCTATACTATACCCAATGACTTACGCAAAGGAGAACACTATGGTCACACTGGCACAACGTATCGAAGAGCTGCGTACCAAGGAAGGGCTTACCAGACCTGCCCTCGCCGCAGCACTGGGACTGCCCAGAAATGCCGTTGAAAAATTTGAAACGGGGCGCCAGACCCCGACGAAGGAACAGCAGAAAAAACTGGCGGATTACTTTGGTGTCTGTCTTGCCTATCTGCAGGGCGAGAGTGACGATCCCACCCGGCAGGACACCTGGATGAGCAGAGCTCTGTCCGGGGTTTCCGCCGATGAGGACGAGCCTGCCCCCATCCGTCGTCCTGCCGCACCCAAGCCCAAGCCCAGTATGCAAAATCAGGGATCTCAAGGCGGTATTCTGACAGCTTTGCTTGCCAACAAAGCCTTCCACGATACCATCAAAGCAGAGATCCTTGAGGTGCTGCGCACCAAGGAAGGGCAGGATCTGCTGGCACAGATCGTCAAAAAAGAGATCGACAAGCAGAAATAAAGCAGAAATAAAAAAGATTTCCTCTAAAGAAGTGAGAGGAAATCTTTTTTTATTTATTCGGCTTTGCCCTCTGTCTTGGGTTTGCCGCCCGGTCTTCTTCTGCGGCGATTGCGGTTGCCGGAGCGCTTGCTGCCCTCTGCCTTCTCGCCACCCTCTTTGCTCTGCTGAGGCTTAGGCTGCTGGGTTTTGGGCTGTTTGGGCTGCTGAGGCTGCTGAGGCTGCTGGGTCTGCTCTGCGGCAGGCTTGGCACCGGCAGGCTTTTTTCTTCTGCGGCGGTTGCGTCTGCCGGAGGCCTTGGCAGGCTCTGCTTTCTCCTCGGTGTGCTCGTCTTCCCACACAGGCTCCGGTTTGACGGGGGGCATATCCTTGCCCTTGATGGTGACTTCCGGCAGAGGCTCATCGCTCAGCTCCACAAACTTCTTGGCAGGTCTGGGCTTGGAAGAGATGGGTGCCAGATCCTTTGGGATGGGAGGATCTGTCTTCTTGGCTTTGCCGTTGCGCAGAACGCAGATATCGCAGTTTTTGTAGCATCCCACCTTATCCGGCTCGTCCTCCATACGGACGCGGACGCTCTGGCGCAGCAGGTTCACATCAATGACCGTACCTCTGCCGTCCACCGTGTCCACAAAGGACTCGTTTTTGGGGCTGGTCTTGATCAGATCCTCATAGGCTTCCTGTTCATATTTCAGACAGCACATCAGTCTGCCGCAGGTGCCGGAGATCTTGGTGGGATTGAGGCTCAAATTCTGCGTCTTTGCCATTTTGATGGACACAGGCTGGAAGTCATCCAAAAATTCCTTGCAGCAGAAGGGTCTGCCGCAGATGCCCAGGCCGCCCACCATCTTTGCCTTGTCGCGCACACCGATCTGGCGCAGCTCAATTCTGGTGCGGAACACCGATGCCAGATTCTTGACCAGCTCCCGGAAGTCCACTCTGCCGTCTGCCGTAAAGAAGAAGATGATCTTGCTTCCGTCAAAGGCACACTCAGCGGATACCAGCTGCATCTCCAGTCCATGGGCAATGATCTTCTGCTGGCACACCTCCATGGCTTTCTTTTCTTTCTGCTCGTTTTCCTCGTTGATGCGCTCGTCCCGCTCCGTGGCGATGCGCAGCACCTTGCGCAGAGGCGGCACGATCTCCTTGGAGGAAACAACGTGATTTCCGGCTGCACAGTAGCCAAATTCCTGACCGCGCGCCGTATCGATGATCACATGGTCGCCTGCCCTTACAGTCAGCTTGCCGGGATCAAAGAAATAGACCTTGTTGTTGGAACGGAAGTGGATATCCACCACCGTGACCTGCTCCGGCAGGGGTTTTTCCTGTACCTCTTGGACAGGCTGTGTATTCTCCGCTTCCTGGGCGGTGATGATTTCGTCTGTCATGTAGTTCTCCTTTGTTATAAGCTCACAGCCAGATGACCGCAGATATGACCTGCGCCCACATTGGCAGCACAATATTCCATAGCTTTCTGCAGCTGCGCCGCCGCGCAGGACAGATCCTGTGCCGTGCGCCGCTGCCCGATCTTCAGCGCTTCCGGCGAACCGGGCATCCCGGAACGCACCATAAGCGCATCGGTCAGAAGCTGCTTGAAACGACTCAAGCATTGATACAGCTGATCTCTGGGCATCTTCTCCATGCTGCACCAGAGCCTCGTCAGCTCATACCGATCGTTGGCGGCAAAGGCAGAAACGAACTGCTCTGTCTGGGGAAGCTCCTTGTGCTCCTTCACAAACTCCAGCATCTGTCCAAGGAAACCGCCGCAGCGCACATAGGCTGCCTGCAGGGTCTGCCTGTCATGCTCCGGGCACTTGCCGGACAGCCACATGACCGCCTGATCCCGTGCCACCGGCTCCAGACGCAGCTCCACGCTGCGGCTGCGCACCGTAGGCAGCAGCTTCTCCGTGTTGGTAGTCAGAAGCAGGAATACCGCATAAGAGGGCGGCTCTTCGATCAGCTTCAGCAGGGCATTCTGGGCATTGTCCGTCATATCCTGCGCTCTGGGGATGATATAGACCTTTTTGTTTCCCTCATTGGGGCGGACATAGGCATCTGCCTGCAGCTGACGAATCAGCTCCACCGGCACGGTCTTGCGCTCGGGATCGTCCACACAGATCACATCCGGATGAGTGCCGTTTTCCGTCTTTCGGCAAATGGGACACCGTCCGCAGGGCGCATCTGCCGCCTCGCATTGCAGGGCTTGAGACAAAAGCTTTGCAAGGGTCTTCTTTCCGCTGCCCTCCGGCCCCGTCAGAATATAGCAGTGAGAATGCTTTCCGGCACGAAAGGACGCAGTGAGCCGAGCCTTCAGATCTTCATTCCCGAGAAGTCCGGCAAATCCCATAACGCGCCCCTTTCTGCGCATACTGCGCCACAATATAAAGTATTATAACAAATCTTCGGAAAAATAACAAGGTGTGTTTGACAGTTGGCGCAGGAAACATTATACTGAAGAAAACAGGAGGAGCTTACTATGGAAAAAATCGCAAGTTTCACCATCGATCATCTGCTTTTGCAGCCCGGTATTTATGTTTCCCGTCTTGACCGCGTCGGTGTCGAGACCATCACCACCTTTGATCTGCGCATGACCAGTCCCAACGAGGAGCCTGTCATGAACACCGCCGAGATGCACACCATCGAGCATCTGGCTGCCACCTTCCTGCGCAATCATCCTCAATGGAAGGACAGGGTCATCTACTTTGGCCCTATGGGCTGCCGCACCGGTTTCTACCTGCTGCTGGCTGGGCAGCTCACCTCTCAGGACATTCTGCCGCTGATGCAGGATATGTTCACCTTTATCCGCGATTTTGAGGGAGAAGTCCCCGGCGCATCCGCCAAGGACTGCGGCAACTATCTGGATATGAATTTGCCCATGGCAAAGTATCTGGCAGCCAACTATCTCCGTCTTCTCAAAAACATCACCCCGGACCGTCTGGTCTATCCCAAGTGAGGTAACGATATGATAAAACTCGGTATCATCGGCGCCATGGATCTGGAAGTGGACGCTCTGAAAGAAAAACTGGTCGGCACAAAGGTCACCACAAAAGCCGGCATGGATTTTTATGAAGGCAAGCTGGGCGGCACGGATGTGGTCATCGTCCGCTGCGGCATCGGCAAGGTCAACGCCGCCCTGTGCGTGCAGATTCTGGCCGACCTGTTCCGGGTCAGCCATGTGATCAACACCGGCATTGCCGGCTCTCTCAATGCCAAGCTGGATATCGGAGATATCCTTGTTTCCCGCGATGCCATCCACCACGATATGGACGTGACCATCTTCGGCTATGCGCCCGGTCAGGTGCCCGGTACTGCGGTGCGGGAATTTACCGCCGATGCCGACATGGCAGCGCTGGCTCTGCGTCTGTGCGAGAAGGTCAATCCCGATATCCATGCCATGGCAGGCAGAGTGGTCAGCGGTGATCAGTTCATCTCCAGCAGCGAAGTCAAAAACCGTCTGATCTCAGAGTTTGCAGGCGACTGCGCCGAAATGGAAGGCGCATCCATCGCCCACGGCGCCACCCTTAACGGCATTCCCTTCGTGATCATCCGCGCCATCTCCGACAAGGCAGACGGTTCTGCCGAAATGGACTACCCCACCTTCGAACGTCAGGCAGCCCTCCATTCCGCCAAGCTGGTGGAAGCCATCGCCGCAAATATGTGAAAAAGTTTTTGAAGAGAGCCTTCACGGCTCTCTTTTTTTGCAGTTTTGTCCTGTTTTGGCTTGATTTTCCTGTCCTGCCGCCTTGCATTTCTGCAGCATTTCAGCTATAATATTTAAACCAATGTCCATTTTGGCATTGAGAATTGCGTATCCTGCCGCGTACGCGCGGCATTGGGTGATAGATAGGAGCGATCACTATCAGAAAGAAAGGAAAATTCGAGCAGCCGCGGCAGTTCCCTGCACAGACGCTTTCCACCTCGGAAAACGAAAAGCTGTCTTGGGTCGATCCCACCGCTGAGGCAGAGCTGACCATCCGACAGGAAGGTACACTCAACGAGGCGGCGCAGGAAGTAGATCCGCTGGATGCTCCCACCATGCAGATCCCGGTGGTGCCACAGGAGGAAGCTGCCTTTGATGAGCAGCCCACGGCACGGATCCCGGAAGTCGGTGAGACTGCACAGCAGCCTCCCGAAGAAGACATTCCTGCCGAAAAGTCCCGAAAGAGAAAGCCCATCAATCTGGGTCTGCTGCTGGGCATCATCGCAGGCGGACTGGTCTTTGCCCTTGTGCTGGGTGTGTTTATTTACGGCATCGTGCTGAAAAGCGGTAAAACCATTTATCCCAACGTCTATGTTGCCGGCATCAATGTGGGCGGCATGGATCGCCAGACTGCCATTGACGCGGTGGACGAGGCGGTGGAATCCTCTTATGCTTCCTCCACGCTGAAGGTGCAGCTGCCGGACAGAACGCTGGCATTCACTCCCGACAAGACCAATGTGGCGCTGGATGCGGGAGAAGCCATCGACGCTGCCCTTGCCCACGGCAGAAAGGGCAATCCCTTCTCCGCTGTGACAGGCTACTTTGCCAGCCAGTCCCGTGAATACTATGTGGATCTGCAGTCTGCCCTGGAGCTGGACACAGAGTATATCCGCAGCGTACTGGAAGAAGTGGCACAGGAGGTGGAGTCCTCCCCCGCTCCCAGCACCGCCAGCTATAACGAGGCAAAAGAAGAGCTGACCATTCAGGTGGGCTACCCCGAGCGCAGTCTGAATGTGGATGATCTGTACGAGGTGGTCTACAACGCCTTCACCGGCAGCGATTTTGAGCCGGTGCAATGGCAGTATGACGAAAAGCCTACGGTCCATATGGATCTGACGCCTTACTTTGAAGACCACTGCACCGCTGTGCAGGATGCTTACTATGATGAAGAAAACCATGTGATCGTGGATTCTGTGGCAGGCTACGGCTTCGACCCGGAAGAGGTCATGCAGAAGCTGTCCACCGCAGCACCCGGCAGTGAGCTCGTCATCAAGATGGCAGAGCTGGAGCCGGAGGTCACCACACAGGTGCTGGAGTCCGAGCTGTTCGGCACAGAGCTGTTCGCCACCTCCACAGAATATGTCATCAACGCAAACCGCACCAAAAATCTGACTCTTGCCTGTCAAGCCATCAACGGCATCATCCTCAATCCCGGTGATGTGTTCTCCTTCAACAATGTGGTGGGTGAGCGCACGGCGGCAAAGGGCTATATGCCTGCCACAGTCTACTCCGGCGGTCTGAGTCTGGAAGAACTGGGCGGCGGTGTGTGCCAAGTGGCATCGTCCATTTACTACTGCACCCTGCATCTGGATCTGGAGCAGGTCCACCGTGAGCCTCACGCCTATGTGGTCACCTATGTGCCCAAGGGCATGGATGCCACGGTCTACTGGGGTCAGATCGACTATCAGTTCCGCAACACCCTGGACTTCCCCATCCGTATCCTTGCCGATACGGAAAACGGCTGCGTCAACATCACCTTCCAGGGACAGCAGAAGCTGGACTACTCTGTGAAGATGGAGTCTGTCACGCTGGAGACTTACCCCTGGCAGGAAGTGGAAGAGCTGGACGAGACCAAGGAGCCGGGCTACCGTCAAGTGGAAGTGACACCCTATACCGGCTACCGCGTGGTCACCTACAAGACCATTCTGGACAAGGACGGCAACGAGATCTCCCGTGATCAGGAGGCAGTCAGCGTCTACTCCAAGCGCGACCAGAAGGTCATCGTCGGCCCCAAGGAGGACGATGAAGGTACCGTGCCGGACGATCCCTTTGATCCCGATCTGTGGGGTCCGGGTGAGGAAGGCGGCGAGACCACCGATCCTGCAGATCCCGTCGATCCCTTCGAGCCTGTGGATCCCGCTCCCGAAGATCCCGGTACAGGCGACAGCGACGGGGACGGACTCAACGACTCCGGTGCCGGCAGCGGCATCGCCGGTGAAGACCCCTGGCTGGGCGAAACCGAAACCGATATCCTGTAAAATAACAGCAGTCCGATGCACGCATCGGACTGCTGTTTTGCTGATTGGGCAATTGACAATGGACAATGAATGTGTCGGCTGCGCCGACGGATTTGAAATTCTGCTGCGCACCTTTAAGGCTTCTCCTTTCAGGAGAAGCCTTTGGGGTGCTGCACACCCATTGTAAAGCGGTCTGACCCCAGACCGCCGCGTGTCAAGTGGCATTAAGGTGTTTTTCTTATTTGAAAAATTTGATGTTGGCCTGAATGAAGTCGATAAAACGTTCCTTGTTCTGAGGAGTCAGATCATTGATCTCGATCAGACTGCTGAAAAATTTGTGTTCCGCATTTTCCTGCTGCCCGCGGATAAGAGAATCAATGCTCACATTTAATGCGCAGGCAATACTGTCAATGGTTTGCAGACTTGGGATTCCTTCGCCGCGTTCGATCTTGCCGAGAAAGTTTTCGCTGATATCTGCTTTTTCGGACAACGCTTCTATGGTCAACAGCTGACGTTTCCGTTCTGTTCTGATGTTCTTTCCCATCTGTTTGACATCAATCATATCATTTCACCCCTTATGATACATTCTAAGGGGATTATTTGTATGTTTTAAGTTCTTATAATTCCTAATAATATTGACTATTAGTCCTATGCGTGATATTATCAAAACAACCTCAAATACAAAAAAGAAGGTGCAAACTATGAAAAAAAGATGGATGGCAATGCTGTTGGTACTTGGACTTGTGCTGACAATGCTGCCAATACTGCCAGTTGAAGCACTAACGCTTACCGAAAGGTATTCTATTGTGATTTCAACTTTGAAGAAAGAATACCCAAATAATCAAGCTATTGCAAATGGATTGGCAGGCTTCTGGGAAAATGACAAATACTCTCCGGCAAAGGGAATTGCATTTGCCTCTGCTTCCGGTGACAGTGAGAACAAAACAACCGTCAAGACCACAATTGATGGTACGACTTACAACGGAATCCAGTGCTATTGCTATGCTACAAACTATGTTCCCAAAAAACTGGTTGGCTTTTGTATGGAAGGCGGTAATGGGACAAGCTATGATTTTGTGGGAGAACTTTTCAATGGGACTGTCCTGTGGAAAACTACACTTGCGGCAATAAAAAATGACTTGGTTTATGGGACAGTAATTCATTTGGTTGACAGCACAGAAAAAAATCAGCACTCCATCTTGTATTTATGTGATACAGAAGATGGAAACGGTTTCTATTATTTAGAGGCAAACTATGATGGCGCAAACAGCATAAGAATTGGCTATGCGGATTATAGTACGGGCACAGAAACCAAAACGAGCAGTTCAAATTTCAAGACGGTTACCGGATATAGAGTCCCTTATCTCAGTAAAATTACGCCGGTTTATTCCAGTAATGCTTTCGATCAAGCTGCAGAAGAAAACAAATATGAAAATGTGATCAATATTCTGCGAGAAACTTATCCCGATCATCCGGAAATCGCAAGTGGCTTTGTGGGCTTCTATGAGCAAGATAAATATTCTCCCGCTAAAGGAATTGCATTTGTTTCCGCTTCCGGAGATTCGGAATCTCAGGACACAGCAAATGACGGCTATTGGACTACCATCGACGGGAAGACATATAACTGCATGGAGTGTATGTGCTATGCGGAGTCTTATGTCCCAGAAAAAATCTATTATTGCGATATGTACCCATCAGAGGGGCATAAAGGTGTTTGTTACACATATAGTGGTAGATTTGAGGATGGCTCGACCACATTGGCTGATTTGAAAGGCAAACTGGTTTATTGTACGCCGATACGCATAAAACTGGCAAGTGGCTATGATCACTCCATCTTGTATCTTTGTGACCGCGGTGAGGATTCGTTCTACTTCCTTGACGCAAATGTTGATCTGAAAAACGGTATCCGGTTGGGCGTTGCCACATATTCCTCAGGTATACTTCAGGGTCATGTAGGGAGCAAATCATATTCCAGCACCGTTTCCTACGTGTATTACTATCTGACACCCTTTCTCGAAAAGTTTTCCCCTGTATACAGCTGTGCACACACCGGGACAGATGTAAGCATTGTCAGAAGTACGGGTGATGTTCACTATACTGTGACAGAGTGCGTAACCTGCGGGACTACGATCAGTTCTGTTCAAGCAGCATGCTTTACCTATGATGACAATATGCAGTGCGATATTTGCGGCGATACCATTAGTTGCACACACGAATTGACACAATCAGAATACGTCTCAAACGGTGATATGACCCACACTTATGCCGACAGCTGCCACTGTGGGCAGAACGTTGATATCGGCACAGAAGATTGCAGCGATACAGACGGCGATTATCTGTGCGACGGCTGTAAAGCGGAACTATGCAGACATGCCAACATAGCGGTGTCTTACAAGAGTTCGGATGACGGAAACCATACTGTAACACAGACATGTAATGATTGCAGTGAAACAGTGTCAGAAGAAACGGAAGCCTGTATCGATGCAAATAAAGATAAGACGTGCGATGCTTGCTCCGCAGAATACTCCTGTAAACATAAAAACACTGTTACAAACTATACAGTGATTGAGAGTTCGGGAACACACACGAAAACAGAAATCTGCTCCGATTGTGATGCAATCCTCAGCAGTCAATTAGAATCCTGCACGGACTATGGAGAAGTTGGACTGGCTGGTGGAGAGCATATGGATGGCTATTGTGACAATTGCAATGGAACTCCTATTCTTGGCAGTTGTGGCGATGGAGTGATGTGGTCACTCCATGGTGACGGTTGCCTAACCATATACGGTGATGGTGCAATGGAAGATTACTCCACAGTCCGTGACGATATTATACTCATGAGTGGAGCTATCGGATCGCAATGGAATGGACTTGGGATGATAAATAAAATCATTATCAAAGACGGCGTGACCTATATCGGTGAAGCAGCATTTTACAATTGTTGTTATTTAGGGGAAGTTACAATCGCAAGTTCTGTGACAGCAGTTGGTGAAAATGCTTTCTATGGATGCGATAGTCTGACTAATGTATACTATGGCGGTACACAGACCGATTGGGGAAAAATATCTATCTACGACAACAACGATTCTCTTGTGTCAGCAACACTTTATGCACAGTGCGAGCATAAAGAAACAACGCTCAGCATTAAAAAGAACTATGACGGGACCCATATAAGGGCAGAACGCTGTGATGAGTGCAGTGAAATTCTATCTACTGAAACAGAAAATTGTTTTGATAGCAATCAAGACAATCAGTGCGACCTGTGTCGTGGGGAAATATCTGTCATCGAGAAAGTTGATGTTGCAGGCTCTAATATGAATTTGGGCAACGAGCTGCAAGTCAATTTTATCGTGGACAAGCTTCCGGAGGGGCGGGAATATACCGCCTATGTGAAACAGGAAACAGATGATGCGGAGGGTGTATTGCACGAGATTCCCATGGAGCAGTGGACGGACTTTGATTCCACACACAGTAGAATTTCCGTCCGCGTCCGTGCTATGGAGATGACAGATGCCTTGACCTTGCAGATCGTGGATGAAGAGGGTAATCTCTGGAGTGACAAATACTCCACCTCCGTTCGCAACTATGCAGCAAAAGCGCTTGCAGCAGACACCGCCACTGATAAGATGAAGACTCTCGTGGTGGATATGCTGAACTACGGCGCAGCTGCACAGGAAAACTTTGGTTACAAAACGGATGATCCTGCCAACATTCTTCTGAGTGAGGAGCAAGCCTCTCTGGCAACGAGCAATGTGGAATGTTCCAACAATCAAATCAAGGGAAATCACAACCTCGGTTCCAATCTGGCTTTGGATGACTGCATCCTGCTCAATATGTTCTTTGAGGGATTGTCCGGCAAGGACATGAGCGCCATCACCGCCAAGGTTACCTTTACCAACTGGAAAGATGAAACAAAAGAAGTCGTTATTCCCGGCACAAAGTTTGAGCCTTACGGCAGCACAGGTGACCGCTACAAGGTCAAAATCGATGATATCGTGCTGGCAGACGCGTCCTGCCTTGTGACGGTGGAAATCTACGAGGGCGACGAAACAGAGCCTTTCGCCTACGGCGCGGACTCTGTGGAAAGCTACGCAAAACGCGGCGCTTCTACCGCAGCGGCACCGCTGTACAATGCCATCATGCGCTTTGCGACCTCTGCCAAAGCATACCTGCTGAGCAGACAATAACAAGAAAGCACCCCATACGGGGTGCTTTCTTGTTTAGGTAATAAGGAATCGTGAAAAGTGAATAAGTGATGTGTCGGCTGCGCCGACGGATTTGAAAATCTGCTGCGCACCTTTAAGGCTTCTCCTTTCAGGAGATGCCCCAGGGCAGCTTCCCTTGCCGCTTCGCGGCAATTCACCTTCAGCCGGCAGCCGACAAGGTGGTGCAGACAGAAACGATTATGCAGGCAATTACGGTGGTACACACTGTCACCTCATCCGTCACGGCTTCGCCATGCCACCTTCCCCTCAAAGGGAAGGCTTTGGGGTGCTGCACACCCATTGTAGAGCGGTCTGACCCCAGACCGCCGGTGCAAGCAGGGACGATAGTTCCTGCGCGGGACGTCGAGGACGCCGTCCCCTACGATATGATCGGCAGTGCGTAGCTGTTCGTAGGGACACCCGTCCCCGGGTGTCCGCATGCAAGCAGGGACGATCGTGCGCACACAGTCCCTCAGTCAGCTTCGCTGACAGCTCCCTTTACACAAGAGAGCCTTTGGTGCTGCGCACTGCATGGTGCGCGATTCCATAGAGACTGACCTCTTTGACCTTGAACGCAAGCTCCCGGTTTTGGGGTTTGTTCATAATTTTTTCAGCCTTTTCGGTAATAGTCACAAATATTGGCCTCACACAGGTCACCAAGTTTGGAAGCTAACGATAAATTCAAAAAAGTATGAAAAAATGGTTGCATTTCCGCGTTTTTTGGACTAAAATATCCAATGGATAGAAAGGCATGATGCAAATGCTGAACATTGTTCTGGTGGAGCCGGAGATCCCGGCAAACACAGGCAACATCGCCAGAACCTGCGCCGCCACCGGCTGCGTGCTCCACTTGGTGAAGCCTCTCGGCTTCGACATTTCGGACAAAGCCGTCAAGCGTGCAGGCTTGGACTACTGGCATCTGGTGGATGTGCGTGTGTATGAAAACTTAGAAGACCTGTTTGCCAAAAACAACATCGAAGAGCCGTGGTTTCTCACCACGAAAGCCCCCCGAAGCTATGCCGAGGCGCGCTTTTCCTCTGACTGCTGGCTGTTTTTCGGCAAAGAAACAAAGGGTCTTCCCGAAGATCTGCTCAAAGCAAATTACGACCGCTGTCTGCGCATCCCCATTCGGGCACAGGCAAGAAGTCTGAATTTGAGCAACTCCGTGGCGGTAACGGTCTTTGAGGCCCTGCGGCAACTGGAGTTCCCCCATCTGACAGGTACAGGCATCATGTCTGACTGGTAATATGTAATCAACTTCTTAGGAGGAAGAACCATGAATTACAACAAGAAATCCGTAGAGGATATCGCAGTAGCCGGCAAGCGCGTTCTGTGCCGCTGCGACTTCAACGTCCCCTGCAAGGGCGGCGTCATCACCAGCGATAAGCGTATCGTTGCTGCTCTGCCCACCATTCAGTATCTGGTCAAGGCAGGCGCAAAGGTCATCCTGTGCTCCCACATGGGCAAGCCCAAGGGCGAAGTCAAGCCCGAACTGAGCCTGAAGGTCGTGGCAGCTCGTCTGTCCGAGCTGCTGGGCCAGGAAGTCATCATGGCTAACGATGTTGCCGGTGAAGACGCACAGGCCAAGGCTGCCAAGCTGCAGGACGGTCAGGTCATGCTGCTGGAGAACACCCGCTTTGAAAAGGGCGAGACCAAGAACGATCCCGAGCTGAGCAAG
>JAGBBD010000043.1 GCA_017938625.1 Oscillospiraceae bacterium | reverse complement strand
CAGGCAACAAAAAAGACCCCCTCGGGGGTCTTTTTTGTTGTTCGATTGACAATTGACAATGAATGTGTCGGCTCCGCCGACAGAAGTGCGTACAACGCTTGTCATTGCGATCGCGCCCGCAGGCGCATGCAAGCGAGCAACCGCGCAAAGCGCGGCTCTTAGCGAGTCGCAGGAGGGTTTGTAAAACCCGACGTGGCAATCTCATGGCTGTTTTTTAGATTGCCACAGTCGCTGCGCTCCTTCGCAATGACAGCCGTAGCCGGCGACGCCTACAACGTCCCGGGCACAGGCGCGAATAATCAAAGGGGCTTTTGTAGAAAATCACAGAAACAGAAAAAAGACCATGAGAAACTACTGTACAAATCTGCTAATATCTGATATAATTTTATCGATACATATCCTCTGATAGGGGATGGGAATAAGGAGGTTGTTTCTGTGAGTGTATTAACTGATCTGATTTATGGTGGTTCCCATGCGGTTGCCGGCCTGACGGAAGGTGCGGTCAACGATGCCATCGCAAAATATGGTGCCGATAAGGAGATCGCGTTCCCCGATACGGCATATTATTTCCCCACAATCTATGCTGCTACCGGCGTGAAGGTCAAGACTCTCGGTGATCTGACTGCCTGCGTCGGTGTGCTCAAGAGTCTGATCACAGACCAGGAGGATCTGGGTCAGGCGCTCAATGCCGGTCTTGCCACCGCTGTGGGCGCAGAGATTTTGGAAGGTCTCAAGTATGCCGAAGGCGGCGATCCCTATGCTGAAGACTCCGGCATCGGCTTTGTGCCCGATCCCATTATCCGTTCCCTCGGTGTGCCTCTGGTCACCGGTGATATCCCAGGTGTTGCCGTGGTGCTGGGCAAGGCAGATGACGGAGAGAACGTTGCCAAGGTGGTCAAGGATTATCAGTCCAAGGGCATTATGACCTTCCTTGTGGGCGATGTGATCGAGCAGTGCGCAGAAGGCGGCGTCAAGATGGGTCTTGAATTCCGCGTGGTGCCGCTGGGTCATGCCGTGACTTCTGTGATTCATGTTGTGACCGTGGCTGTCCGTGCCGCTCTGATCTTCGGCAATGTGCAGCCCGGTGATCTGGCAGGTCTGCTGGAGTATACGAAAAACCGTGTCCCTGCCTTTGTCAACACCTTTGGCGCCATTGATTCTGTGGTGGTCTCTGCAGGTGCAGGTGCCATTGCCCTCGGCTTCCCTGTGGTGGTGGACATCGACCTTGGTGAAAATCAGGTCCCCGGTGCGCTGGAGAGTGTGTGCGACCATGATGAGACTGTGAAAAAGTCTCTGGAGCTGCGCAACATCAAGATCAAGTCTACCGAGCTGCCCATTCCTGTGGCATTTGCCGCCGCCTTTGAAGGTGAGATCATCCGCAAGGCAGATATGAAGGCAGAGTTCTGGTCGGGCAAAAATCCCACTGCTGAGCTGGTACTGATGAAGGAGCTTGCCGATGTGGAAGATCACAAGATCAGCGTCGTCGGCCCCGACCTTGACAGCGGCGAAACAGATTTTGCACTTGCCACCTTTGTGGAAGTGGCAGGCAAGAAAATGCAGGCAGACTTCGAATCTGTCATTGAGCGTAAGATCCATGCCTGGTTCAATTACATGGAAGGTGTCATGCACACCGGTCAGCGCAACCAGATCCGCATCCGTGTTTCCCACGCGGCCTTTGAAGCAGGTCTTCGTCTGAAGGACTTTGCGGAAGTGCTCTACCATATGATCATGGACGAATTTGACGCAGTCGTGGATAAGTGCCAGGTCACCTTGATCACGCAGAAGGAACAGGTACAGCAGTTCCTGGATGAGGTGGCAATGCCTCGCTACAATGCCCGTGATGACCGTCTGTCTTCCATGACGGATGAATCTGTGGATCGCTTCTATACCTGTATCCTCTGCCAGAGCTTTGCGCCTGCCCACTGCTGCGTGGTCACACCGGAACGCCTTGGCCTGTGCGGTGCTGTCTCCTGGCTGGATGCCAAGGCGACCAATGAGCTCAATCCCAACGGCCCCTGCCAGCCCATTATGAAGGAAGGCTGCCTGGACGAGCGTACCGGCCGTTATGAGACAGTCAACAAGATGGTGGAGGAAGCCACTCACGGCGCCGTGGAAGCCGTCACTCTCTACTCCATTCTGGAAGATCCCATGACCTCCTGCGGCTGCTTTGAGTGCATCTGCGGCATTGAGCCCGGCTCCAACGGCTTTGTGGTGGTCAACCGTGAATACAAGGGCATGACTCCTGCCGGTATGACCTTCGGTGAGCTGGCATCCTGCACCGGCGGCGGTGTTCAGACACCCGGCTACATGGGCCATGGCAGACACTTCATCTCCTCCAAGAAGTTCATCTACGCAGAAGGCGGCATCGAGCGTATCGTCTGGATGCCCAAGGAGCTGAAGGACGATGTGGGTGCAAGACTCAATGCCACCGCCAAGGAACTCTACGGTATCGACAACTTCACCGACTTCATTGCCGATGAGACCATCTGCACCGAGGTGGAGGATCTGATGAACTTCCTGACGGAAAAGAACCATCCTGTCCTTGCCATGGAGCCTCTGATGTAAAACCCGGGCGGCGGCAAAACCATGCTTGACCCAAAAGGTATAATCGTGTAACATATATGTGGGGTGGTTTGCCACCCCACATATTCGATTTTTATGGGAAAGGAAACCATTTTTCATGTTTCAGGTAACATTTACATTTGAAGATCAGGCACCTGTGGTGGTTACTGCGCCGCCGGACAGCAACCTGCTCAGCGTTGCCCGGGAAGCCAATGTTGCCATTGACGCACCCTGTTCCGGCAATGGCTCTTGCGGTAAGTGCAAGGTCAAGCTTCTGGAGGGTGAACTGTTCTCTCCTCAGACAGGTCATATCTCCGATGAAGAGTATGCCGACGGCTGGCGGCTCAGCTGCGGCAGCAAGATCCTTTCCGATGTGACCGTGCTGGTGCCGGACATTGCCTCTGCCTATCGCAGCCGCATGAAGACGGCGGATCTTTCCTCCGGTGAGGAGATCGCCGTGTTTGAAAAGCTGCAGGCAGATATCGTGCAGGCCGGTATTGCATTTACCAATGATTTTGTCAGCGCCGTCGTCACCATGGCGGAGCCTACTCTGGATGACACCATGCCGGACAATGAGCGTCTTGTGTGGGCGATTCAAGAGCAGATGGGCGCGCAGACGGTGGAACTGCCTTACCATGTCATTAAGAAAATGGCAAAGGTTCTGCGTGAAGCAGGCTTTTGCGTAAAGGTTGTGGGCGAAAAGAAAGGCGACATTCTGAAGGTCTACGACATTGCTGCTTCCGACGATGAGACCCCTGCCTGCGCCATGGCTGTGGATATCGGCACGACTACCGTGGCCGCTGTGCTGGTGGATCTGTTCACCGGCAAGCTCCTTGCCAAAGCATCTTCCGGCAACGGTCAGATCCGTTACGGTGCGGATGTGATCAACCGCATCGTGGAGCAGGGCAAGGAAGGCGGCGTGAAGCGTCTGCAGGATGCTGTGGTCAAGGAGACTCTGCGTCCCATTCTGGCGGGCCTGTGTGCCGGTGCCGGGATCAAGGCAGGCCGCATCATGCGTGTGTGCATTGCCTCCAATACGACCATGAATCACCTTCTGCTCGGTGTGGATGCAGAGCCTGTCCGCATGGAGCCTTACATCCCCAGCTTCTTCAGCATTTCCGATCTGAAAGCTGCTGACATCGGTCTTGCCGTCAATCCCTCTGCCGATCTGCGCATCGCTCCCAATATCGGCTCTTATGTGGGCGGCGATATTACAGCAGGCACGCTGGCAACGCTTCTGTGGAACAAGGAAGAGTTCAGCCTGTTCGTAGACCTTGGCACCAACGGTGAGATCGTCTTCGGTAATCAGGACTTTATGATGTCCTGTGCCTGCTCTGCCGGCCCTGCCTTTGAAGGCGGCGATATCTCCTGCGGTATGCGTGCCACCGACGGCGCCATCGAAGCCGTCACTCTGGACGTGGACACCATGGAGCCCACCTACACCATCGTGGGAGAGGAAGGACAGAAGCCGGTCGGTCTGTGCGGCAGCGGCATCATCGATATGATCTCGGAGCTGTTCCGCTGCGGCATCATCAATGCCAAGGGTCTGTTCGTACGGGAAGGCAGCCGTGTGGCAAGAGATCAGCATGGTACGGGAAGATACATCCTCGCCACGGCAGAGGAATCCGCCACCGGTCGTGAGATCTCTCTGACTGAGGTGGATATCGACAGCTTTGTCCGCGCCAAGGGCGCCATCTATTCCGCCATTGATACCCTGCTTGCCTCTTTGGATATGGATGACTCCGTTCTGGAGCACGTGTATGTGGCAGGCGGCATCGGCAGCGGCATCAATATGAAAAATGCCATCAACATCGGTATGTTCCCGGCTGTGGAACTGGAAAAGTACGAGTATGTGGGCAACTCCTCTCTGGCAGGTGCTTATGCCATGGCACTGTCCGATGAGGCAAATGAAAAAGTGGAGGCACTGGCAAGAAATATGACCTATGTGGAGCTTTCCACCCATCCCGGTTATATGGATAACTTCGTGGCTGCCTGCTTCCTGCCTCATACGGACATCGCGCGCTTCCCCGACAGCATCCAGGAACGATAAGGAGAAGAGCCATGCAAGTGGAAAACCATAAGGAAGGCGTACCGTTTGAATATTATGTAAACCTTTTTAAGAGTCTGGATCCTGCGGAGGCGGCAAATCGCACCGGCGCAGCCTTTGACGGTGAAGCCTTCACCGTGCGGCTGCTGGGGACGGACTACCGCATCGCGTGGCCCGAGTATGCTATCTCTTCGGCTGCCCCGGATGCCTTTGCGCTGAAGGCACTTCCGCCTCAGACCTTCTTGCTGCGCTATCTGCTTGAGGGCAAAGCAGTAGCATGGAAAGGGCAATGGAAGACCTTCCGGGAAATGCCTTGGGGCGAGTTGTACATCCAGCCCTTTACGGGGCGCTGCCTGACAAGAGCGGCATTTACCTTCGGCACCCGGGTGGCGAAGTTTGCCGAGGGTGCAGAAAAGCTGGGCGGCAGGAAGCTGCCCAACGGCGATGCCGGGTATGAGCTGGAACTACTGCCGGGCTATTTGATGCAGATCATCGTCTGGGAAGGGGACGAGGAGTTCCCGCCCAACAGCCAGATCCTGTATTCCGACAACTTTGAAACGGGCTTTGCCGCGGAGGACCGGGTGGTGGCAGGTGACATTCTGATCACTGTCATCAAGTCCCATATGTGAGAAGTGACAAATTAACCCCGGGAAGTTGTACGTTATTTCCCAAAAAGACAATTGATTATTTCATACTAAAATGATAAAATTTAATCGATAAAAAAGCTACGAATAGAAGGAGTGTACCCCATATGGATATGACAATGGAAAGCTGCCGCAAGTTTGTGGAAGTTCTGGCATCCAATGAGCCTGCTCCCGGCGGCGGCGGTGCAGCCGCTCTGGTAGGCGCCATCGGCACTGCTCTGGGCAACATGGTCGGCTCTCTGACCGTCGGCAAGAAGAAGTATGCCGATGTGGAGGAAGAGATCATTGCGCTGAAGGCAAAGTGCGATGCCCTGCAGAAGGATCTGCTGGATCAGGTGGAAGCTGACGAGATCAACTTTGTTCCTCTGGCAAAGGCTTACGGCATCCCCAAGGATGATCCCAACCGCGATACTGTCATGGAAGAGGCGACCATCATTGCCTGCTCCACCCCTGTGAAGATCATGGAACTGTGCTGCGAGGCTATGGAAGCCATCGCCGTGTTTGCCGCCAAGGGCAGCCGTCTGGCTGTTTCCGACGCAGGCTGCGGTGCCGTGTGCGTCAAGGCTGCCCTGCAGGCCGCATCTTTGAACGTGTTCATCAACACCAAGACGCTGAAGAACCGCGAAGTGGCAGAAGAAATGAACGCAAAGTGCCTGGGCATGCTGGATAAGTACTGCGCAATGGCAGACGAGATCTTTGAGACCGTGAAAGCCGGTTTCTTCAAATAAGAGAGGAGAAAAATAAAATGGCAAAGCAGTTACTGGGTAAAGAAGTTACCGAAGCTTTGAATGCAAAGCTGCAGGCAAAAGTCGAAGAACTGAAGGCAAAAGGCATCACCCCCAAGCTGGGCATCATCCGCTGCGGTGAGAACCCCTCCGACCTGTCTTATGAAAAGGGCGCTACCGCTCGTGCCGAGCTGATCGGTGTGGAAGTGGAAAAGTTCCTCCTGCCCGAGGATGTGACCAAGGAAGCTCTGATCGCTCAGATCGAAGCCATCAATGCTGATGACTCCATCCATGGCGTTCTCATGTTCCGTCCTCTGCCCAAGCACCTGAAGGCCGACCAGAACGAGATCTGCAACAAGCTCGATCCCCGCAAGGACGTGGATTGCATGACCGATCTGAGCAACGCAGGCGTGTTCGAAGGCCGTTCCGATCTGGGCTTCCCTCCATGCACTCCTCAGGCCTGCATGGAGATTCTGGCTCACTACGGCATCGACTGCAAGGGCAAGAAGGCTGTTGTCATCGGCAGATCTCTGGTCGTCGGTAAGCCCGCAGCCATGATGCTCATGGACAGAAACGCAACTGTCACCATCTGCCACACCAAGACTGTCAACACTGCCGAGATCGCTCGTGAGGCCGACATTCTGGTTTCCGCAGCCGGTGTGCTGAACTCTCTAACCAAGGACTTTGTCCGTCCCGGTCAGATTGTCATCGACGTGTCCATCAACTGGGACGCTGAGAAGATCAATGCCAAGGGCGGCAAGGGCGGCATCGCAGGCGACGCTGTCTACTCTGAGGTTGAGCCCATCGTCGAAGCCATCACTCCCGTTCCCGGCGGTGTCGGTTCTGTCACTACCTCCGTTCTCATCGGCCACGTGGTCGAAGCAGCCGAGCGTACTCTGGCTTAAAAACCAAATAGGTCAAACGACCAAAACTGCCCAGCGTACCATGGCATAAAAACGTACACGACCCCGGGGTACGTATGCCCCGGGGTAATTTTTTGAGGTGAAAGAAATGAATAAAGAATTTACTGCAGCCAAAATGCTCAAACTGGTCTTCTGGCTTATGACTCTGGCGTTTGCTGTTGCAGCCCTTGTCAGCCCGGATCGTGCCCAGATGATCGAGGGTCTGAAGGTGATCTACACCACTCCCTGTAAGGTCGTTACCGACTATTTCCAGATCGGCGGTGTGTCCGCGACCTTTGCCAATGCCTTTATTGTAGGCCTGTTCTGCTGCCTGCTGTATATGCTGCCGGAAGCCCCCTTTAATGCCCTGTCCTTCTTTGCATTCGCCCTGACCATGGGCTTCTGCTTCTGGGGCATGAATTTGTTCAATGTGATCCCCTGCGCTCTTGGTGTGGCGCTGTATTGTCTGGTGAAAAAGGAGAAGCTCGGCAAGAATGTGAACTTTATGCTTTTTGCCACCGGCATTGCTCCCATTGTCACGGAAATGTTCCTGCGTTATCCCACCCCCGATGCGATCCATGGATATACTCTGGCTTCTGTGATTCTGGGTCTGTGTGTGGGTATGGTCATCGGCTTCTTTACTCCTGCCGGCTGCGCCTATGCACCCAATGCCCATAAGGGCTTCGCCCTGTATTCTGCGGCTCTGCCTCTTGGCATGATGGCATTCTTCCTGCGCGCTGTTCTCTACACCATGCGCGGTGTGCAGATCCCTGCAGGCGCCTCTGCAGGTGAGTCTCAGCCTGTGGTGTTCTATACCTTCTACGGCGTTTTCTTTGTCCTTTGCATCGTCATCGGTCTGTGGAAAAACGGCTGGTCTTTCAAGGGCTACGGCGCTCTGCTCAAGTCCTCCGGACATAAGACTGACCTGTCTTCCGAGTTTGGCCCCGCGGTTGCGATGATCAACATTGGTGTGTTCGGCCTGTTTTTGATGCTGTACTACACCTTGGTGCGCGGCAGCCTCAACGGTGTTACCTTCGGCTTGATTCTTTGCATGGTCTGCACCGCTGTGTCCGGCTCTCATCCCGGCAATGTCTGGCCCATTATGGTGGGCTATGTGGTCATGAGCTTTGCTGCACAGGCTCTGTTTGCAGGTGAAGGCTTCAACAAGGCCATCAACGCACAGGCGATTCTGATCGGTATGTGCTACGCCAACGGCATGAGCCCCATCTCCGGCAAGTATGGCTGGCTGGCAGGTGTCATCGCCGGTATGATGCACTACATCCTTGTGGTCTGCGTGCCCGATCTGCACGGCGGCTGGCTGCTGTACAATGGCGGCTTCACTGCCTGCCTGGTCTGCATCTTCTACGTTCCCATGCTGGAGCGCTTCTGCAAGACCAAGGAAGAGCGTAAGGCTCTGAAGGCCTCCAAATGATCCTGTATAAAAACATGGTGCCGGGCACATTCTGTGCCCGGCCCAATCGATTTATTGCCCATGTGCAGATCGCAGGGAAAGAGGAGATCTGCCATGTGAAAAATACAGGCAGATGCAAAGAGCTGCTCGTCCCCGGCGCGCAGGTCTGGTGTCAGCATCACGATGACCCCAACCGAAAAACGAAATGGTCTTTGATCGCTGTACAAAAAGGGGAGCGGCTCATCAACATGGACAGCCAGATCCCCAATAAAGTTGCGTATGATTATGTAAACCAAGGTGGACTTGGCTTTGTGCCGGAGTTTGTCAAAGGGGAAAAGACTTACGGCACATCCCGGTTTGACCTGTACTACGAGGCGCAGGGGAAAAAGGGCTTTGTGGAGGTCAAGGGCGTGACCTTGGAGCAAGACGGGATCGCCCGGTTTCCCGATGCGCCCACGGAGCGGGGGAGAAAGCATCTGCTGGAACTGCAGAAGGCTGCGTCGGAAGGCTATGAAGCATGGGTGCTGTTTGTGATTCAAATGTCGGATATCCGTCATTTTGAGCCAAACTCTGCCACAGACCCTGCCTTCGCCGAGGCCCTGCGTCAAGTGGCCCAAAACGGGGTCCGCATCCGCGCTGCAGAATGTGCCGTCACACCGAACGGTCTGGTCATTACAAAAGAAGTGCCTGTACAGTTTTTGTGATGTGTGCTATAATCGGTTCCATATATCATATGGAGGTATGATCTTTATGAAGAATTGGATGGCAATGGGTCTTGTATTGATCCTGCTGTTGGGTTTATCTGCCTGCAGCAGAGAAGCTTCTTTGTATGAGCATGGGCTTGATGTGGTGCAGCTTCTGTCAGAAATGGCACAGTCTGAGGAGTGCATCGGTGTGTATACGGCAGATGAGGATGTGAGTTCTGTTGTGCATATGATCGGTGCCCAGGATCATTGGGCACCGAAAGCTGTCTATGCCGTTTCTGTGTCGGAAGAAGTTCTTGCGACAGTTGCAGAACTGGAAAACATGGATGTTTCGGAAGAAGTGCAGGCGGTCTTGAAGCATCGGGTGATCGGCTCGCTGATTCCGCAGATCAATGCTGCTGCCGGTGCGAACGCTCTGGCGGCAACCAGCATTTGCACAGCAGGCAAGACATTTGTCTGTGAAGCGTGCAAGACAGATGTGATCTATATTTATACCTATGAAAACGCAGCGCCTGCGGCAGTTACGTTTGTTGTCGGCGAGGACGGCACGGTGTCTGCCAACGGCACGTTTATTGTGAATGAGAATTTCTCCTGCAGTACGGCAGAAGATGTGAAAGCACACTTCGGAGATATTGCTGTTGAGGTAACTCAGATCACACAAAGATAAAAAACGATCCGAAGGATAAGTCCTTCGGATCGTTTTGATTTACACGTTGAAAAGGAAGTTGACGATGTCGCCGTCCTTCATGACATATTCCTTGCCTTCGCTGCGCACCAAGCCCTTGGCTTTGGCATTGGCCATGGTACCGCATTCCTTCATGTCCTCAAAGGAGATGACCTCGGCGCGGATAAAGCCGCGCTCAAAGTCTGTGTGGATCTTGCCGGCTGCCTGGGGAGCCTTGGTACCATTCTTGATGGTCCATGCGCGGCACTCGTCGCTGCCGGCCGTCAGGAAGGAGATGAGACCCAGCAGAGAATAGCTGCACTGGATCAGATTATCAAGGCCGGAGCGCTCAATGCCCAGCTCTTCCATAAACATGGCCTTTTCTTCCGGATCGTCCAGCTCGGCGATATCTGCCTCCAGCTTGGCGCAGATGGGCAGCACCTGGCTGCCTTCTTTGGCTGCCAGCTCCTTGACGGCGTTGAAGTGACGGCTCTCTTCGGGGGATGCAACTTCACCTTCACCGAGATTGGCGGCATAGATGGTCTTCTTCAACGTCAGAAGATCGGAGGTAGCGATCAGCTCGGCATCCACGGGGTCGCAGTCATAGGTGCGGGCAAGCTTGCCCTCGTTCAGATGCTCCAGCAGACCCTGGAACACAGTCACTTCCTTGGCAAACTTTTTGTCGCCGCCCTTGGCAGCCTTCTGTGCCTTGTCGATGCGGCGCTCCACCATTTCGATGTCCGCCATGACCAGCTCCAGATTGATGATCTCAATGTCACGCAGAGGATCGGTAGAGCCTTCCACATGAGTGATGTTGGTGTCATCAAAGCAGCGAACCACGTGGACGATGGCATCGGTGGAACGGATGTTGCTCAGGAACTTGTTGCCAAGACCTTCGCCCTTGGATGCACCCTTGACCAGACCTGCAATGTCCACAAACTCAATAACAGCAGGTGTGAACTTCTTGGGCTGATGCACATCGCGCAGCCACTCCAGACGGGAGTCCGGCACCGTGACCATGCCCACATTGGGATCGATGGTGCAGAAGGGGTAGTTGGCGCTTTCTGCGCCTGCATTGGTGATGGCGTTGAAGAGGGTGGACT
>JAGBBD010000042.1 GCA_017938625.1 Oscillospiraceae bacterium | reverse complement strand
GTTGGCCTTCCGGCAGGCTTCCTTGAACGCCATGGAACCGGCGATCTTAAATGCCATTTCGGAGGAGTCGACCTCGTGATAGGAACCGTCGAACAGGGTGACCTTCACGTCCACAACGGGGTAACCGGCCATAACACCGGCTTCCATTGCGCCCTGAATACCGGCATCGACAGCGGGGATATATTCCTTAGGCACGGCGCCGCCGACCACAGCATTGATGAACTCATAGCCCTTACCGGACTCGTTGGGTTCCACGCGGATCTTGACGTGACCGTACTGACCCTTACCGCCGGACTGACGAGCATACTTGGTATCCTGCTCGACGCTCTTGCGGATGGTTTCCTTGTAGGCGACCTGAGGTGCGCCGACATTGGCTTCCACCTTGAACTCACGCAGCAGACGGTCGACAATGATCTCCAGATGGAGCTCGCCCATACCGGCGATAATGGTCTGACCGGTCTCTTCGTCCGTGTAGGTGCGGAACGTGGGATCCTCTTCTGCCAGCTTCATCAGTGCAATGCCCATCTTCTCCTGACCTGCTTTGGTCTTGGGCTCGATGGCAACACGGATAACAGGCTCGGGGAATTCCATGCTCTCAAGGATAATGGGATGGTCCATATCGCACAGAGTATCGCCGGTGGTGGTATTCTTCAGACCAACAGCTGCAGCGATATCGCCGGAATAGACCATATCGATGTCTTCACGATGGTTGGCGTGCATCCGCAGGATACGGCCCATACGCTCGCGGTTGTTCTTGGATGCGTTGAGCACCGTAGAACCGGAGGTCAGAGTACCGGAATAGACGCGGAAGAAACACAGCTTACCAACGTAAGGATCGGTTGCGATCTTGAACGCAAGTGCAGAGAACGGAGCGTTGTCATCGGACTCACGCTTGTCCTCTTCGCCGTCGAGAGTGGTGCCGGTAATGGCAGGCACATCCACGGGAGAGGGCATGAAAGCCACGATGTTATCCAGCAGCTGGATAACGCCCTTGTTCTTGTAGGAAGTACCGCAGCACACGGGAACCATGCGAACACCGATGGTGCCCTTGCGCAGAGCACGCAGGATCAGCTCTTCGGGGACATCCTCGCCCTCCAGATAGAGCATCATGATCTCTTCGTCCTCTTCGGACACGGCATCCATGAGTTTTTCACGGTACTCGGCTGCCAGATCTGCCATATCGGCAGGGATCTCTTCCTCACGGGCATCCTTGCCCAGATCATCATAGAAGACGATAGCCTTCATCTTGATCAGGTCGATGACACCCTTGAAGTCGGCTTCGGAGCCGATGGGCAGCTGAACGGGAACTGCATTGCACTTCAGACGTTCATGCATCATGTTCAGAACATTATAGAAGTTTGCACCCATAATGTCCATCTTGTTGACGTACACCATACGGGGGACATGGTACTTGTCAGCCTGGCGCCAGACGGTTTCGGTCTGGGGCTCAACACCGCCCTTTGCGCACAGAACGGTAACAGAACCGTCCAACACACGCAGAGAGCGCTCGACTTCAACAGTGAAGTCCACGTGTCCGGGAGTGTCGATCAGGTTGATGCGGTGACCCTTCCAGAAGCAAGTGGTTGCTGCGGAAGTAATGGTGATACCACGCTCCTGCTCCTGTGCCATCCAGTCCATGGTGGCGGTGCCGTCGTGGGTCTCACCGATCTTGTAGTTCACGCCGGTGTAGTAAAGGATACGTTCCGACGTAGTGGTCTTGCCAGCATCGATATGAGCCATGATGCCAATATTTCTGGTGTTCTCAAGGGAATACTGTCTAGGCATAACTTAGCTCCTTTTTCTTTACCAGCGGAAATGAGAGAAAGCCTTGTTGGCTTCTGCCATTTTGTGAGTGTCTTCGCGCTTCTTAACAGCAGCGCCGGTGTTGTTGCAAGCATCCATCAGCTCGCCTGCCAGACGCTCTCTCATGGTCTTTTCGCTGCGCTTACGGCTGTATTCGGTCAGCCAGCGCAGACCCAGAGTCTGACGGCGGTCGGGACGGACTTCGATAGGCACCTGATAGTTGGCGCCGCCGACACGACGGGTCTTGACTTCCACAGTGGGCATGATGTTTTCCATAGCCTGGGTGAAAGCTTCCAGACCGTTCTTGCCGGTCTTCTCTTCTACGATTTCAAATGCGCCGTAAACGATCTTCTGTGCAACACCCTTCTTGCCATCCAGCATGATGCTGTTGACGAGCTTGGTGACCAGCACGGAATTATACATAGGATCCGGCAACACTTCTCTTTTGGGAACATTACCTCTTCTGGGCACTTCGCTTCCCTCCTTCATAAAATGATTTCATAGGTACTTCGAAAGTGTTTTCTTTCGTTGGTGCCTGGCCAAGAGGTTTATCTATATCAAACCACTCAGCAAGGCGCTGCCTTGCGATAAGGCATTGGGAAATTCAAAATTTCGGTTCGGTCAAGAATTACTTCTTGCCTGCCTTGGGTCTCTTTGCACCGTACTTGGAGCGAGCCTGCATACGGCCCTGGACGCCCTGAGTATCAAGAGTACCACGGATGATGTGATAACGCACACCGGGAAGGTCCTTGACACGGCCGCCTCTGATCAGCACGACGGAGTGCTCCTGCAGGTTGTGGCCGACACCGGGGATATAAGCGGAAACCTCAAAGCCGTTGGTCAGACGCACACGGGCGATCTTACGCAGAGCGGAGTTGGGCTTCTTGGGAGTGGTGGTACGGACAGCGGTGCAGACGCCTCTCTTCTGAGGAGAAGACAGATCGGTGGCACAGTTCTTCAGAGTGTTCATACCCTTCTGCAGAGCGGGAGCGGTGGACTTGTAAGCGACCTGCTCTCTACCCTTACGAACCAGCTGGTTAAAAGTAGGCATAGTTTTCCTCCTTTCTCAAATGTTTGCTGCGCTTGCAGCATTTATTTTATCCCGAAATATCCAAGATATTCCGTTGGGACCGAAATTATTCGGCTGCAGCGAGAATTCCTGCTGCCGATGCACCCACGGAAATACCGCAGGCTTTGCCGAGCTGCGCCATGGTGGGGACCCAGATGAGCTCCACACCGGACTGCCGGCATTGATCTTCCAGAGGCTCTGTCAGACGGGGATCGGCATCCTCTGCTGCAAAAACCCTGGCGATGCGCCCTTCCTGAAGGGATCTTCGGAGCTGTTTGATGCCGACAACCTTACGCTGCGTGTTCAGTTGTTCCAGCATTTCAGACATCCTCCAAAGCGCAATTTGGGCATACGCCCACACAATTACGCATTATAGCAGATTGAACGAATATCGTCAAGAAAAATCGTGCGAAATATCGAAAAATTTTTACACCTGAAAAGAGACGTCGTTTTTAGTCCTTCATCAGCTTCTTTCTGGCGATATTGATGGTGCCTTCCTGCATGGAATTGATCCACTGCAGGCTCTTGCCGCAGCCGATGGCAACACAGGTATCGGGGCTGTCTGCCACCATACAGGCGATCTGCGTGCGTTCATGGAGCATGGTCTCAATGCCCCAGATCTGGCTGCCGCCGCCTGTGAGGATAATGCCGTTGCGATCGATATCCGCCACAAGCTCGGGACTTGTCATTTCCAGAACATCCACCACTTCCTCCACAATGGCTCTGGCAGGGCGCTGCAGCACCTCCATCAACTCCGTGGACGTGACGGTGACGCTTCTGGGAAGCCCGGTCTTCAGATCTCTGCCCTTTGCAGTCATGGACAGTTCCTCGGGACGAGGCAGGACGCAGCCGATCGTAGTCTTGATCTCTTCTGCCGTATTGACACCGATGAGCAGACCGTGACGGCGGCGCATATAGTTGATGATGGTCTCATCGAAGGTATCGCCTGCGATCTTGATGGAAGACGAAACAGCAATATCATTGAGGCTCAGTACAGCAATATCCGTAGTACCGCCGCCGATGTCCACTACCATATGACCGTTGGGTCCTGACAAGTCCATACCTGCGCCAAGACCTGCAGCGAAGGGCTCTTCGATCAGATAGACACGACGCGCACCGGCTTCCATGGCAGCCTGGATAACGGCGCGCTCTTCCACCTCTGTCACGCCGCTGGGCACGCAGACAACCACACGGGGCTTGACCAGAGAGTAGCGAATGATCTTCTTGAGGAACTCCGCCAGCATACGCTCGGTCATCTCATAGTCGGAGATCACACCATCACGCAAAGGACGGACGGAGACCACATTGCCCGGTGTACGTCCGAGCATATTTCTGGCTGCTGCGCCTACCTGCAGGACTTTGCCCGTGTTTTTATCAATGGCGACCACAGCAGGCTCGCGCAGGACGATGCCTTCTCCGTCGGCATAGACAAGAATATTGGCTGTCCCAAGGTCGATGCCCAGATCTCTGGAGAGCTTAAAGTTTTTAAATCTGTTCAGCATGATATTCACCTGCTCATTCATGTTTTTCGTCTTGTTGCGGCAGCGGTGCAGACAAGTGCACCGGAGCCTGCCAGCTGCAGCGTCTTTCCGCATTCAGACATGGTGGCGCCGGTGGTCAACACATCGTCCACCAGCAATATTCTTTTACCGAAGACGCTCTTCGGATCGATCGCTTTGTATGCGCCCAGCACATTCGCCTTTCTGGCTCCTGCACTTGGCATTTTGGATTGCTTTTTTGTATGACGAATCTTTTTGAGTGTCGGTACGCAATCTGCACCCAGCTCTTTGGCAAGCGCCCTTGCCAGAAGCTCCGACTGGTCATACCCTCTTGTCCACTTTCTTCGCCCGCTGCAGGGCACCCAAGAGATCAGATCGTACTTCCCTTCCAGTTCCTTCCGCACTCTGGCTGCCATCCACCGGGCAAACTGCGGCGCATAGGTCTGCATGCCACGGAACTTCAAGCGGCGGATAGCATCCTTGATGTAGCCTTCATAATAAAACGGTGTGACAAAGGCTTCAAAAAACTGCACTGTGCGCCCGGCACCCTCCTGCTCCGGCAGAGCCCCATCACAGCGTCCGCAGGTCATTTGGTCGCTGCTCTCGAGCAGGCGGTGACATAGCATACACTTGGGCGGATACAGAAGATCCAGCAGCCACCTCAGCAGCACCCTCATGCGTCCTGCTCCCGAAGCCGCAGCTTCAGTCCGCTGTAGCGTCTTGTCCTGCGGTCGTTGGCAACCATAGCAGCAATGACTTCCTCATTTCCGACAATGACCAGAAGATCCTTGGCTCTGGTCAAAGCCGTATACAGGACACTTCTTGTCAAAAGATATCTCGACCCCTGCCATGCCGCAAGGACAACTGCTCTGTACTCACTGCCCTGACTCTTATGTACCGTCATGGCATAGGCAAGCTCCAGTTCCGAGAGCATGGCAAAGTCATACTCTGCACGGCGGTCATCAAATTCCACCGTCATGATCTCTTCCTGCAGATCGATGGAAACGATCCTGCCGATATCACCGTTGAAAACTCCCGCTCCCGAGCCAAGCCCATCCGTTCTTTTCCACAGAATATCATAATTATTGCGGACCTGCATGACCCGGTCACCTTCACGGAAGGTCGTATCCCCAACCGTGCGTTCCTTTTTGCCGGGCAAAGAGGGGTTGAGCACCTCCTGCAGAGCACGGTTGAGACTTTTGGTGCCTGTCTCATTCTTTCTCGTGGGAGAGAGCACCTGAATATCGACCGGATCAATGCCCATGTTTTCCGGAAGACGCTTGCTGCAAAGCTCCCGGATCGTCTCCACAACACGCTCTGCGCTGTGACGCTTCATAAAGAAAAAGTCCTTGTCCTTCACAGAAAGATCCGGCAGTTCACCGCGATCCACCGCATGGGCATTCATAACGATAAGACTCTCCTGTGCCTGGCGGAAGATCTCTGTCAGACGGACAGTGGGAATGATCTCACTTCTGATCAGATCGGAGAACAGATTTCCCGGGCCCACAGAAGGCAGCTGATCCGGATCGCCCACAAGAATCAATCTGCATTTGGGCGGCAGGGCTTTGATCAGAGACTGCATCAGAAGAACATCCACCATGGAGGTCTCGTCCACCACCATAGCATCGGCTTCCAGAGGAAGCTGCTCGTCGTGATAGAAGCATACGCTGTCTGTTTCCGCGTCAAACTGAGCTCCCAGCAGACGGTGGATCGTGGACGCTTCCCGCCCGGTACATTCGGAAAGACGTTTTGCCGCCCTGCCCGTGGGCGCAGTCAGCAATGTCTTGAGCTTCATTTTATCAAACAGGCGCAAAATACCTGCCATGGTCGTAGTCTTTCCCGTACCTGGGCCGCCTGTGACGATGACGATCTGCCGCTCGGCTGCGGTACGGATGGCTTCCAGCTGCTTTTCGGCATAGCAGATCTCTGTTTCTGCCTGTATCTGCTCCACCAGCCTGTCCAGATTTTTAGGAGCCGCCGCATCTGCTTTCGCCATGCAAAGGACACAGGATGCGATATTTTCTTCGGCTTCAAACAATTCCGGCACATAACAAGCCTGCAGCCCTGCCACAGACTTGATCACAAGGCGATCTGTTTCCGCAAGACGGTCAATGCCTTCCAATATGGTCTGGGACTCTAAATTCAAAAGCACGGCAGTCGCATCTGCCAGCTTGTCCCTTGGGATAAACGTATGCCCGTTGCTTTGGTTGAAGGTCAATTCAAAAATGATGCCGGCTTCCACACGGCGCTCATCATCGGCATCCACCTCCAGTGACAGAGCAAAGGCATCCACCACGGCAAAGTCTGCGCCAAAATACGGAAGCGTCAGCATATATGGGTCATCCTGCAGGGCATCTACAGCAAATTCGCCGTAAGCGCGATACAGCCGCATAGCAAGCCCCACAGGCAGATGGTGGGCAGCAAGAAACTCAATGAGCCGCCGCATGCCCACCTGGCGTTTGAAGCTTTCGGAGATCTCTTTTGCTTTAGACGAAGAAATGCCGGAGATTTGCGTCAGCTTTTCCGGTTCATTTTCAATCACATCCAAGCTGCGTTCACCAAAGGCCGTGACAATGCGAAGGGCCGTCTTTTCACCAACGCCCTTGATGGCACGGGAAGAAAGATATGCAAGGATTTCATCCGTCGTCTCCGGCATCAGACGCTCCAGCACCTGCGCCTCAAACTGGCGACCGTAGGTGGCATGGGCGATCCACCGGCCTGTGATGGACAGGCGTTCGCCCACAATGGTCAAAGGCATGGAGCCGACCACCGTCACGAGTTCGCCGTCCTGAGAGCGCAGACGCAGGACTGTATAACCGTTTTCGGGATTTTGGAAAACAATGGCACTGACTGTGCCATAGAGCAGTTCCAGTTCCATCGCATACTTCTCCATTTTGATAATGGAATTATTGTACTACAATTCCTCCCCATTTTCAAGACAGTGATGCAGCACATGCACATAATCTTCCATGGCTTCGTTGGGACAGTAGTCCACCCAGGTATATTTTCTGCGCAGATGCTGTGCTGTCAGAAGCCCCTTCTCCGATAAACCACAGTCCACGATCACAAATCTGCCGCCTCTGCGCTTGTTTTCACGCAGCCAGCCATAAGCACGCACACGCTGCTCCAGCTCACTGCCGGCATCTTGTGAAAAGCAAAAGGTCACCATATTTTTTCCAAATACAGGCAGCAGCAAAAGTCCAAACAGTCCCCAAAAAACAAATCCAAGCAGCAAGACGAAGAAACACGCGATCAAGATCTCGATCAGCACACAACCACCTCCTGCACCATTGTATGCAGCAGATAAAAAATGCGTACCGCACGGCGGTACGCATTTTTTGTTATCGGGAAGCTCTTGCTGCCATAGATGCATGGGCTTTCTTCATGGTTTTGGACAGGAAGACGGCAGACATCAGCAGGGAGACCAATTCCGCAATGGGGAATGCCAGCCACACCAACTGCAAAATACCGGTCTGCGCCAACAGCCACGCGGCAGGCAGCAACACTACCAGCTGACGGCAAACAGAGGTGATCAGGCTGTACAAGGGGTTGCCGATCGCCTGACACACAGAACCTGCAATGATGCAGAAGCCTGCCAACAGGAAATGGCTCGCAATGATGCGCAGTGCCGGAATACCGATCTCAAGCATATGCTCGGATGCATCAAAGAACAGCAGAAGCTGTGCAGGAAAAAGCTCCAGAAGCAGCGTGCCAACACCCATGATGCACACAGCGGTGATGATGGTCAGAAGAACGGTCTTTTTGACGCGTTCCGGTTTTGCCGCACCATAGTTGTAGGCGATGATGGGCACCATGCCATTGTTCAGACCGAAAATGGGCATGAAAACAAAGCTCTGCAGTTTGAAGTAGGCGCCAAAGACAGCGGTTGCCGTGGTGCTGAATACGATCAAGATCTTATTCAGACCAAAGGTCATAACAGAGCCGATAGACTGCATGACGATAGAAGGCAGACCCACACGGTAGATCTCCGCTGCCACATCCCTGTTCCAACGAATCAAAGACAGACGGATAGAAACCTCCGGATTACGGGTCACATTCAAAATGATCGCCACAGTCGCCGCAACGATCTGACCGATGACCGTGGCAATGGCAGCGCCTGCCACTTCCATACGGGGCAAACCGAACAGTCCAAAGATCAAAATGGGGTCAAGGATAATATTGATCACTGCGCCGATGAGCTGAGTGAGCATGGCAAGTCCCGTTTTACCCGTGGACTGGAGCAGACGCTCAAAGCAGAACTGACCAAAGATACCGAAAGAGAAGGTCAGACAGATCCACGCATAATCTGTGCCGAACTTGACGATCTGGGCATCATCGGTCTGAAGGCGGAAGAAAGGGCCCGATACAAAGATACCGATCAGCGCAAAGACGAGATAGCTGCACAGAAAAAGAAAGATACCTGTGTTGGCAGCTTTGTCCACCATATCCTTTTTCTTCTCTCCCAAAGAGCGGGAAAGCACGGCATTCATACCGACTGCCGTACCGCTTCCCACCGCGATGCACAAGTTCTGCAGCGGGAATGCCAGAGATACGGCTGTCAGCGCATCTTCGCTCACTCTTGCGACAAAAATGCTGTCCACCACATTATAAAAAGCCTGCACCAGCATGGAGATCATCATAGGAATCGCCATATTGGCAAGAAGTCTTCCCACAGGCATGACGCCCATTTTGTTTTCGCGTTCGATCTTACTCATGGAACCTCGTTTCCTGCAGCACTCTGCCGCAAATTGAATGTCAGTTTTTGTATCATACTACCAAACAGGGTCTGTTTGCAAGTGTTTTTCGGAAAAACGATCCCACGGCGCATCCTGCGGCGGTCTGTGACAGAAGGTCAGCCGTTTTCCGGTCTTCGGATGGGGAAACGATAATCCGTAAGACCACAGCCCCAAAGAGCCTGAAGTCTTTCCGCCATATCGTCCGTCACCTGCAAGCGGCAGCTTTCGAGAAGCAAACTGCACACGAATCTGATGGGTACGACCTGTAAACAGGCGAACAAGCACCAGTGTGCTGCCATCCTCTTGCTGCAAAACGGTATAGGACAATTTCGCTTCTTTCACACCTTTGCGCTGTCTGTTTACCACGTAGGTCTTGTTTTTTGTTTTATCGTGAAACAGCAGATCTTCCAGTTCCCCCTGCAGTTCTGCGGGAACCCCGCGCAGCACGGCAAGGTATCTCTTTTCCAAAGTGCGTTCCTGTACGGCACGACTCAATGCCGCCGCAGCCTCTGCCGTCAGCGCATAGACCATGACGCCTCCTACTGCTTTGTCCAGACGGTGGACAGGATAGACCTCTTTTGCACCAAGTTCCTGCTTCAGCATGGCAGGCATACTGCCCGCTCCACCATCCTGCGAAAGAACATCGGAGGGCTTGACACACACGACCAGATGAGAATCTCGATAAAGGATCTGCAACATACTATCTCTCCTATGCTGTAGTCTTTTTATCCTACCATACAAGAGCACTCCGGTGCAAGGAAAGAAATTCGCTTTCACGGTTGCCAGCGCTTTCATTTTGTGTTACAATGCACCGCAGAAAGAAGGAATCATCTCATGCGCGTTGCAGACGTTCATACACATATTTTCCCCGATAAAATCGCACAGAAAGCTTCCACCGCCATCGGTGAGTTTTACAATGTAGATATTCATCACACCGCCTCTGTCAGCGTTCTGACCCAAGCGGAAGCACAGGCGGATATCGAGTTCTTTGCCGCTTGTTCCGCAGCCACCTGCCCGGAGCAGGTAGACCATCTGAACAGCTTTGTTGCCGCTTCCGTTGAAAGTACACCGAATATGATCGGTTTTGGCAGCCTGTTCCCCGGAATGGATCGCTGGGAGCCGGCTCTGGAGCAGTTGATCGCGCTGGGTATCCACGGTGTGAAGATCCATCCGGATTTTCAGAAGGTCAACATCGATGAGCCAAAGGCTGTGGAAATGTATCGCGCTATCGCAAAAGCCGGATTGCCCGTTCTGTTTCATATGGGTGATAACCGCTATGACTTTTCCGCCCCGGAGCGGCTGACCAATCTGATCCGGCAAGTCCCGGATCTCACAGCTATCGCTGCCCACTTCGGTGGCTGGCAGGCATGGGATCGCGCTGCGGCTCATGTGCTGCCGGAGAATGTGTATTACGACACCTCCAGCAGTTTGATGTTCCTTGGCAAGGAGCGTGCGCTGGATCTTTTGGATAAAATGGGGCCACACCGATTCCTCTTTGGCTCGGATTTCCCCATGTGGACTCCCAAAGAAGAACTGCAGCGTTTTCTGCAGCTCGGGTTGGATGAAAGCACCAACAAGACCATCTTATTTGGCAATTTCGAAAAGCTATTCTTGAAATAAACAGACAGGAAGTATTACTATGGGCGTACACGACGGTCACCGCGACAGATTGCGTGAGCGGTTTCTGACATACGGACTTGACAGCTTTGAAGACCACGAGATCGTGGAGCTTCTTCTGTTCTACGCCATAGGCAGGCGCGATACCAATCCCCTCGCCCATGAACTGGTACATAGATTTGGCTCTCTGGCAGGGATCATGGATGCATCCTTTCAAGAGCTTCTGCAGGTGGATGGCGTCGGCAAACAGACCGCAACGCTGCTGCAGCTGATCAAACCTTTATGCAGAGAATATCTCATTTCTCAAGCGCAGGAGCTGTCCACCCTCAACACCGTTGACATCTGCGCCCATTATCTGATCCCGTACTTTTTCGGTGCCAGAGAGGAGCACGTGTTCCTGCTGTGTCTGGATGCCAAATGCAGGCCCATCTGCTGCCGTGAGGTCGCTGCAGGCGATGCCATTTCCTCCGAGATTCCTCTGAAAAAGGTTGCCAAGCTCGCCATCGACTCCGGTGCTGTGTCGGTCATCCTTTCTCACAATCATCCCGGCGGCGATCTGACGCCCTCCAAAGAAGATTACAACGCAACCTCCCTGCTGCGCAATATGCTGAAGCCTATGAACATCATCCTTGCAGATCACATTATCATCTGCGGAAACGACTATCTTTCTTTTGCCAGAGCCGGTATTTTCCATACCACTTGACATTCATTCCGCACAGCGTTATACTTTGACTGAACCGTACAACCGAACACAGGGGCGCTGGATGTAACTCCGGCTGAGATCGACAGGTAGCACCCTGCCGTGTCCCTTGACCTGATCCGGGTAATGCCGGCGTAGGAAGCTGTTTTACAGGACATTGCACCTGCTTCGTACCGCACTACCGTTGGGTCGTGCGGTATTTTTCTTTGGAGGTCGTAATATGTACACATCCCGTTCCGCCATCGCAAGACTCTGCGAAGGTGCGCTGATGATCGCCATTGCCCAGATCCTCAGCTTCCTGCCCCTTTACAAAATGCCCTGGGGCGGCTCCATCGATCTTGCCATGCTGCCCATCTTCCTTTACTGCGCCAGATGGGGCTTTGGTCCCGGCATGGTAGTCAGCACCGCCCATGCAGTTCTGCAGATGCTGTTTGAAGGCGGCATCGCCATCGGATGGCAGAGCATCATCGGTGACTTTTTGTTGGCTTATATGGTGCTTGGCTTTGCAGGTCTTTGCAAAAACTTCTATATCGGCTCTGTGACAGGCAGTGTGCTCCGCTTTGCTGTCCACTATGTGGTCGGTGCGACCATCTGGGCAGAATATATGCCCCCGGAATTTTTCGGCATGACCATGACTTCCCCATGGATCTACTCCGCCCTTTACAATGGCGCGTATATGCTGCCGGACTGCATTTTGGTGCTGCTCGTCGGTTTCCTGCTTATGAAAACACCTGCCCAAAAGTATCTGCTTCCTTATTAACGCTAAAAAAGCTATCCGCATCTGCGGATAGCTTTCATTTTATTCTTCCGGGTCGTTCTCAGACTGCTTCCTGCCGCCAAACAGACCACCAAAGACCATTTTCAGTCCCAAGGCGATGATCACCACAGGAAGGGCACATTTCCACAAAAGGTCAAAACTCAAAATATCCCAAGATGCCAGAAGCAGACACACACCGATCACAATGCCCAGAACATCCCATGTCTTGTCACGGTCACGGAACAGACCAATAGCACAGGGCACGATAATAAACAACGTCCACCAGCCTTCAAAGAAAATATTCACATCTATGCCAAAGGCTCTGAGTCCAAGCAGGACACCCAGAACCACCAGCACACAACCCCAGAGGATCCGATTTTTGTTTTTCATGTCAAGCCTTCTTTCTCAATGTACGAAGATATGCCTTTTGTTCCTTTGTAATGCGGTAGCTTTCCACCGCTTTCTGAATGGTTTTGTTATGTACCCACACAGGCAGCTTATCCTGCTGCAAATATCCGATGACAGCATCATACTGCCCGACAAGTGCGGTTGCAAAGTACCATGCTATCATCATGTTTACATAATAATCATTACTGTAAATTTCCGATATCAGTTTTGGATATTCCTCGCAGAAGTCCTCGTCCAGATACCATATCATGAGCATTTCTATGGCGAAGCGCACCGTATAGGCATGATCTGATGTGAGCCAACGGCGGATATAAGGCAAAAATGCTTCTTTTTCTCTTTTGATGCACTTGGGGCGCAGACTGTCACAGGTCGCCCAGTTATCTACAAAAGGCAAAAACCGCTCCAGTTCTTTTACACAGGTCTCAAAGTCTTTCAGAGCGTTGATCACATAGGCATGCAAATTGTTTTCTTCAAAACAGGAATGCGGAAGATCGCCCAGATCCCGCAGAGACAAGGACTTTGCAAGGGCACGAAGCTGAGGAGCACGGACACCGATGATGGTGTCTTTGTCCACATTGGGAATGAGCTTGCTTTGAAAATCACGATAGCTTGGATCCTGCAGCTGCAGAAGCCGCGCTCTCATCTGAGTTTCTCCGTCAAGGCACGGATATAGCTTGGATCTGTGCCGCAGCAGCCGCCAAGGACTGATGCGCCTGCCGCCTTCAGTTCCAGCATACCTTGGGCAAATTCCTCTGCACCCATGGAATAGACCGCGTTGCCCAGATCATCAATGGCAGGCATACCGGCATTGGGTTTGGCGATCACAGGAATATGAAGACTCTGCGCCAAGGTGCGCACAACCGCCGCCATCTGATCGGGGCCGCAGGAACAGTTGATGCCCACAGCATCTGCACCGAAGCCCTCCAGCTGCGGAGCTGCATCATAAATGCTGCCGCCAAAATAGAGCATACCATCGGCAGTCACGGAGAAGGAACACATAACAGGCAGATCTGCCGCCATGGTGCAGGCTTCCAGCGCTGCCATGGTCTCTTCCAGCCCCATCATGGTCTCGATCACATACAGATCCACCCCTGCATCGCGAAGGGCATTTGCCTGCCGGGTATAGACCTCCAACAGATACTCGTAGGAAAGATCCGGCTTTCCCACGGTGGTCATATCGCCTGCCACCAGCACCTGCTCCCCTACGGCACTTCTGGTCAGCGCAACAAGGTCGCGGTTGATCTCTTCCAGCTGATCGTCCAGACCATGCTGAGCAAGGTAAGGCGCGCTTGCCGTAAAAGTGGGTGCATAGACCACATGGCTGCCGCTTTGGGCATATGCCTTCTGCAGCGACACAATGGCATGGGGATTATCCAGAATCCATTTTTCTGCACAGACGCCCCTGGGCATACCGGCTTTCATCAAGTTAGAGCCGGTGGCACCGTCGAGGATGATCGTGCCAAGGTTACGAAATGCTTCTTTTGTCATATTACAATTCCTTCGCTCTTGCCAGAACTTCGCAGATAAGATTCCATGTGCGCTCTGCCGATGCCACGTTCAGACGTTCCCGCGGAGAGTGGATATTCTCCATATCCGGTCCAATGGACACACAATCCAGCCCCGGCAGCTTGCCTGCAAAGATACCACATTCCAATCCTGCATGGATAGCTTCGATCACTGCCTTCTTCCCGGTCTGCTTTTCATAAACATCCGCCACAAGGTCACGAAGCTTACTGTCGGGATTATATGCCCAGCCGGGATAGTCACCGGAATAGGTGGTCTCGCCGCCCAGCACCGTGGACAGGCAGTCGATCTTATTGCAGAGCAATGCCTTTTCTGTAGCAATGCTGCTTCTGACCGAGAAGCTGATGACAGCAGCGTGCTCCTGCAAACGAGCAATACCCATATTCAAAGAGGTCTGCACCAGTCCCGGGATATGGGCACTCATGGTCTGCACACCATTGGGCAGCAGCATCATTACCGAAGTCACTCTGGCAGTTGCCGCAAGGGTCAGAGTCTGAACTTCCGCAGGATCATCCACCACGCACTCGATCTGCATATTGGGATCGGTGGCACGGAATTCGCTGCGGAACACCTCGGCATAGGATGCCGTCAAGCCGCGGAAGCGCTCTACCTCTTCCTCAGAGATCATCACAGTCGCTTCGCAGGCAGCGGCAATGGCATTATCCGCCATACCGCCGGACAAGGACACCAACCGGAGCGCCATTTCATGGGAAAGTCCATACAGCAAACGACCCATCAGTACATTGGCATTTGCGCTTCCATTTATGATCTTGATGCCGGAATGTCCTCCGGTCAGACCGGTGATGCTCAAACGGCAGAGCATTCCTGCCGTAAGATCCCATTCCACAGGCACATGGCAATTGGCTCTTACACCGCCTGCGCAGGAAATAGTCAAAATGCCTTCCACCTCGGAATCCACATTTATCATAAGCCTTCCCTGCAGAAGATCTGTTTGCAAAGCGGCAGCGCCAAGGAGTCCGATCTCTTCATCCACCGTCAGCACCACTTCCAACCGAGGATGAGGCAGGTCGTTGGAATCCAGCAGAGCCAGCGCCATGGCTACGGCAATACCGTCATCACCTCCAAGGGTCGTGCCCTCTGCCCAGATCCACTGACCGTCTGTGGCAAGGCGCAGCCCTTCTGTCTCCATATCGATGGAGCAGCCGGGATCTTTTTCACAGACCATATCCAGATGACCCTGCAAAATAACAGCAGGGTCATCCTCATAGCCTTGGGTCGCTTCTTTTATGATCACAACATTGTTGACTTCATCTTGCTGATACTGCAGACCACGCGCCTGTGCAAAGCGGACGCAGTAGTCACTGATAGCTTTTGTGTTGCCGGAGCCGTGAGGAATGGCGGAAAGCTCCTCAAAAAAGCCCATAACATTCTTGGGACTGAGTTTCTCCAATACCGGCATAAATCATGCCTCCCATCTCAAAGGATACTTCTATAGTACCACAATTACGGCAAATTGCCAACTGCAACAAATTTTGGTCCCAATTTACTTTTGGACTGACGGGTTACATCTTTGGCAGTTTCACTAAGTATTGATGCAGGCCGAAAAATATGATAAAGTAAACTGAACGATAAATAAGAATTTGACGGAGAATAAGTAATGAAAATCTACGATATTTCCCAAGAAGTTTTCGGCTGCCAAGTGTATCCGGGCGACCCAATGCCGGAGAAAAAAGAACTCAAATC
>JAGBBD010000041.1 GCA_017938625.1 Oscillospiraceae bacterium | reverse complement strand
CCATTGACAAACATTAAGGATTGTGCTATACTTATGCCAACAAATCACTCAGGAGGTATGAGTAATGAAAGGTCTTAATAAACTCGGAAAGGTTATTACAAAGATTTTAGAGGTATTCCATTGGGTTGGTGCAGCTTTAATAACGGCGGCCACTGTTTGTTCTGCCGTAGCACCCGATTGGGTAAAATATTTTGTCGGCTTCGATGCAAAGGATTGTTGCGGTGCAGAACTGAAGGTTTATGGCTTTGAGGTCAATGCTCCCGTTACCGATGGCAACACTGATATGTTGACGTTTATGCTCTTTGGCATTGGTGCAGTTATCATCCTTGCAGTTATGGCTATGGTATTTCGCAATCTGCATCTTATCTTTAAGAAGTCAGAAAATGCCACTCCATTCCAAAAGGACAACATTCGCATGATGCGTGAGATCGGTATTTTTTCCATTGCCGTTCCCGTAATTGGGTTCATTATGAGCGTAATTATTCGCTTGGTAACCGGTGTGGAAACAGCCGAGCTTAGCGTTGATACGGCAGGCATCTTTATGGGTATCATCGTTCTCTGTCTGACACAATTCTTTGTTCACGGTGCTGAGCTTGAAAAAGATGTAGACGGTTTGCTGTAAGGAGGTCGCTATGGGTAAAATAGTACTCCGTTTGGATAGAATGATGGTTGAGAGAAAAATGTCCTTAAACGAGCTTGCAGAGCGCGTAGGTATCTCCAATGTCAACCTTTCCAAAATCAAAAACAACAAAGTAACGGCTATTCGCTTTGCCACCCTTGCAGCGATCTGCGAGGTTCTTCAGTGCGAAGCCGGAGACATTCTGGAATATCAGAAGGATTGAGGGAATCAGGATTTGGCAGAGGTATAAAATGAAGAAACACAAAATTACTGCTGCACTGTACTATGTGGCAGCAATATTATCCTACGTATCTGCAATTGTAAACTTTGAAGGTGAAAACAGCCGATATTTGGGTGGTCTTTGGATATGCATTGGTTCAACACTCCTTTACCTTGGTATATCACGTTCAAATTAAGAGCAAAGAGGACAAGGATAAAGAAGATAAATAACTAAGGAGATCTCGTTATGTTGGTTGCAGGCATTATAGTTACAATCGTTGCAGTTTTGATGATTGCATTTCCGGAATTTTTTATGAAACTTAAAAGTCCAAGGATTCCGGAGAAATTATTAAATGTTATAAAATGAAACTCATTATCAGAGTATGGGGTGGCATTTGCATCGTAATTGGTGTTGTACTGATTATCACAGCTCTTGTATGATAAGTTTAATCTCATTGTTTTGCATGCTATAATCAAAGAAAAAGCAGAGGGCCAAGCTCCACAGCTTGACCTCTGCTCTTTTTTCTTATGACTCCTTCAGCCACTGGGAGAACTCCTCGGCGGTGATCACGCTGCTGTCGCAATCCTCCTTCTTCCGTCTGGCTTCTTCGCTCCATGCATAGAAAGCACTTTTGGTCAGCTTGCCGGCATTGATGCGGGCGAAGCGTTTCTTGTACTCTCTGCGGTATTCCTTGAATACCTCATCATCACGCTTGCTCTGTGTCCAGGTATTGATAGCACCGATCTCCCGGCAGGTGCGGCCCTTGCTGTCGCAGACACGGTCGCAGTACTCGGTGCTGGCCTTTCTGGTCACAGCAAAGTAGCGCAGGCAGTTCTTGCATACACGCATCTTGATCTCACGCTTCACACACTCGCGAGCATGAAAGTCCATGAGGTCATAAATGTCATTGGGATAGAGCACCTCGGCAAACACCTTTCTGTCGATGACCTCAAAGCTCATGGGTTGTGGCTGGAACTGAAAGGTGTTCAAAGTATCGTTGCCCTCTGCGTTGTAGTACTCCACCATCTTCTCGGACACGGATTTCTTCTCGCCGTCTACATCCAACGCCCGTGCAATCAACCCCTTGATCTGCTTCTGCATGGTATCGATGTTGCTACAGAGATGAGAAATCTTCTTGTGGGGAAGCAAGTCCTGATAGTCTCTGGGTGCGGTGCTGTCCACAGCGTCCAGTTTCTCCAACCAACTCAAACGCAGCAGTTCAAAGTAGACGTGCTTGGGAGCCAGCTCATTCAGTCCCGTCACAACATCATGCAGATCAGTCTGCTCCTTGGACTGATAAAAAGTACGCAGAGCCTTCTCCATCTTCTTCGTAATTGGTTCAATCTCCCAGATATCCATATACAGTAAGCTCATCAGACTTTCTGGAAACGGGAAGTCTTTTTTTATGGTCTGCTCTCCATCGGCAGTGTACTCATAGTACTCTCTGCCTTCAGCGATATAGGTCTTGAACATAAAGTTGGACATCGTAGTCGCTCCTTGTAATTAGACTAATTCCAAAAATATATTTCTATCAGTCTTGACAAACAGTTATGGCAATGTTATAGTGTAACCGAAATAGACAGATAAAACTATTTCTCTGACATTAGTCTAAACCATAAAAAGCGCTGTGTCAACAGAAATTTTTGTTATCTGTAAATTGCACCTTGAAAACTGAATACCCGTCACCGCTGTTCATACTCTCTGGGCGAAGTGCCGCCACGACTCTGCAAAGACGAGCGCACCAACAGAGAAGAAAACGCATCGGAGTCACGCAAGGCTTCCCTGTAGGAACATGAACACGGTGCACGGCAAAGCAAATTCGAAAGGGGTGATAAAAACTATTTGGACAACAAACTCGTTGTCATCACGCGCAACACGATTGGAGGTGATACCCAAGATTCGCGCAGCCACATAAAAACTGAATACGCTCTAACCAACTAAGCTACACAGGAGGTAACCCACCATTTGAAGAAAAGTATTTATACCAGCTATGACGAACTGCCTCTGCTGCTGAGTGTGAAGCAACTCGTCGATCTCATGGGAGTCTCGGACTCCACCATCTACGAACTCATCCAGGAAGATGATTTTCCCTCTCTGCGGATCGGCAAACGCATTGTCGTTCCGAAAGAAGAACTGCGGAAGTGGATCTCCGCACACACGAAGGGGGTGCAGGAATGATCAACACTCCCTATGTGAAAAAGGACTCGGTCAGTAATTATTTCCCGGTCCCCAATGCAGTCTTCGATCTGGAACTGCACCACATCGAAATTGATATCTACGCATACCTGATGCGTATTGAAAACCGACGTACCTACCAGTGCCTCGCAAGTTATCCGACCATCGCCAGAAAGCTCGGTCTCTCTGTGAACACGGTTGCCAAATACGTCGCAGCACTGGAGGAACACGGTCTCATCCGTACTGAGCGCACAGAGATCGTTACCAAAGAAGGGCTCAAACGCAACGGCTGTCTCAAGTACACCATCCTGCCGATCCAGAATGCCATCGACCTCTATCATGAACGGCAGATGCTCAAACTCCAGCGTACCGCGGCGATTCAAAAAGCGCAGACACTGGCAGAGAAGAAAGGTGTAGAGTTCCGTCCGGCAACAGTATCCATGGAAGGCGGTGATCAGATTGGAGCGTAACATCATCAACAGTTGGATCGACCGCAATCCGATGCTCAATCTCAAACGCACAGGTGCGTATCTGGAGTACGTCGCAAAGTTCTGGAACACCGTCTTCGACACGCCGCTCCGCGACATCGACCAGTTCAGAATGTACCTCGCAGATAAAAAACGGTGCACTCTGAGCAAACATGAACAAGCATATGCAGAACGGTGTAGAGAAATCGTCAACACCGTGTATGCCGCACTGGTGGATGAAGCACTGCGTTCTGAAGCACCGATGAACTACGAAGAAATCGAACGGCGAGCTGAAAAACTCCTGCAAATTACGCCGCCGTTTCCCATCATCATAGACCTACGAACAAGCCCCGTGTCGCCCGTTGTGCGCCGTCGTGTCCGCTTTTTCAGATGCGGTAGGGCGTGGATAGGGGTGCCGAAAACCGCCCGAAATTGGGCTGCTTTTGAGCAACTTCCGAGGACGAACGAGGAAGCAGGATAAAGCACCGGCGTCTTAATCGCCGTCGGCGCAGGCACAACTGCCCGCAGTGCGGGCAGTTTCACGGGGACAAAGCTGGCGTCTTGTTGAGGCTTGAAAACCCGACCTGGCGTCTGCTTTCCCCAAACCGCCGATGGTTGCAGGCTTTTCGGCGGCATCTTACCAAGATTGGAGGAAAAACCATGGGTGAAAACAAAACAACCAAAAGTAGACTCACATTTAGGCCGTCCGATGAAACCAGGCAGAGAATCGAGCAATGGTACAAAGCCGACAACTGCAACAGCCTGAATGACTTTATTGAGAAGGCCGTGAACGATTACATTGACCGGTTGGAGATTAACGATGACAATCGTGTGCTGCCGCTGGCAATCAGCTCTGCTATCGACGGTCGACTTGGAATGCTGGAAAAAAAACTCTCTGCACTGTCTTTCAATCACGCGGTAGAACTGGACATGCTGGTGGGTGTCATTGCCGGAGCATTCAATTTCAACCGCGAGGATATGAAGCAGCTTCGCGCGCAGAGTGTGAAAAATGTAAAGGCCACCAACGGTCGTATCTCTCTCGAAAAGCGCACACAGCAAACTGATGAATATGAAATGGATGAAGCTGAATGGTAAAGCTGATATTAAAAAGTCCCTATATCAAAAGCACCGGTGGCGCGTCCGGCTATCTCAAGTACATCGCGACCCGTGAACGAGTAGAGGTCGTTCCCGATGACCGTCCGCCGACACGAAAGCAGGAGCAGCTCATCGCAAAACTGGTGAAAGATTTCCCAGATACCAAAACGCTCTACGAGTACGAAGACTATATGGCAAAGCCCACCAAGGTCAACGCCTCTGCGTTCATCACGCTGGCGCTGGAATCCAACTGGGACTCGGTGATCCGGTCGGAGCAGTACATGAAGTACATCGCAACCCGCCCCCGCGCAGAGCGCTTCGGCTCTCACGGCCTGTTCAGTGATGACGATACCGTCTCACTGGACAAGGCCATGGCGGAGCTGGAGAACTACACCGGCAATGTGTGGACACACATCATTTCCGTCAAGCGTGAGGACGCTGTCCGTCTCGGTTACGATAACGCATCCGCGTGGCGTGACCTGCTCCGTGCAAACCGCAATCAGATTGCGGACGCCATGAAGATCCACCCCAACGACTTCCGTTGGTGCGCTGCCTTCCATGATGAAGGCGACCATCCACACGTTCACATGATGGCATGGTCTGCAAAACCAGGACAGGCCTATCTGTCCAAGGACGGCATCAAAGCAATCAAGTCCAAACTCACCAACGACATCTTCCATGATGAGATGCACCATCTCCACGAGCAGAAATCTGAGTCTCGCGATGAGTTGGTGCATGAAGCGCGGAAGGCCATGCTGGAAATGGTGCAGTACATGAAGGATGGTATCTGTGACCATCCGGAAGCAGAGAACCTGATACTGGAGCTGGCCATGCAATTACAAAATGTCAGTGGCAAGAAAAGCTACGGCTACCTTCCGAAAAAGCAGAAGGTGTTGGTGGACAAGATCGTTGACCAAATGGAGCGCATCCGTTCTGTCAGTCAGGCATACGACAAGTGGCTGGAACTCCAGAACAAGGTGGACGGCTACTACGATGATAATCCTCGCGAGCGTGCTCCTCTGTCTCAGCAGCAAGAGTTCCGTGCTATCAAGAACGCGGTCATCAAACAGGCCGAGCACATCCGCAAGTGTGACCTATTCTTCGAAGATAAGGGTGTGGAAGCAGAAAGTGAGCCGGAGGATTTTGAATACTGTTCCCGTGACTATTGGGACTTCCGAAGCGACATCTACAACGAGGACTACTCTCTGGAAGACCGGCTGGATGCAGTCAACGACATGGAGCAGCTGGCGAGAGAGGGTGATATGGATGCCCAGTATCTCATGGGCAAGCTGTACCGTGACGGGCCGCTACTGACACCGGACAGCGTGACGGCAAGATACTGGTTTCGGCAGGCGGCACAGCAAGGTCACATGTACGCGCAGTACTCTCTCGGCAAACTCCAGCTCTCCTATGATGTTGAAGTGCGTGATCCGGACTCTGGAATACGCTGGCTGGAGATCTCCGCTCAGAACGGCAATGACTACGCCGCCTACCGTCTGGGCAAGGAATACTACAAAGGCCTCAACGTACCTGGCAGCTACACCACGGCGGCGCAGTGGTTTGAACGAGCTGCACAGGACGGAAACCAATACGCCCAATACATGCTCGGTAAAGTGTATCTTATGGGACAGGGTGTGGAGTATGATAGAGACAGGGGCATCCACTGGCTGACCAAATCTGCATACCAGGGCAACGCCTATGCTGATGCACTGCTGAACAGGCAGAACAGCGATTTACCGCCCAATGTGTTTCTGGGTGTCACCAGACTGCTCCACCACATGGGACGGATCTTTCAGGACAACTCTCTTCCCCAGTCCCGCCCCGGCGGTATTCAAATCGACCGTAAGCGGTTGAAGCGGCTTCAGGAGAAGAAGATTGCACTCGGTCACAAGGAAGATGACCATGAGTACACTGGCCCGACCATGTCCATGTAGGAGGTTACGCCTACAATTTGTTACAAACCTCATTGTTGCTTTCGTAGAATTTTCGTATTTGACTCTTCTTTCATTAGCTTTCTGTCTGTGTTTCCGCTATTGTGTGTTTGCAAAAAACACAGAAACGGAGGAAACGACGATGACAAAGCAACTTCCAGTGAAGCAGTGTCAGTACTGCGGCGGCACGGATATTGGTCTGGGCTGGCAGCACGGCGAAGCACTGGTGACATTCAAAAAGCACGGTGTGTTCGGCAACCGCCTGCAATACCTGATCTGCCGCAGATGCGGCGCCGTGCTGTACCAGTGCGTGGCCGAGCCTCATAAGTTCCCGTCCGTTCGATAAGGAGCACGGCCATGTACGACTATATGAAATCTCTGCAGCAGCAGTTCGAAAGCAAGCCCGAATACATCCAAGACCTCAAAACCGAGGTCAATCAGACACACAAAGAACTCTCTGCCCGACTCTCGAAGGAGGACAGACGGCTCCTGCTGAAGCTGGTGGACTTGGAGGATTCCCTCCGATGTGAGGCCACCCTCCACAGCTTCACCAGTGGATACCGCCTCGCCTGCGGTATTCACTATGAGCTATCCGCAGAACCGATGTACTCCTTCGACAGAGAGGAGGAAGAGCGCTCCCGACAAATGATCCTACCGAGAAAGGAGGAATGACCCATGGCAAAACGAAGACCGTCCGGCGACGGACTGGTACGACAGCGTGATGATGGGCGATGGGAAGGCCGCATCGTGGTCGGTCACAAGAAAAACGGCGACCCCATCTTCCATTACATGTCCGCAAAAACACAAAAAACTCTTCTGGAGAAACTCCACAAGAGCATCGATGAATATGACGGTGCAGAGCTGACTGAGCAGAGCCGAATGACACTGGGCGAATGGCTGGATATCTGGCTGGTTGAATGTGCGGAGCCGACAGTACGTCCTACCACCATTAAAGGCTACCGTGGATACGTGGAAAAGAACATCAAGCCCTACCTTGGCAACAAACAAATCTGCAAGGTCACCACCGCAGAAATCCAGAGCCTGTACCGCAAGCTCCAGACAGAAGGTTCCGTCAATGGCGGCCCTCTGGCAGGAACCACGGTGCGCAGGATACACAACGTACTGCATCAGGCACTGGATGTAGCGGTAAATCGGCACCTCATCGCAAAGAATCCTTCCAACGATGTGACATTGCCCAAGAAGGTGGCCACCGCCAAAACCATTCTCAATGATGAACAGCTGGAACGCTTCATGGAAGCCATCAAAGCTGACGAACACTGGCACGACTTCTTCTATCTGGAGATCACCACAGGTCTGCGGCAGGGTGAGCTGTGCGGTCTCATGTGGACAGACTTTGATGAGAAGAAAGGCACGCTCACCATTCGCAGGACACTGCACCGCAAGGACGGTGGCGGTTACTATGTGGGCGACACCAAAACCGGCACAGGCCGCAGAAATATCAAATTGCCGCCCAGCACAGTACAGCTTCTGGCAGAGCGGAAAAAGAAATCCATCTCTCAGTGGATATTCCATAATCCCATCCGTCCGGAAGACCCTGTAATGCCCAACAGCGGATACCACCGCATGAAGAAGATAATGAAAGACGCAGGGCTACCCAACATGCGTTTCCATGACCTCAGACACACCTTCGCAACCCATGCCCTGACCAGCGGCGTGGATGCCAAAACGCTCTCAGGCATCTTAGGTCATACGAAGACATCCTTCACACTGGATACCTACACCCATGTCACCGGTGATATGCATCAAAAAGCATCAGAAATTGTAGGTGGCTTCATGGAAAATTTCATGGTAAAGGGGTGAACACATGGCCAAGAAACGCAAAAACGGTCAAGGCACTGTCCGCGAGAGAAAGGACGGACGCTGGGAGGGCCGCCATATCGTAGGCTATGATGAAAACGGCAAGGCCAAGACAAAAAGCGTACTGGCAAAGACCAAGGCCGAGTGCATCGAAAAGCTGAATAAGCTACAGGCTGAATACGGCGAGGTGTCGCCCTTCAAAATCAAGCCCGACATGCGCTTCGGTGATTGGATCAACTACTGGTACGAAAACCACAGCAAACCCAGCATCCGTCCTACCACGCAAAAGGGCTACGAGGAATGGATCTATGTCCATGTCATTCCTGCGCTCGGTCATATCAAGCTGAACAAACTGACCCAGGCCGACTGCCAGAAGTTCCTCAATGAAATGAAAGCTAACGGACGCAAAATTCATCGTGATACGAAAGGCCCCGGAATGTCAGAGAAGTCTGTACGAAGCTGCTATCACATGATCAGGATGGCGCTGGAGAGGGCTGTCAAAGACGGTCTTATCAAAAAGAACCCCATCCTTGGCGTAAAGCTGCCGCCAACAGAGCAAAAGGAAATGAAGCTTCTCTCGATGGATGAAATCCAACGGTTTCTGATCCAAGCAAAAGAGGAAGGTATGTACGAACTCTTCCTTTTGGAATTGACTACGGGCCTTCGCCGTGGAGAAATCCTGGCACTCACATGGGATGACCTGAACTTCAAAACAGGCGAACTGCACATCAACAAGCAGTTTACACCTGCAGGAGGCAAAATCATTCTGTGTGAGCCGAAAACCAAGGCCGCATTCCGCACCATCGTCCTGCCACCGCCTATGGTGGAACTGCTGAAAGAATACAAAAAGGGGATCTTCTCCCCGCTGATGTTCCCGTCCCGCATCAAGCCGGAACAGCCGATTGACCCTGGCTATGTCCGAAAGCGACTCCAACAGATACTGCAGCGTGCGGACTGTAAAAAGGTGCGTTTCCATGATCTCCGGCACACATTTGTAACCATGTCACTGGAGCATGGCATGGATGTGAAAACGCTCTCCAGCATCATTGGACACGTCTCCTCCAGGACCACATTGAATATCTACAGCCACATCACCAGTGAGATGCAGGAAAACGCTGCCGCAAATATTGACCGAGGCATCGCAAAAGCGGAGGTCGAGGAAAAGGAAACGGAAACGCACGCTGAAACACAGGTGTTCGAGCCAGTCAAGTTACCTCGCCGCAGACCAGGCACGGGGTACATCAAGCAACTCAACGACCATCTCTGGGAAGGCCGGTACTCTCCGGTATGGCCTGATGGTAAAAAGCATTCACGAAATGTATATGGACGAACCCAAGAGGAGACAGAGGCGAAGCTGGCAGACCTCATCATCCAGATGAAAGCAGAGATTGCCGCTCTGCGCTCCGGCAAGGCCACGGAATATCCTGACGGCGTCAGCCCCAAGAAAAAGCAGATTGCTGCCTACTTGGTGGAGAACCCCGGCGTGAGCAACAAAAGCTACATCGCACGGCAGTTAGGCATTGACCGAACTACGGTGCAGAAATACTATGATGAAGTTCGAGCAGAGATGGCAGTATCATCAACACCATAATATAAAAGAAGGAGACTATGCCACAAAATTGATGGCGTAGTCTCCTTTGGCATTTAATAGGTGTAATAACCTAAAGTTACCTTGTAAAGTGGATGCTACTGCGGTATAATTAAAGAAACCATGACTTTTACTTTATAGGAGGCAACATGAGAAAAGCATTGTGTGTCGGTATAGATAGCTATAAGGTTATTAATGATTTGCACGGGTGTGTTAACGATGCTAACTCCGTAAAGTCGGCTTTAGAGCGCAATGGCGATGGAACTTTGAACTTTGACGTAAAACTTATTTCTGCAACAAGCGATGCATCCTATGTTACGCGCGCTGACCTGAGGGATGCTGTTGAAGAGCTGTTTAGCGGTGCACCCGAGATAGCGGTGTTCTACTATTCTGGACACGGTTCCTTTGATGCCTTGGGTGGCTACTTATGCACAAGTGAGATTAGCAGACCTGACGAGGGTCTTCCTTTGAGTGATATTATGGGGTTTGTGTCAAAATCTAACGCCCAGAACAAGATCATTATTCTTGATAGCTGTTTTAGCGGTGCTATTGCTAATTCCGTAAACATGCCAGAGTATTCGGTGCTTCATAACGGGACAACAATTCTTGCGGCTTGTGGAGAATCCGAATATGCCACCGAAGAAAATGGGCACGGGATTTTTACGTCTTTACTCGTGGAAGCTTTATACGGCGGAGCTATGAACTTGCTTGGAGAAGTGTCTCCCGGCAGTATCTATTCATATATAGATCGATCGCTGGGTGCGTGGGAGCAACGGCCTGTTTTTAAGGCCAATATCAACAGCTTTGTTTCTTTGAGAAAGAATGCGCCACCTATTCAGATTACCGAGTTGCGCAAGATAACGGACATTTTTACCTCTCCATACGAGGAGTATGCGCTTGATCCGACTTATGAACCTGACAAGCATGAGGTGGCTGATAAAACGATCAATAAGGAACACGAGGCGATTTTTGCTATCCTGCAGAAATATGTAAAACTTAATCTGGTTGTTCCTGTCAACGCTGAGCATATGTATTATGCTGCAATCAACTATAAATCCTGTAAGTTAACGGCACAAGGACAGCACTATTGGAATCTCGTGAAGAAAAACACTATATGAGGAGGAAGTAGCATGTCTAAGACATATCATATTTTTATAAGCCATTCCTGGAAGTATTCTGATGCTTATGAGAAACTGATAAAGTTGCTCGACAAAGCTGAAAACTTTACGTATTGCGACTACTCTGTACCTGAGGATGATCCAATCAAAGGGGCAAAGACTGATGCTCAGCTCAAAGCTGCAATCAAAGAGCAGATGTCTCATGCCAGTGTGGTTTTGATTTTGGCGGGTGTCTACTCCACATATAGCAAGTGGATAAACAAAGAAATTGATTTAGCCCAGAATGGGTTTAACAACCCAAAGCCGATTATTGCAATTCAACCGTGGGGAGCAGAGAAGACGTCTTCTGTTGTTAAAGCGGCAGCAGATAAGGTCGTGGGTTGGAATACCAATTCTATTGTAAACGCAATAAAAGAGTTGGGATAATACGCCAATTACGTTGGCATTTGCGTCGCTATAATCAAAGATAATCTAAAACAAGGTCGGTGCGCATCTAATGCTCGCCGACCTTGTTCTAGTAAAGTGACCAAGATTTATTCCCGTCTGTGGTATTATTGTGGTCAAACGAAAAATCACCGCCAATTTGGCGGTGATTTTTCTCGAAATGGTGGACCTAATCGGGATCGAACCGACGACCTTACGGATGCGAACCGTACGCTCTCCCAGCTGAGCTATAGGCCCATATTGCCGCTTTTTTTCCGTTTTTCAGAACAAAAAGCGGATTTTTGTGTTTTGAAGTTTTCGTGAGTTTCGGAGGAATTTCTCTCCAAAATTTTGGGCCAGCCGTCGTTGGTCGATGTGCGTCCATATCGATGCGAATGTAATGCGCTCCCAGCTGCGCTACAGGGCCATAAAGTACCCCTCCGAAGAGGGGTACGTTTCTATTATTCTTCGTCCAGATCGAACTCCAGAACTTCGCCGCAATCAGGGCAGTCGATGCTGCCTGCTTCCAGCATTTCTTCATCCAGAGTGATGACGCAGCCACAAGCGCCGCACTTGACGTCGTAAAGTACTTCGTCACCGAAGTCATACTCGTCTTCTTCGTCGTAGTCGTCTTCGTCGTACTCTTCTTCGTCCAGGAGATACTCTTCAACAGTCTCCAGATCCTCTTCGATGACATCCAGCTCATCGCAGATGGCATCCACCACGTCTTCCACATCGGTAACAGTCAGAGCCATATCTTCCAGAGTTTCGATAATAGCTTTAAACAGTTTGCCCTCGTTGGTTTCGGTGTCGATATTCATGCCTTCCATCAGGCCCTTGAGATAAGCAGCTCTTTCAGACAGAGTCATTGCAGTATTCTCCTTTCGGTGTGATCAAACTTAGGTCTTAGCGCGGCCCAGATACTCACCGGTACGGGTATCCAGAGTGATGCGATCGCCCTCGTTGATAAACAGAGGAACCTTGACCTCAGCACCGGTCTCGACAGTTGCAGGCTTGGTGACATTGGTAGCAGTATCGCCCTTGACACCGGGATCAGCCTTGGTGACGGTCAGGTCAACAAAGTTGGGAGCTTCCACGCTGAACACATTGCCCTTGTAGGACAGAACGGTGCAGGTGTCGTTCTCCTTCACAAACTTGAAGCTGGAATCGAGAGTAGCTTCGTCAACAGGCACCAGTTCATAAGTCTCGGAATCCATGAAGTAGTACAGGTTGCCGTCGGCATAGGAGAACTCCATTTTCTTTCTCTCGATGTAAGCAGTAGGATACTTGTCGTTGGGGTTGAAAGTGGTTTCAGTCACACCACCGGTGATGACGTTCTTCATCTTGACACGAACGAACGCAGCACCCTTACCGGGCTTAACGTGCTGGAATTCCACGATCTGCATGACTTTACCATCCATCTCGAAGGTAATGCCGTTTCTAAAATCACTAACAGAAATCATAAAAATTTTCCTCCTCACGCACCCAATGACAGGCGCGACAATATACAACCATTAAAACAGTCACGAAAATTATACAGGATTATACCCTTTATTTCAAGAGGGAATCACAGTTTTTATCAAATTATCATTAAATTTTTGGGGCTTCGGGTAATATCCTCGCAGCCATCGGAAGTCACAATAACAACATCTTCGATTCTCACGCCGAATTTTCCCGGCAGATAGATTCCGGGCTCTGCGGAGCAAACCACACCGGCAGACAGCGGCTCACGATTTCCGGGGCTGCAATTGGGTGCTTCATGGATCTCCAGACCTACGCTGTGCCCATAGCCATGACCGAAATACTGCCCGTAGCCTGCATCTTCAATGATCTTTCTTGCAACGCCATCGACCTGTGCACCGGTCACGCCTTCTTTTGTAGCAGCAATTGCCGCCTCCTGCGCCTGCAGAACGATATCATAGACGCGACGCATTTCCTCGTTCACGAAGCCAAGTGCCACCGTTCTTGTCATATCCGCGCAATATCCGCCTACTTTTGCACCAAAATCCATGGTCACAAAATCGCCATACTCCATGACACGTTCACCGGGTACGCCGTGAGGCTTGCTGGAATTGGGTCCGGACACCACAATAGGATCAAATGCCAGACCCTCCGACCCGTTTTTCAAAAGACAATGGATCAGTTCCGTAGCTGCTTCTTTTTCTGTCATACCGGGCGCAAGGATCTTGCAGATCTCAGCAAACGCATGATCTGTGATCTGCTGCGCCTTTTTCATGTATTCCAGTTCCCAAGGTTCTTTCACCTGGCGGAAAGAAGAGATCTGCTTCTGGCAGGGCACAAGCTGTGCGGACAAGGATTTTTCATAGTACAAGTATTCCCCGTAGGTCAGATAATCTTCTTCGATACCAAGAGCTTCCGCTCCCAGTTCTTTCAGCGCTGAATTGATGAGGGCAGGATAAAGATGCTCTCTGTTCATTTCCTGCACGGTAAAATCGGGCAAATTATTCTGCGCCACTTCAATGTAGCGGCTGTCAGTAAAATAGTAACACTTGCCCTTGCCGATCATCGCCACACCTTCATGAACATCATACCGGGCAGCATAAAGTCTGCTGACCTGTGAAGTCAATAGCAGCGCCTGTGTCTGATCACAGAGGATGGACTGCATTTTTTCAAGATTTGTCATATTTTATTCCTCTTTCCTAAGGCAATAAAGGGTTTTTCTGCCACATGACGAAGCTTCAGCCAGATATTGTGCAGATGAATCGGCGTGACCAGAATGGACATGACTCCTGCACCGTTTGCACCCAGCACATCTGTATAGATCTGGTCCCCTGCAAGAGCAGCATGGGAAAGATCCAGCGAAAACTGATCTCGGCACTGTCTGATGCCCTTGGGGAATGGTTTTTTTGAATGGGTAATGCATGCAATGCCTCTGGCTTGGCAGAACTTGACCACACGCTCACGTCTGCTGTTGGAAACGACACACAAACCAATATCGCTCTGCGCCATCTCGGCAAGCCACGCTTCCATCTCAGGCGTCGGCTCATTACAGGTATATGGAACAATGGTATTATCAAAATCCAGCATCAAGAAGCGTATCCCTCTGCTGTGCAGCAATTCAGGAGTCAGATCTGTCAGTTCGTGGACGATCATGTTGGGTATTAAAGAAAAGGACATATCAGCGCCTGCTCTTTCATAAATTTCAGATACAGTATATCACACGAAAGGAAGGATGTCCAACATGCCGTCATATTTATCCTTCCCCCGGGCAGCTGTTTATACTCCGGAAACTCTGCCGAATGAGCCAACTGCGCCTGTGGCAATACTGACACGAGACCGCGTTCATGAGCCATTGCTGCAGCAGTATGCACTGAAGTTTTCTGACCTTCTGATCGTACCGGAGATCTGGAAAGAAGTCATTCCCCAGGCTGCGATCATGATCTCCTCTGCCATCTGCGGTGGAGAGATCAAAGAGCGTTTTATTTCTGCCGCAAAAGAACGTCCATGCTGGCTTCTTGTAGAAAAGATCTGCCATCGTTTCCCCTTGCCATGTCTCGACGCTATAGGGCAGTCCTGCGATATGCCACCAATCGATGGGTTTTACGCTGCTTCCCTATGCTGCCATTACTCTCACGGCGCAGTCCCATCCGGAGAAATGGTTTTGTGGGACACGGAAGATACCATACAAAAAAAGATTCAGCTGGCTAAAGATGCAGGGTTTCACGGCTTTGTTTTGCCGTCTTTATAAGAAAGATGCCGTTTCCTTTCAGAAACGGCATCTTTTTACTTCAGAAGTTTTCAAGCAAATACTGCTCAGCCTTGGCAGACCAAAGACCGTTGTTTTCACTTACCATTGTATCGAGAGTGCGGAAACGAGGATCCGTTTCTCCCAGCTTGGCAAAGTCGGAAAGGGCAGTCAGAGGCAGCTCAATATGGGTATAGATCAGCTTTTTTCCGCCCGGGATCTGCGGCAGATTGACCGTGGTATCGATGACCGCATCCATACCGCCGATGTGCGTGATCATGACAGCAGGATCGATCCTCTTTTCACCGATCAAGCGCACGATATCGTGCATATCTTCAAGATTGCTGCCGCTGGTGCCTGCCACATGGTGCTGTGCATAGTGGACATTATAGAAATTGAAATTGGCAGAAAACTGCTTATCCAACGGGCCTGCAAAGAAATTTAGACATCCATCAAAACCAAGAACTGCATCTGCCAATTCCACCACAGCAGGAACAGGTGCATAGACAAAAACATCATCAAATCCGGTACCATCTGTCAACGCCAACAGAGCATCTTTGTCTGTGGTATCGGTGAAGATCACCTTCACTTCAGGATCCTTACCGAAGATCTGCTCAGCTCGCTCCAGTCTTTCGTGATCCAGATCCGTCACAACAAGCAAGGAAGGCTTTACATCGCCGTGAAGTGCAATGTCAATGGCAAGAAGACCCATAGGGCCGCACCCGGCAAGAATGGCTGTTTTGCCGCCGGGTCTGATGTTGGTATAGGGATTCAAGTCTTCATCCAGATGGAGATTGGCCTTATAGCCGCGGATCACGCAGGATGCCGGCTCGATCAAAGATCCACTGAAAAATGCATCGCTCTCCAATTTGATCAGATGTCCGTTTTCAATGATATGGTCATCTACCACGCAGTAGGTCGCATCACCGCCGATATGCCCAAAGGAGTAGCCCACGGTCTGCATTCCGCCAAGATAGGACAGCACCGGGGACATGACCACCTTCTCCCCTGCCTTGAAGCGGTCTTCCCACTTTTCGGTGACCGTGACGATCTCGGCACAAAACTCATGACCGATAATGGCAGGATGCTGCGCTACATCATCCGGAACGCGGATATGCTTTGCGCCCTGCTTCACTGTCTTGTATGTAGACATACAGACGCTGTCGGATACGATCTTGATCAAAAGGTCTCCGTTTTTCAATTCGGGGAGTTCAAACTCCTCCAGTCTTATATCATTTTCTGCGTAAAGACGAACCGCTTTTGTTTTCATTTCAGCACTCCTCACACTCTTCCGGCACTGCCGAAGGTCTCCAGCTTTTCGCGGACTACACGCATCATCCGGGTTCTGGCATCCTCAAACACATAGGCAGGCCATGTGGCGGGATTTTCCATGGTGTTGAGCTTTTCTTTCAGTCCACTGTTCATAGCAGCAACCACATCGGAGAAAATGTTGATCTTTGTGATACCATGCGCGATCGCAGTTTTCATCTGATCATCCGGCGTGCCGCTGCCGCCGTGCAGAACGAGGGGACACTCACTCACTGCTGTGATCTCATCAAGACGGTCAATACGAAGCATCGGCGTTTTCTTATATACGCCGTGTGCTGTACCAATGGCGATGGCAAGGGCATCAACATCGGTTCTCTTCACAAATTCCACGACTTCTTCCGGAACAGTAAGGGTATCTTCGGGATCCTCATTGCAAGCCTTGTCGCCTTCATTGCCCACCATGGCATTGCCGACATGTCCCAGCTCCGCTTCTACCGTAATGCCGTGAGCATGGGCATAACGGACAACTTCTGCTGTTTTTGCGGCATTGTCTTCAAAGGGAAGCACAGAGCCATCAAACATGACAGAGCTGAAGCCTGCCTCACACGCCGCCTTGATGGAAGAAAGCTCGGTTGCATGATCCAGATGCAGACAAATGGGAATCCGATAAAGCTTAGAGGCTTCCTTAGCCAGAGCTGTCATCATCTGCAGACTTCTGCCCTGCAGGTCGATCTCCAACACCTGTAAAAGCGCAGGAGAATGAGCTTCCTCACAAGCTTCCAGAACAGCTCGCATCATTTCGTAATTGCTGACATCGAAGGCAGGGATCGCATAGTGATTTTTCCTTGCATCAGCCAGCATTCCTTTCATAGAAACCAACATGGATATCGCTCCTTCACTTTGTTTCCTACATGATAACATCATGTTTAACATTTGTCAATTGCATTTGTTAATTGACACAGGCCTTTTACGGTGTTAGAATGGTCATAGGCAGGTGAAACGTATGAAAAGCCGTGATGAAAAAATCTTAATGTGGGAAGCCGCTGCGCTTTACTACGAAAAAAAATACACCCAACAGCAGATCGCGGAGCTGCTGGATCTTTCCAGACAGACCGTTTCAAAGCTGCTGACAGATGCGGTGAGAGAACATATTGTAGAGATCCGAATTCATGACCCTCGCAAGAGCTGTCTGGATCTGGAGCGTTTGCTCTGCGAGCGCTTTGGCATCACTTCCGCAGTAGTCTGTCCTGTCAGCAGCGGAAGAGATACACTGCGGCAAGAGATGACCGTAAAAGCAGCAGCCGAGCATTTAATACCTATTCTGAAGCAAGGCGGTCAAAAGATCGCTGTTTCATGGGGACGGACAATCAACAAGACCATCAAACAGCTTCCGTCTTTGCAGACCACCGGAAATCTGGTGTTCCCCTTATTTGGCGCAACAGATGTGGAAGACCCCTGTTTTTCCAGCAACGAGATCGCGAGAGATCTGGCTGACAGGCTGGGCGCTGCTGTGCAATACGCCTGGTTCCCCTATCTGACAGAAAATGAGCAGGATCTGAATCTGTTCCAGAATACAGGGTACTACAAAAAGATCAAATCACTTTGGGCGCAGATCGACATTGCCCTCGTGGGTATTGGCAATACCGATGTCGTCACCATGTTTTCTCAGATCATCAACCGTCCACTCAATGCTACAAACATTTCCGGCGATATTGCCACGCACTTTTTCGATAAGGATGGTACGATCGCAGAGCTCTATCAGAATACCCTTTGTGCCAGTGTGCAAAACATCAAAAACGCGAAGCAGACCATTGGCATTGCCTGTGGCAGCGACAAAATACAGGCTCTGGTGGGAGCCTTGAAGACTGGACTTTTGGACACACTGATCACCGATGAGTACACCGCCCGACAACTTCTTGAAACATAAAAAACTCCGCAGTCAAATGACTGCGGAGTTTTTATTCGCTTCAAACGAGGAAAATCAATAGAACTTTCTCTTGTTCTTACGAGCAGCTTCAGACTTCTGCTTACGCTTCAGGCTGGGGCTCACATAATGCTCTCTCTTCTTGACCTCCTGAATGACACCGGCCTTGGCACAGCTGCGCTTAAAACGCTTCAGAGCAGATTCCAGAGATTCATTTTCTTTAACGTGAACTTCAGACATTGATGATTTCCCTCCCTCCAATGTATCCGGCTCTATCCTGGATACTTTCAGGGCTGTTTCGAACAGCGTAGATAATTATACTCAAGGTTTCATAATTTGTCAAGAGTTTTATTTCAAAATCAAATTCACCAGTTTATTGGGAACCAGAATGACCTTGACAAGGTTTTTGCCCTCTGCCAGTTTAGCGATCTTTTCCTGTGCCATGGCAGCTGCAACGACCGTATCCTGATCGGAGTCAGTTGCCACATGAATGGTGCCCTTCAGCTTGCCGCAGACCTGCACTGCCATCTCAACGCTGGCATCCACGGTCTTGGCTTCGTCATAGACAGGCCAATCCATCTGGCAAGCCATCTTGCCATACTTGGCAGCGTAGCCGCCCTGCTCCCACAGTTCTTCCACCATGTGAGGTGCGAAGGGGCTGAGCATCAGCAGCAGCTGCTCCAGATCACCCTTGCTGCAGCCGTTGGAGTAGAACTCGTTGACCATGGTCATAAGCGCAGCAATGGCAGTGTTCATCTTCAGCTCATCAATGTCCTGCGTGACCTTCTTGATGGTCTTGTGGACAGTAGACTCATTGACAGAGGAAACGGCTTCATCGACAGAGGCCATCTCAGCCAGATTCCAGCAGCGATCCAGAAAACGCTTACAGCCCTTGACAGCTTCGTTGGACCAGGTGGCGACTTTCTCGAAGTCACCGATGAACATAATATACAGACGCATGGTGTCAGAACCGTAGGTGCGGATGACATCATCGGGATTGACCACATTGCCCAGAGATTTGGACATCTTCACAGCAGTACGATAGACCTCACTGCCGTACTTGGCAATGGCGGCATCTTTTTCTTCCTGCGTCTTATAGTTGTCGATATAGTGAGGATTGTGACCCAGGATCATGCCATGGCTGGTACGCTTGGCATAAGGTTCCTTGGAAGGCACAACACCGATATCATAGAGGAACTTGTGCCAGAAACGGCTGTACAACAGGTGCAGAGTCGTATGCTCCATACCGCCGTTGTACCAGTCGACCTGTCCCCAGTATTCCAGCGCTTCCTTGGAAGCCAGCGCCTTATCGTTATGGGGATCCATATAGCGCAGGTAGTACCAGGAAGAGCCTGCCCACTGAGGCATGGTGTCGGTCTCGCGCTTGGCGTCGCCACCGCACTTGGGACACTTGCAGTTGACCCAATCGGTCATGGCAGCCAGAGGGCTTTCACCATCATCGGTAGGCTCATAGCTCTCTACATCCGGCAGGAGCAGAGGCAGCTGGTCTTCGCCCATGGGCACTTCGCCGCAGCAGGGACAGTGGACGATGGGAATGGGCTCGCCCCAGTAACGCTGACGGGAGAAAACCCAGTCACGGAGTTTGAAGTTGGTCTTGGCATAGCCATAGCCCTTCTCTTCCAGCCACTTGGTGATAACAGGGATGGCATCGGCAACCGTCAGACCGTTGAGGAAGTCAGAGTTGACCATGATGCCGGTATCGTCCTTCAGCGTAAAGGCTTCCTTCTCAACATCGCCGCCTTCCACGACTTCGATGATTTCACAGCCAAACTCCTTGGCGAACTCCCAGTCACGGGTGTCATGGGCAGGAACTGCCATAATAGCGCCGGTACCATAGGTGGCGAGGACATAGTCGGAAATAAAGATGGGGATCTGCTTGCCGTTGACAGGGTTGATGCCCATGACACCGTCCAGCTTCACGCCGGTCTTTTCCTTATTGAGCTCCGTACGTTCCAGATCGCTCTTGGCTGCGGCTGCCGCCTGATATGCCTTGACGGCATCGGCATTGCCCAGCTTGTCCATCCACTGTGCCACGAGGGCATGCTCAGGAGACAGAACCATGTAAGTAGCACCGAACAGAGTGTCGGGACGGGTGGTATAGACAACGATGTCATCACCCAGCGTAGACTTGAAAGTCACTTCCGCACCGTGGCTTCTGCCGATCCAGTTGGTCTGCTGAGCCTTGACACGGTCGATGAAGTCCAGATCCTCCAGATCATCGATCAGACGATCTGCGTACTTGGTGATACGCAGCATCCACTGGCTCTTCTCCTTGCGGACAACAGGAGCACCGCAGCGCTCACAGACACCTTCCACCACTTCTTCGTTGGCAAGGACGCACTTACAGCTGGTGCACCAATTAACGGGCATTTTCGCTTTATATGCCAGTCCGTTCTTATACAACTGCAGGAAGATCCACTGGGTCCACTTGAAATAGTTGGGATCGGTGGTATTGATCTCGCGATCCCAGTCAAAGCTGTAACCCAGAGCCTTCAGCTGGCGACGGAAGTTCTTGATGTTGTTCTCGGTAACGATTCTGGGATGGATATGATTTTTGATGGCATAGTTTTCAGTCGGCAGGCCGAATGCATCGTAACCCATGGGGAAGAGCACATTGTAGCCCTGCATACGCTTTTTACGCGCAATGATATCCATTGCGGTGTAAGGTCTGGGGTGTCCCACATGCAGACCGGCTGCGCTGGGATAAGGGAACTCTACCAGCGCAAAGAATTTGGGCTTATCGCCGCCGTTTTCTGCAGCATAGGGCTTCTTCTCTGCCCAGATATCCTGCCATTTTTGCTCAATTGCTGTAAAATCGTACTTCATCGCTTTCTCTCACCTTTTTTATTCGTTGATAAATGCTTCCAGATCTACTTTCTTGGCATCGCCCCACAGGCGCTCAAGATCATAAAACTGTCTGGTTTCTTCTGTAAAAACATGGACCACAAGGCAGCCATAGTCCAACAGGACCCAGGAACCGCTGCGGTGACCTTCTCTGCGAAGAGCAGGCTCACCTGCGTTGTCAAGCGCCTCTTCCACGCTGTCGCACAAGCTCTTGACATGGGTGCTGGAAGTGCCGGTACAGATCAGAAAATGATCTGCCAATGTGGTGACCTCAGCGATCTCAAGCAAGCTGATGTCAACACCTTTTCTGTCATCGAGTGCTTTTGCTGCGATTGCAGCTACTTCTTTGGGTGTTCTCATTGAGCATCCTTCTTTCTATATCGATAAATACCAAATCAATTTACATTCTCTGTCTGAGCTGTCACATCCACAAATTCTTCCGTGATCCAGTCGTCTGTGGGAAGCTCCGTGTCCGGCAATTGTTCCAGCCCCCAGTCTTCCTCGGGGTTTTCTTCCGGCAAGTCTTCAAAGAGCGTATCGTCCTCAGAAGTTTCCCCCTGTTCCTCCTGCTCTTGCTTCTTTTGCTGTTCTTCCAGTGCCTCCTGCTGCGCCCGGATCGCTGCCTGTTCGGCAAATATTTCTTCCGGTGTGCGGATGGAAACGTTGGCTGCTGTCAGTTCTGTATCATAGGGGTTAAAATACGCATTGACCACATCCAGGGTCTTGCCTCGATAAATGGCATAACAGGATGCATCGTTAATCATGACAGCTTCACCCTCAAGGGTGTAAGTGTACATATTCTCAAAATCACATTTGAGAAGTTCTTGCCCAAAATAAGCAATGTTTCCCAAAGACAGATCGGTGCTCACATTATCCAGGAAGATCTCTGCCATGGATCCAATGTTGGCAATGCTGACTTCCTCCAGACACTTTTTTGCAAGCGCCTGCAAGAAACGCTGCTGCACATGAGTGCGCTCAATATCCTGCGTGGCATAGCCCTTGCGGAAACGAACGAGCTGCATGGCTTTCTGCCCGTCGAGATGCTGAAGTCCCGCATCCAGGTGGATATAAAGATCCTGCGTGGGATCTTCATAATGCATACTCACGGGAACTTCAAATTCCACACCGCCCACAAGATCAACAAGCTCAATAAACGCGTCCAGATTGACCATGGCATAGGCATCGACCTCAAAGCCAAGCAGCTGCGCCAGCTTGCTTTTTAACGCATTGATTCCCTTTTCACCTTTGCCCGCTCCGCCATAGACACCGTTGATCTTAGGTACGCTGTAATTACCTGTGATCACTGTATCGCGCGGGATACTCAAAAGCGCAACGGAATGATCCGCAGTATCGAGACGTGCGATCATGATGGTATCCGTTCTGGTGCCGTCATCGTCCGTTCCCACGACCAGAATATTATAAAAATTTGACTTGTGACTGGCAGGTCTTTCCACCTGCACCATAACGACCTCGCCCGTCTCTTCATCCAATTCCTCTTTAGTCTCCACCACAGTAGGCGGGACAAAGGTATCCTCATGCTGTGTGTCGGGAAGAACCGGGTCTTTCAGCTGCATAGGCCGCACAAACGAAACATACAGAGCTGCCACAGAAGCACCAAGAAACACCAGGCTGACTGCCAGCATAATCAGTCCACGCTGCAGACCGCTCAAGCGTTTTTTGCCAAGATGCTCCGCGCGGCGTCTATTTCCAAATAATTTCAAAATGCCTCATCCCTTTTTTCGGGTAAGGAACTCGATCGCTTCGAGGGAATGACGACCCATTTCCGCTCCCTGCTCACGCAAGTGCTCCGCCGTCATCTGCAGCCCCAACAGCAGCGCCGCATCCAGATCAGTATGTGCTAATTCGCGCAGCTTTTCCACACCGGGAAAATCGCGATTGGGTTCCATGTAATCTGCAATATAAATGATCTTTTCCAGCGTCGTCATATTGGCTCTGCCGGAGGTGTGCCAACGTATTGCCTCACACACAGCTTCATTTTCACCAAAGACACGCTGCGCCACATTGGCACCTGTGACAGCGTGGAGAAGCTTGGTGTGTTTTCTGTCAAAGTCGCTGATGATTATACCATATTTTTCACACAAGCGCAACTGGTCCTCGCCGGTCAACGCTTTCGTAATATCATGCAAAATGCCTGCGCGCTCGGCATCCGTAGGATCCGCACCGTGAATCAGCGCCAATTCCTTTGCCGTTTCGCTGCAGCCGATCACATGCGCAACGCGTTTGCTCTTATGAAGACGAATACTTTCCTTCCGCAGTTCTTCATAGGGAAGGTTTTTTCTGTTCTTTTTTGTTCCGTACAATCCTTCTTCTTCGATCAGCTGCAGAACTTTTGCATCAACAAAGGCATCGGCACAGCCCAAAGCCAGAAGGCGGCGCACATGGGTGGAACTGATTTGCAGAAAATCGTTTTCAATAAAGATCGGCTCTTTTCCATAGGTCTTTACAAAATCTTCTGCAAGCATTTTCAGCTCTGCTGTATCGTCATCCGCCCGGTGTGCCATAACGATATTTGCCATACGGCAGATCTCCTGCGGCTGATACCAGGAAGAGAACGAACGGAACATATCCGTGCCCATACAGAGGAACAACTCATCATCAGGATATCTTTCCCGCAAGACACGCAGGGTATCCACAGTATAACTGGCGCCGTCTCTTTCCAGCTCCAGTTCATCCACCTGTGTAAAGGGAAGATCTTTTGCTGCAAGACGAAGCATCCGCACCCGTGCAGGGGCATCAGCAGACTCCTCCGGCAGCGCCTTATGAGGCGGCACAGCCGCAGGTATGAGCAGCAATGCATCCAGCTGCAAAATGCGGTAAAACTCCTTTGCTGCCAGAATGTGTCCAAGATGGGGCGGATTGAAGCTTCCGCCGTAGATACCGATTCTTGCCATGTTCATGCCTCCCCTGCCGAAGATCACAAAATGCCTTGCTTACTCCTGATAATACTGCTTTCTGCGCTCAATGGCTGCCTTTACGGCTTCATCATGGAAATACTGTGCTTTGCGTTCTTTTTCCGCTTTAGCCGCAGCTCTGCGCTTTTGGCGACCTGCCTTGACAGGATTGACTTTCTTTTTCTGCGCAGTGGCAGCTTTCTCTTTTGCCTTCTGCGCAGCTTCCAGCTTTTTGGATTTACGCCAGATCACAAAGGTATAGCCAACACAGGACACACCCTCGGCTCCTGTTTCTTCACAAATGGCATCGCTGACCTCACGGGCAGTCATCATAGCCGTTTCCAGCACTCTGCCCTTGACCAGTTCATGGCTTTCCAGCAAGATCTCTGCTTCGGAGATCACACTTTCGGACACACCGCCCTTGCCGACCATCAAGGTCACTTCCAGCGCATTTGCCTGCGCCCGCAGTTCTGACCGCTGTTTGCTCGTCAGCATAAGCCGCTCTCCTTCCATGCTTTGCAGAATTCTCTCAGCGCGTTTCCGCGGTGGCTGATGGCATTCTTTTCTTCCGCACCTGCTTCGGCAAAGGTCTTGCCCAACACAGGAACATAGAACACAGGATCATAGCCAAAACCGCCGTTGCCGCGCAGTTCAAACAGGATCGTACCTTCGCAGACACCTTCTGCCGTGACCTCTCTGCCATCGGGCAGAGCGCAGGCAATGGCGCTGACAAAGCGACCTGTACGCTTTTCTTCCGGTACATCCTTCATATTTTCCAAAAGCAGCATGGTGCGATCAAGATCCGTTTCCCTGCCGCCGTATCTGGCAGAATACACACCGGGTTCGCCGTTCAGCGCATCCACCATCAGACCGGAATCATCGGCAATGGCTGCCATGCCGGAAGCCTCCATCACCGCTTTTGCCTTGAGCATAGCATTTTCGGCAAACGTCACACCGGTCTCTTCCACATCCACGTCAATGCCGATCTCGGACTCTAACACAACTTCCAGACCCATCTGACCCAGAATGGTCTGCAATTCTACCAGCTTGTGCTGATTTTTACTGGCTAATACCAATTTCATATCAATGCCTCCGCAAAATCTTTGGGTACAAAGGGCATCAGATCGTCGATCTGCTCTCCGACACCGATAAACTTGACAGGAATCTGCAGATCATCTGCCACAGCAATGACGATACCACCCTTGGCAGTACCATCCAGTTTTGTCAGTACCATACCGGTAACACCTGCGATCTGACTGAACTGCCTTGCCTGCATCAAACCGTTCTGACCTGTAGTACCGTCCAACACCAACAGGACTTCTTTGGCAGCGCCGGGCAGTTCTCTTTCGATGATACGAGCGATCTTGCCCAGCTCATTCATCAAATTCTGCTTGTTATGCAGACGACCTGCCGTATCGCATAAGATCACATCCGCTTTTCTCGCTCTTGCTGCTGCAATGGCATCGAACACCACGGCGGCAGGATCTGCGCCTTCATCCTGCCGGACGATCTCCACACCGGCTCTGCCTGCCCAGATCTCCAACTGGTCGGCAGCTGCAGCGCGGAACGTATCGGCAGCGCACAGAAGTACTTTTTTGCCGCTGTCCTTCAGTTGATGGGCGATCTTGCCGATGGTGGTGGTCTTGCCGACACCGTTGACACCGATCACCAGCACTACAGAAGGCTGGGTGGAAAGATTCAAGGACGTATCACCTACATCCACCATAGATGCCAGAATCTCGCGCAAAGCTGTTCTTGCTTCATCTGTTGTGGTCAGTTTCTGCTCCTTGACGCGCTGACGAAGGGCATCCATCGCCTTTTCTGTCGTCTCAAAGCCCAGATCCGCCAGAATCAGGCTTTCTTCCAGCTCATCATAAAAGTCGTCGTCGATCTCAGAGAAGCCCGTAAAGACTTGACTGATGGCTGTAGCAGTCTTGCTCAAGCCTTGCTTGATCTTATCAAAAAAACCCATAGTATATCCTTTCTTAATTGGCGATTCCCAATTCCTGCTGCATCTGATTGAGATCCAGATGCAGAATCTTGGAAACACCCTGCTCCTGCATGGTCACACCGTAGAGCACATCGGAAGCTTCCATAGTGCCGCGACGATGGGTAATGACGATAAACTGTGTCTTTTCGCACAGGTTGCGCAGATAGCTGGCAAAGCGCTCTACGTTTCTGTCGTCGAGAGCTGCATCGATCTCATCAAGCAGACAGAAGGGCGTGGGACGCACCTTCAAAATTGCAAAATACAGCGCAATGGCAACAAATGCCTTCTCACCGCCGGACAGCAGCGTGATGGTCTTAAGCTGCTTTCCGGGCGGCTGTACGCGAATCTCAATGCCGCAGGACAGGGGCTGCTCCGCATCCTCCAGCACCAGTTCGCCCTTGCCGCCGCCGAACATCTCCACAAAGGTCTTGGAGAAGTGCTCATTGATCTTTGTAAACTCGCGCACAAAGATCTCCGTCATCTCTTCTGTAATGGTAGCAACGATGTTTTCCAGTTCCTTCTTGGCATGGAGCACATCGTCACGCTGACCGGTCAGATATTCGTAGCGCTCGTTGACGCGGGCAAACTCTTCGATAGCGCCAAGGTTTGGTGTACCAAGACCGGAGATTTTCCGCTTCAGTTCGGAAATACGTTTGTTGGCAGCAGCCGTGCTTTCGATCTGAGCCTTGAAATCCTCTGCTGTACTGGGAGTCAGCTCATAGCTGTCCCACAGCTTATCAAGGATCTGCTGTTCCTCCATCGCAGCTGAATTCTTCTTCTGCTCCAGACGGGCAGCTTCACGTTCCATGTCCAGAATGTCTTTGTTCTTATCCTGCACATCTTTATCGGTCTTAACACGCTTTGCTTCCGTTTCAGCACGTTTCTGCACAGACTGCTGCAACTCCTGCCGAGCCTCCGCCAGAGCATCCTCCACCAGCTTTTTCTCTTCCTCAGAGCGAGCGATCTTTGCCTGCAGATCACAGATCTCCTGCTCATAAACAGCAATCAGCTGCTCCTTCTGTCCGCGGTCGCCCTCCATGGCATCTGCCAGAGAGCGCAGTCTTTGAACACTCTCCCGCGCTGTGGTGCGCTCCGCTTCCAGAGCCGCTTCGTCCATGCGAAGAGAAGTGATCTTATCTGCAAGGGTATTGGTCTGCTGGCTAAGCGCGGTCTGTCCCTGCGCCATTTCTTCCAGTTCCGTCTCCAGACGCACGACTTCCTGCTCTGCCTTTTCCGCATCGGCACGCAGGATATTCAGACGGCCGTCCTCACCCGCTGTACGTTCTTTGATGCTCTCCAACTCACGCTCATAGGCATGGATATTGGCTTCAAGTGCCTCGACCAGAGCGCTTGCCTGACGGAAATCACCCTGGGCACGAAGAACATCGTCCTCCGCCTGCCGAAGCTGCCCTTGAATGGCAGACAGTTCAAATTCCACCTGTGCGGCAGAGCGTGTGGCCTCTGTCAGCTCCCGTTCTTTTTCCTGCAGTTTCTCTTTCAGCTTCTGCTCTTTTTCCTGCAGTCTTGTCAATTCATTGGCACGGGACAAAATACCGGAGCTCTTGGATACGGAGCCGCCTGTCATAGAGCCGCCTGCGTTCATGACCTGTCCGTCTAATGTGACAATCTTAAAACGGTTTTGATATTTTCTTGCCATTTTGATGGCATGATCCAAGGTTTCAACCAAAACGATCCTGCCAAGCAAATAGCGAACAACATCCGTGTATACCTTATCACAACGAACAAGGCTCGATGCAACACCCACAAAGCCGGGGCACTGCTCCAGTCCCTGTTCCTGCAGAAGCTTGCCGCGCATGGTGCTGATGGGCAGGAACGTTGCTCTGCCGCCATCGCAGCGCTTCAGATACTGCATGGCTGCTTTGCCGTCTTCCTCGCTGTCTACCACCACATTCTGCATACCGGCACCAAGGGCAGTTTCGATGGCAACGGTATAGTCATCGTCCGTTCTGATCAAAGAAGATACGGGCCCATGGATATTGCGCAGGCTTCTGCCTGCTTCCTGCATGACGATCCGCACCGCCTTGGGCGCGCCCTCATGGTCTCGGAGCATTTCCTGCAGCATATGGCTGCGCGACTGGGCGGTCTGCAGTTCGATGCGAAGACTGTCGACTTCTTTCTGCAGAGCATCGCGTTTGTCTGTTCTGGACTTCTGCCTGAGCGCATAGCCTGCGGCACTGTTCTTGCAGGAGGTGACAGTTTCCTGTGCCTCTTCCAACGCTGCACGGAAGGTCTTTGCCTGCTGCGCCAGATCATCGCGGCGCTGGGTCGCGGCATCCAAATCCTCCTGCACCGTATCACGGCGCTGACGGGATTCTTCCAAAGATGCATCAATGGACGCGATCTCGGCACGCTTTCTGGCAGCTTCCGTCTGCAGCAGAGCCTGACTGGCACGCAGCCCCAACGCCTTGCGCTCGGCGCTGTCTGCAGAAGCAGCCAGTTTGTCGGCTTCTTTCTGAGCAGTCTCAAGTTCTGTCAGCAAAGATGCAAGACTGCCTGCGATTTCTTCGATGCGGCGCTCCTGCTGGGCGATCTGCTCACCCACGCCGCCGCTTCTGTCCTGCTGCTCTGCCAGTTCCTGCCGGACACGGGCAATATTCTGGCGGGCATTCTCCACACCTGCCTGCAGGACAGCTGTTTCACTTTCTTTCTGGTGAAGTTCCCCTTCACGAAGGGTGATCTTCTCACGCTTTTGATCCAGTTCCAGACTCTGGTGATTGAGCTGCATGGTCAATTGCTCAGTCATTTGATAAAGCCGGGTCAATTCGGAGTGCTGCTGCTCCAGAATAAAGGCAGCGGAGGTATAGTCAGCTTCTGCTTTCTGAGCAGCGTCTGCCAGTGTACGCAGCTTCTCCAGCCAGACAGCGATCTCCAGTCCCTTCAGTTCATCTCGAAGCTCCAGAAACTTCTTTGCCTTTTCTGCCTGTGCACGCAGAGGCTCCACCTGCAGTTCCAGCTCGGAAATCTTATCTCCGATACGCATCAGGTTATCCTCTGTGGAAGCCAGACGACGCTCCGTTTCTTCCTTGCGGTGACGGAACTTGGAAATGCCTGCCGCTTCCTCAAAGACCTCACGGCGGTCAGTGCTCTTGACTGCCAGAATCTCATCGATGCGACCCTGCCCGATATTGGAATAGCCCTCTTTGCCAAGGCCGGTATCCATAAACATCTCATTGATGTCACGAAGGCGGGCAGACTGCTTGTTGATATAATATTCGCTTTCACCCGAACGGTAGTAACGTCGGGTCACCATGACCTCAGAAGTTTCCACGGGCAATGCGCCGTCGGAATTGTCCAAAACCAGAGTCGCTTCGGCAAAACCGACCTGTCCGCGCTTTTGTGTGCCGCCAAAAATGACGTCCTCCATCTTGGATCCGCGCAGAGCTTTGGAGCTCATTTCGCCCATGACCCAGCTGATGGCATCGGAGATATTTGATTTACCGCTGCCGTTAGGGCCGACGATGGCTGTGATATCATCACCAAAATGCAGCACCGTCTTATCGGCAAAGGACTTAAAGCCTTGGATTTCAAGTCTTTTCAGATACACGCTAACACTTCTCCATTTTCTTTTTATCCTCATATTTTAGCAACTTCTGTGCGCAATTGCAAGTATGAGTACGGGAATATTTTACACACTGACACAGACAAAAACAAATGGCAGACACCGATGAGTGTCTGCCATTTGTTTATACTTCATATTCTGCCGGAAACAGCTTGGAAATTGCTTGCTCGGCTGCTGCCTGCTCGGCTTTTTTCTTACTGCGGCCTGTGCCCTCACCTACTGTCTTGCCGTTGAGCAGTACCTGCACCTTAAAGACCTTATCATGGTCCGGGCCTTCCTCTCCTGCCAGCACATAGGCGATCACCTGATCCTTCTGCCTCTGCACCAATTCCTGAACATGGTCTTATAATCAAAGTTTCCGGGTCTGCCCTTGGGCATATCTGTTAGGATCAGACGATCTATGATCCCCTTGGCTGCCTCAAAGCCTCCGTCCAGATAAGCTGCTGCGATCACAGATTCCATGGCATCGGAAACGATGCTGTCACGAGTTCTGCCGCCGCCGTGCTCTTCACCGTGACCAAGCAGCAGGAACTCTCCGAGACGAATGGTACCTGCCGCCTTTGCCAGATTTCGCTCGCACACAAGATCGGCACGGATTCTGGTCAGATCTCCCTCCGGCTTGTCAGGATTGGCGTGATACAAATGATCTGCCACCACAAAGCCAAGGATGCTGTCGCCCAAAAACTCCAGACGCTCGTTGCTGCTGCGTCCGCCGCGGCGCTCATTGGCATAGGAGCTGTGCGTCAGCGCATTTTCCAGAAGCTGTTTATTTTGAAAAGTATAGCCAAGGCCCTTCTCAAGCTCTTGATACATCATACAGTCCTCTTTTCGGGCATCTGTTGTGCCCATATGTAATCATTCTTCCTTCATCATCTTTGCAAGCTGCGGTGCAACTGCCTGCAGAGTCGGTGTCAGATCGCTCTTTGCCGCCTCCATTGCCTGGCAGACCGCGCTGCGGATGGCTCTGGCATCGGAAGATCCATGTGCCTTGACCACAGGCTTAGTGATACCGAGAAGCATTGTACCACCCACCTCGCGGTAATCCATGCGTTTTTTGAACGCATCGATGCCGCTCTTGCATGCCAACGCTGCCAGTTTGGTTAGCAGATTTTTCTTGAACATGCTCTTCATCATCTTTGCCATGAAAGACGCTGTGCCCTCAATCGACTTGAGCAGGATGTTACCGGAGAAGCCGTCGGTGACGACCACATCCACAGCACCCAGAGGAACATCTCTGGCCTCCACGTTGCCGACAAAGTTGATCAGCCCCTGTTTGTGCGCTTTCTGCAAAAGTCCATAGACCTCTTTCTGCAAGGCAGTTCCCTTAGTCTCTTCCGCACCGATGTTCAGAAGACCCACTGAGGGATTTGTCTTGCCCTGAACCTGCTCAGCATAGACCGTACCCAGGTAGGCAAACTGGAGCAAAAACTCGGGCGTACACTCACTGTTTGCACCGCAGTCCACCAGAAGTGTCTTGTTGTCGGTGGGAATTTCCGGGCAGAATGCCGCGCGGCGGATGCCCTTGACGCGTTTGACGATCAATGTCGCGGCAGACAGCAGCGCACCGGTACTGCCGGCAGAAATAAACGCATCGCCCTCTCCTTCGGACAGCATACGCAGACCGACGACCATAGAAGAATCCTTTCTGGTGCGGATCACTGTAGCAGGATCATCGTGCATATCCACCACATCGTCTGCATTGGCAACCTCGATTCCCTTGGGGAGTGTCTCATAGCCAAGATCGCTCAAACTTTTCAAGATCGCTTCACCACGACCAACCAGAACGATCTGCACATCAAATTCCTTGGCAGCATCGATCGCGCCTTGTACAATGGCGTTCGGGGCATGATCGCCGCCCATTGCGTCAATCAGGATTCTCATAGGATAATTCCTTTCTGTTTCTCGCTTCTTACTTCAGCTTCTCTTTAATCGTCTCCAGAACTTCCAAGCCGCGATTAGCAATGGCAAGGTTTTTGTTTGCTTTACCCTTGACGCGGTAGCCCAGAGGCTCCATAATGCCATAGTTTACATTCATGGGCTGGAAATTCACAATACTCTCATCACAAATATAGTGACCCAGCGCGCCGATGGCAGTCTGCCGCGTGAAGTCCAGAGGCTCTTCTCCTCTGAGCTTATAGGCCATTGCAACAGCAGCAAGATAGCCGGAGGCCGTGGATTCTACATACCCCTCCACACCTGTCATCTGACCTGCAAATGCTACCATGGGATCACGACGGTCAGCATAGAAGCAGTCCAACAGTTTGGGAGAGTGGAGGAATGTGTTGCGGTGCATAACACCATAGCGGACAAACTCCGCGTTTTTCAGAGCAGGGATCATGGAAAACACACGCTTCTGCTCCGGAAATTTCAGATGGGTCTGGAAACCGACAATGTTGTAGATGCTGCCGGCTGCATTATCACGGCGCAGCTGCACCACGGCATACGGCTCTTTCCCAGTCTTCGGATCGGTCAGACCCACGGGCTTCAGAGGCCCGTAACGGAGGGTATCCACACCGCGCCGTGCCATGACTTCTACAGGCATACAGCCCTCAAACACCTTTTTGTCCTCAAAGCCATGTACCTCTGCTTCCTCCGCAGTAGTCAATTCGCGGACAAATGCCTGATACTCCTCGGCATTCATGGCACAGTTGATATAGTCAGCTGTACCACGGTCATAACGGGAAGCAAACCATGCGCACTCCATATCGATGCTCTCTGCCGTTACAAGAGGTGCAGCGGCATCAAAGAAATTCAGATATTCCGCATCGCCAAAATACTTATGAATGGCATCGGACATAGCATTGGAGGTCAGAGGACCGGTGGCAATGATCACAGGCCCCTGCGGCACTTCGGTCACTTCCTCTTCCACCACGGTGATCATGGGATGATTGCGAATTTTCTCCGTGACCATGGAAGAAAAGCCGTAGCGATCCACCGCAAGTGCGCCACCGGCTTCCACACGAGTAGCCTCGGCGCAGGCAAGAATGATGCTGTCCAGTCGGCGAAGTTCTTCTTTCAGCAATCCCACAGCATTTTCCAGACGGTCACCACGCAGAGAGTTGGAACAAACCAATTCCGCGAAATCCCCTGTATGGTGTGCAGGGCTTTTTTTGCCGGGACGCATTTCATACAGGCGCACAGGAATCCCTCGCTGCGCCAGCTGCCACGCAGCCTCGCAGCCGGCAAGTCCGGCACCGATCACTTTTACTTCATTCATCTATTTCGTTTCCTTTTTCGCAGCGGCAGTTTTCTTTGCGGCTGTTTTCTTGGCTGTAGTTTTTTTCGCAGTTGTTTTCTTTGCCGTTGTCTTTTTGGCAGAAGGCTTTTTCGCGGCAGGTTTCTTTGCCGGTGCCTTTGCCTCTTCTGCAGCAGCTTCTGCTTCCGCAGCTTCCACCGACGCAGCCGGCTTTTTGCGGTAGCCGCGCTTATCCTCCGGCAGGAAGTCGGGACAGGCTTCATTGATACAGAAGGGCTTCATAGCGCCTCTGCCGGACTTCTTGAACAGGCTCTGTCCACAGGTGGGACAATCCAGTTCCGTGGGAACATCCCAGGACATAAAGCCGCACTCTACACCCTTTTCACAGCTGTAATAGGCAAAGCCACGCTTGGACTTTCGCTTAAGCATACCGCTTCCGCACTTGGGGCAGCGACCGGGCATATGCTCCACGATGGCCCTGGTATTGGTACATTCCGGGAAACCGGGACAGGCAAGGAAGCGGCCAAATCTGCCGTTTTTAATGACCATGTTTCTGCCGCAAACTTCGCAGATCTCATCGGTCTCTTCATCCGGTACTTTCAGACGGACGCCATCCAAAGCTGCTTCGGCATTTTCCATGTCTTCCTTAAAATCGGCATAGAACTCGCCCAGAACGCTCTTCCATGCAAGAGTACCTTCTTCCACCTGGTCAAGCTTCTGTTCCATTTGTGCCGTAAATGCCACATCAATGATGCCTTGGAAGCGCTCTTTCATCAAGCCGGTAACGACCTCTCCCAAAGGAGTGGGCCACAGGCGTTTTTCCTTCTTGATCACATAGTCACGATCCTGAATGGTGGAAATGATGCTGGCATAGGTGGAAGGACGTCCCACCCCCTGCTCTTCCATAGCTCTGACCAAAGTCGCCTCCGTATAACGGGCAGGCGGCGCAGTAAAATGCTGCTCCGGCTTGGTACCAGTACGCTTCAAGGGCTCGCCTTCCGCAAGATCCGGCAGAGGTGACTGCAGTTCTTCCTGCTCATCGTCTCTGCCCTCTTCATAAAGCGCAGTAAAACCTGCAAAGCGAAGGCTCTGATGGTTGGCGCGGAACACATTTTTGCCGCAGGTCGATTCGATCGCAACATTATCATAGACGGCACATGCCATCTGTGATGCGGTGAAACGATCCCAGATCAGCTTATAAAGGCGGAACTGATCCTTGTTGAGATCTGCTCGGACACGGTCAGGATCCAGACGCACATCGCTGGGACGGATGGCTTCGTGGGCATCCTGTGCAGCGCTCTTTGTCTTATAACGATGGGGTTCACCATAGTAATACGCAGCACCCCATCTGCCGAGGATATAATCCTTGGCAGCAGCCAGAGCTTCTTCGGAAATGCGAAGAGAATCGGTACGCATATAAGTGATCAGACCGACGGCACCAATGCCGCTGATCTCAATACCTTCATACAGCTGCTGCGCGATCGCCATAGTACGCTTGGGCGTCATGCCCAGCTTCCGTGAAGCTTCCTGCTGCAGCGTGGAAGTAATAAAAGGAGGCGCGGGAGAGCGCTTCTTCTGCGTACGTTTGACGCTGCTTACATGGAACGGCACGCCCTCCATGGAGTTGAGCACTTCCTTGACCTGCGCTTCGTCTGTCAAATCACGCTTCTTGGGATCACCATAAAAGCGAGCCGTAAAAGAGCCGGGCTTTTCCACTCGTTCAAGTGTAACATCGATCGTCCAGTATTCCTGAGGGACGAAGGCTCTGATCTCTTCTTCGCGATCCACCACAAGGCGAGTCGCCACAGACTGAACTCTGCCTGCCGACAGGCCACGGCGCACCTTCTTCCAAAGCAGCGGAGAAAGCTGATAGCCTACGATACGATCCAGAATACGGCGCGCCTGCTGCGCATCCACCAGATCCTGGTCAATGGCACGAGGCTCTTGGATCGCCTTGGTAACAACGCCCTTGGTGATCTCATTGAAGGTCACACGGTTGACCTTGCCCTCTTCCAACCCCAGAAGCGCCTGCAGATGCCAGGAGATTGCCTCACCTTCACGGTCCGGGTCAGTTGCCAGATAGACTTTATCGCTGTTTTTTACGCACTTTTTCAGTTCATTGATGATATCTTCCTTACCCTTGACAGGCTGGTAAGCAGGGGTGAAATCGTTTTCAAGATCGACACCCATAGTGCTTTTGGGAAGATCCCGCAGATGACCCATGCAAGCTTTCACCTGATAGTCACTGCCAAGATATTTTCCGATCGTCTTTGCCTTGGAGGGCGACTCGACGATCACAAGATCAGTTTTTGCCTTTGGCATGTAAATGCTCCTTCAGACTATTTTTCCGCCAGCTCATACATCCTTGGAGACGGACGAGTGACGATTCCTCTGACCTCCAAAACAGTCAGAGCTGCCAGCACGCTGCCGGCTGCCGATCCGGTCTTTTCCACCAGATCATCGATATGCATCGCCCCATTTTGAAGCAGCTCCAACAGAGCACGTTCGTGGGGACTGATGGTATCGGCAATATCTTTTAGGTCAATATAAGCCTTGACTTTCGGCTTGTCAATGACTTTTTTCCCTTTTTCTTCCTCTGCAGGTTCCGGTTGGACATCTGACTTCGGCATCCGAACATCCTGTTTTTTCAGCTTATCCGGGTAGAGGGCAGCGTATTCCTGCAGAATGTCCCAAGCATCTCCCACAGGGATGGCGCCGTCTCGCAAAAGCTTCAGATTGCCGCCGAATGTATCTACTCCCACATTGGCGGGAATGACAAAGACGTCTCTTCCCTGCTCCAAGGCATGGTCTGCTGTGATCAGCGCTCCGCTTCTGGCAGGCGCTTCCGTCACCAGAACGCCAAGACTGATGCCGCTGATAATGCGGTTTCGCACCGGAAAATTTCCGCGATACGGTGCAGTTCCCGGAGGATACTCGCTGAGCAGGCAGCCGTTTTGCATCACTTCCGCAAACAGCCGGCTGTTTTCTTTCGGATAATCGATATCCAAGCCGCAGCCGAGAACGGCAACAGCAGTGCCGCCGCCCATCAGCGCGCCGCGCAGCGCCTGTGTATCCACACCTGAGGCTCCGCCGGAGACGACACGGCAGCCGCATTTTGCCATTCCATAGGACAATCTGCGTGCCTGCGTCATTCCATAGACAGACGCTTTCCTTGTTCCGACTACTGCGACACACGGAACACTAAAGTCCGTGAGCGTACCTTTATGATACAAAACCACAGGAGCATCGTCCAAGGTGCGCAGACGCTGTGGGTATGCCGCATCCTGCATAGTTATGATGCCAATTCCAAGCTCTCTGCATCGCTGCAGGATCGTTTCTGAAGTTTTCAGTTCTTTGTCCAGCAAAGGCTGCACAGAACGAAGTCCCGGTACAGCGCGAAGTTCCTTTTCCGAAGCAAGGAACGCTGTTTCCGGAGAAGAAAAGTAACGTGCCACCATGCAGGCATCTCTCGCTCCAAGTCCTTTACGGGTGGCAAGCCAAAGCCAGTATTTCAGCATGGGCACATCTCCTTTCTATCGTTTCATTTCCCACATAACAATGGTTGCAGCTACAGCGGCATTCAGAGATTCACATCGGCTGTTCATAGGGATGATCAACTCTCTGTCTGCATGGTCAAGAAAGTACGTACCGACTCCTCGACCCTCGCTGCCGATCACCATGGCAGCTTTTGTCAGATCTGCTTTTCGAAGATCTACCGCTCGCTCAGACAGCGCAGTCACATACAGGGGTATGTTCTGCTTTTTGCAAAGTTCCACGATCTGCTCCTGCTGCGCCCAATGAGGCGCACTGCGAAACACAGCACCCATGGAAGCGCGAACTGTCTTGTGACTATAGGCATCTGCACATCCGGGAGTCAAGATCACCGGGATCTCAAGGGCATCAGCAGTACGAAGTATCGTACCAAGATTGCCGGGATCCTGGATCCCGTCCAGGATCAGACAACGGTCGTCCAGACGCGGTGGCTGACTTTGAGGAAGGGCACAGACAAACAGCGCCCCCTGGGGCGTTTCCATAGGAGAGATCTGCGCCATGACATCGTCCGGAATCTCCACCACCCGAACATGGGACGGAATATTCTCCACACAGGCTTTTTGCGTGAGCAGGACAGTCCGCAGCTGCTCCGGGATCCACTTGATCGCCTCTTCCAGCAGCTTGGTGCCATCTGCCGCATACTCACCGCAGCTTTCACGATAGCTGCGATTGGACAGAAGCTTCCGCACATGCTGCAAAAGAGGGTTTTTCCGGCTGCTGATTGTTTCTCTCATCATAAGCTCTGCACACCTGCCAGCTCCTCATTGCTGCCGATGATCACCAGAACATCCTCCGCCTGCAACGCATAGTCAGGAGAGATGGAAACTTGAATCTGCTCATTCTTTCGCAGCGCAATGACGTTGACGCCATATTCCACACGAACATTGATATCACGCAGGTTTTTGCCGACCCAAGGTTCGGGAGTCTTAATTTCAGCTATGCCGCACTGACTGGACAGCTCGATATAATCCAACACGCTGGTAGATGTCAGATTTTGCGCCAGCTTGATGCCCATCTCCCGCTCCGGAATGAGCACACGGTCTGCACCGATCTTCTCCAGTGCACGTTTCTGCTGCTCGTTTCGTGCTTTGCAAATGACCTGCGGCACACCAAGAGATTTTAAGTTCAGCGTGATCAGAATCCCTGCAGCCAGATCGTCGCCAATGGCAACAACCGCACAGTCAATATCCTTGACACCAAGAGACTCCAGCACAGCTTCATCTCTGGCATCGCCAACTACAGCATAGGTCACTCGATCAGCAATTCTCTGTACGATCTCCGCGTCATCATCGATGACCATGACTTCGTTTCCCAATTCACGCAGTTTTAACGCAACAGCAGATCCAAATCTGCCAAGACCGGCAACTAAAAATGTTTTCACAAAAGCCCCTCCTATCCAATGAGAATGTTTGTATCAGCATAACGGTAACGCTCCTGCGCTCTGTCAGAGAACAGGAATCCAAGGCTGATGGTCATAATACCCACTCTGCCAAAGAACATCAGAACGATCAAGATCACATGTGAGATCCCACTCAGCTGCGGGGTGATTCCCGTGGTCAACCCCACCGTCGCCAAAGCAGAGATCGTTTCATAGAAACAATCACGCAGCGGCAGGGCATTGACACAGCTCAGAAACACACCTGTTGTCAGACAGAGCACAAACATCATGACCACCAGAGTCATGGCATCTTTGATCCGACTCTCACTGACCGTTCTGCGAAATACGGTCACACGGGATCTGCCCCGTGCCGTTGCAAGAACAGACAGCAGCAAGACAGCTACAGTCGCCATCTTTGCACCGCCTGCGGTAGAACCGCTGCCGCCGCCGATAAACATCAAAACATCCGTCAACGCCACAGACGCATCGGTCAGGGCAACTTGGGAAACAGTATAAAAACCGGCTGTTCGCACCGTTACAGACTGGAACAGCGCAGCAAGTATCTTTTCGCCAATGGACATAGCACCAAGCGTGGCAGGATTGTTCCACTCAAACACACAATAAAGTGCAGCTCCGCCGAAGATCAGCACACCGCTGATGATCAAAATCAGCTTGGAATACGCTCTCAGATCCTTCAGACGTTTTGCAGTCAGAATATCGTCCCAAACAAAGAAGCCAAGACCGCCCAGCACGATCAGCAGCATCAAGGTGATGTTCACCACGGGATCTGCCACATAAGGCATCAGGCTTCCGCCCTGCTCCACCGCGCCAAAGATGTCGAAGCCTGCATTGCAGAACGCCGATACTGCATGGAACACACCGCACCAGACGGCTCGTCCGACAGGCATCTGGAATAAAAAGCGAATGGTTAGGATCACCGCGCCGACAGCTTCCAGCACAAGGGTACGACAAAGCACTTTTTTCACTGTATCGGCAATGCCGCTGAGGTTATCCAAGGCAAAGCTCTGGGCAATGATCAGACGCTCTTTCAGACCAAGTCTGCGACGGGCAACAAGGAAAAACAATGTCATCACCGTCATAAATCCCAAGCCGCCAATCTGAATAAGCAGCAGCATGACGACCTGCCCAAAGGAAGTCCAATGGGTGAAGGTATCCACCAGAGAAAGTCCCGTTACACAGGTACAGGAGGTGGCAGTGAACAGAGCTGTCAGAAACGGCGTGCTCTGTCCGTTCTTTGCCGCTATGGGCAGGGTCAAGAGCAGAGCACCTGCCAGAATGATCGCCAGAAACACCAGAACGATGATCTGCATGGCGGAAAGCTGCCCGATTCGCTGCCGCAGCCGCCGCAGCAGCATACGCATTTTCAACCTCATAAGATTTCTCCCATAAAGCACGCAAGAGGGCGGCCTTCGGCTGTCACGCGACACCGAGGCACGTCCCCTGCGAATTCATTATCTTTCTATGCTGATGATGCGGAATTTCAGAGTACCGACAGGCGCTTCCACTTCCACGATATCGCCCTCAGTCTTACCGATCATGGCGCGACCGAAAGGAGAGTCATCCGAAATGCGGAAGTTCATGGGGTCGGCTTCCTGAGAGCCAACGACATAGTACTCCTCTTCTTCGTCCAGTTCCATATCCAAAACGCGGACACGGCAGCCAAGACCAACATAACCGGTATTTGCTTCATCTTCTTCGATGATCTCTGCATTATCCAGAATTTTCTGAACCTCTGCAATGCGGCTGTAGAGCTTGCCCTGCTCATTCTTCGCCTCATCATATTCACTGTTTTCCGACAGGTCGCCGAAGGAACGAGCTTCCTTGATCTGCTCCGCTACTTCCTTCTCACGAACGGTCTTGAGAAAATGCAGTTCTTCCTCCAGCTCTTTGAGCCGTGCGCTGGTAATCTTTTCTTTAGCCACGAACGATCCATCCTTTACGAACAATAGTACTTAGTCAACAGGCACTATTATAGTCCCGCAAACTTCTTTCTGTCAAGACATTTATTTCAGAGCCTGCAGCGCTGCCTGCAGCTGCTCATCGTCTTCGTGGGAAAGATTGCCGTAATACAATGACAGATTGTCATCATACGACAGATCCTGCAAAATATCGGGGGTGACACCCACATCTGTCATACTGACGCCCTTAGGAGTATAGTACTTACCGACAGACAAAGATACGGCTGAGCCATCTCCCAGCTCCAGTGTATACTGGAAGTTTCCCTTGCCGACGGTCTGAGTTCCCACAACTTGTGCTACACCATATTCCTGCAGGGCAGCTGCAAAGAACTCGGCAGCAGAATAGCTGTCCTCATTGACAAGAACTGCCACAGGAATTTCCAGGTGCGCTGCATCAGAGGTATCGACCTCCTCCACACCGCGGTAGTCCACACTGCGGAAGACCTCGCCTTCCGGCAAGAGCAGATCCAGGATCTCCACCATCTCATCCTTCAGACCGCCGCCGTTAAATCGAACATCAAACAGCAGCGCCTGTGCGCCCTGTTCCAAAGCATCTTCCATACAGGAAATGGTCTGTTCGGCACAATGATAATCAAAGTTTTTGATGGTAATGAGGGCAATATCATCCAGCATTTCAAAAGTCGCCACATCGGTAATAATGGCGCGCCGCTCGACTGTTACATCAAACTCCTGCTCTCCACGCAGAAAGCGCATATTGACCGTTGTCCCTTCTTCACCGCGGACAAGTTTCTGGGTGGCATCCATGCCAAGTTCCGAAGTTTCCTGCCCTTCAACCGCGGTGCAGATATCTCCGATTTGGATACCAACCTCTTCTGCCGGACTTCCGGCTGTGACGGACATGACTTCCATGCCTTTATCCACTTCCTGAATGACCACACCGATACCAACATAGGAGTTGGTCATCTGCTCCTCATATGCCTGCATATCTGCCTGACTGATATAGTAGCTCCAACGGTCACCTGTTGCCGTGATCATAGCGGCAGCAGCTCCGTCCGCGGCTGCCTGCTCCACAGCAGATGCATCATACTCATCTATAAAATAGGTGTTGAGCAAACGATCGACCTGCTGCATTTTGTATTTCACAGCATCATCGGACATAGATGTCATATAGCGTGTGCGCATCCATCCTACAGTGATAGTAAATGTCAGACACACTACGATCAGAAGAGCCAGAATGCCCAGAAGCCATTTGAAAAGTTTGTTCATAAAATCTGCCTTTCAATCGCAACAGCGTGCCAATTTCTTGACACGCTGTTCGTTTTCCATATTAGCCAATATAACGCATGGGATTGACAGGTGCACCGTTAACATAGATCTCAAAGTGCAGATGCGGGCCCGTAGACCAACCGGTGGAGCCGACATAGCCGATGACCTGTCCCTGAGAAACAGATTGACCGACAGAAACCGTGTAGTTGGTCATATGCGCATACATGCTGCCGTAGCCATTACCGTGAGAGATGGTCACATTATAACCATAGGCATCACTATAGCCAGCCGCCGTAACAGTGCCGGAGGCGATAGCATAGATGGGATCACCCTGATTGGCTGCAAGATCCACACCGGTGTGGTTGCTCTTGGTTCCCCATAACGGATGAATGCGAGGGCCAAACGCACAGGTAACTGTCAGATAATTCAGCGGAGAAGAAAAGCCGGAGCCGCCGCCGGAAACCGTTCCGCCGCCTGCCACGTTATTCTTGTTCTGCTGCGCAAGCGCTGCTTTCTGCTCAGCAGACAGAGCCGCCTCATATGCCAGCTGCACCTGGATCATTTCCTTCTGCAGCTCTTCCTCTCTTGCCGCATTGGCAAGATACTCTTCGGAAAGTTCGTTATATGCCTCTGCCAGTTGGATGAGAAGCGCATCAGCTTCTTCTCTCTGCAGCTGCAATGTCTGCTCCATGTCAGCCAGAGCTACCTTTGCATCCTCCTGGGCAGCAAGCTCCGTTTCCAGTTCCTGTCTGTCTGCTTCGATCTGCACAGACAGTTCCTTCATCTGCGCCAGCATCAGCTGATCTGCCTGAGCGATCTCCTGAATACTGTCGATCCGGCTGAGAAGATCGGAAAAGCTGTTTGCCTTGAAGAGGATAGACCAGTAAGATACCTTGCCGGACTCCTCCATGGCGCGGATGCGCGCTTTATAGCGAGCATTCATCTGTGCGAGGTCTTCCTGTGAAGCCTCCAGTTCCGTCTGCTTTTCCGCGATCAAGAGATTATACTGCTTGATCTGTTGGTTGATATTTTGAATTTCTGCTTCTGTGACGCTGATTCGCTGATCGATCGCCACTTTTTTCTCAATGGTCGTCTGAGTCTCGCTTTTATTTTCGGACAATTCCTTTTCCAAGGCAGCGCCCTGCGCTGCGATCTCGTTTGCCTGAGATTTGAGAGCGTCGAGTTCTTTTCGAATTTCGGCAGAACCGGCACCGGAGACCATGATCAGCAATGCTGATGTGACCAGACCACCGACCATCAGTACACACAGAAGAAGACAGACGATTCGAGTCATAACGGCTCGTTTGTCTTTGTGGTTCGTTGATCTCATAGATAACTCCTAAATTATAAGACGAAGGATCACACCTTCAAGAATTTGCGAATAGACAGCAAGCTGCCGAACACACCGACAAAGAAGCCCACTGCCGCATAACACACTGCCACCAGTTCCACCACTTCCACAAAAGGTACCATGGTGAACAGATGCAGGGTGTCCAGAGAAGTGATCTGATTCTCAAGGAAATTATACAGACCCCACTGCAGGAAGAAGGCAAGCACAGATGCCACAAAGCCGAGGATGAATCCCTCCACCACAAAGGGCCAGCGGATAAAACCGTTGGTAGCACCGACCATCTTCATGATAGAGATCTCTTCCTTGCGGTCATACATGGCAAGCTTGACCGTGTTGGAAATGATCAGCACAGATACAACGAACAAAACCGCAATGATGATCATAGAGGCAATGTTCAACATACGCTGGATCATCTGGAAGCCTTCTGCGATCTCATAGTGCGCCTGCACATCCGAGACACCTTCGATCTTTTTGATCTCTTCGCAGGTCTGCTTCATCAGATCGTTGTTTTCCATAGACACCACAAACCGATCACGGAAGGTGGAGCTGTCAAGGCCTTCAAACAAAGCCTCATCCTGCTGCTCGGCAACAAAAGAATTGAGCGCTTCGCCTCTGGACATAAAACGGGCATCATGAATGTTGGCGATCATGTTGAGCTGTGAGCCGACACTCTTGGCTTCTGCCTCGGAATACGTTTCATCAATGTAGACCAACACCTGGTTATCCTTTTCCAGATCCAGAATCATCTCATTGAGGTTATACAGCACAAGGCTGAACGTACCCATGATCAGCAGACATGCCACAGTGACCCAGATGGCAGCAAAGGACATGAAGCCATGGAGGAATACGCTGCGGATGCCCTCGCGCAGCAGATATCCGATATTATTCTTCTTCATAAGCGAAATATCCATCCATTCCGTCGCTGATGATCTCGCCGTTGTCAATGGCAATGACACGCTTGGTGAAGCGGTCGACCAGCTGATTTGCGTGGGTAACGACCATGACCGTAGTGCCGAGGGCATTGATCTGCTCCAGCAGCATCATGATCTCCAGAGAACGGGCAGGATCCAAATTGCCCGTAGGCTCGTCGGCAATGATCATATTGGGGTTATTGACAAGCGCTCTTGCAATGGCAACACGCTGCTGCTCACCGCCGGAAAGCTCGTTGGGCAGACGGCGGCTCTTGTTTTCAAGGCCGACCAGTTCCAGCACATAAGGAACTCGCTTTTTGATCTCTTTTTCCGAAGCGCCGATCACGCGCATGGCAAATGCCACATTCTCATAGACAGACTTGTTCTCGATCAAGCGGAAATCCTGGAAGATAACACCAAGCGTTCTTCTCATATAAGGAACAGCGCTGCGGCGAATTTTTTCCAGCGTAAATCCGTTGACGAACACACTGCCGGATGTGGGCTGCAGCTCAGCAGTCAAGATCTTGATAATCGTAGACTTGCCAGAGCCGGAAGGCCCGACCAGAAACACGAACTCCCCGTCTTCGATCTTCAAAGATACACCATTGAGCGCACGAGTGCCCGGTTCATAGACCTTATAGACATTTCTAAATTCAATCATAATTCTCTCCGATACACCCGGGATGTCAGATCAGACGGTTCTCCCGGGACGAAAGGTATTTCTTGACCATGAGTGCCACTTTGAAAATAATGGCATGGTCAAACTCACGCAAATCAAGCCCTGTGAGCTTTTTGATCTTTTCCAGACGATAGACAAGAGTATTTCTGTGAACAAACAGCTTTCTGGACGTTTCGGACACGTTCAGATTGTTTTCAAAGAACTTGTTGATGGTGAAAAGAGTCTCCTGATCCAGAGAATCGATGGAATTCTTCTTGAACACTTCAGACAGGAAGATCTCGCACAGAGTGGTAGGCAGCTGATAGATCAGTCTGCCGATACCGAGATTCTCGTAGGTCATGATGCTCTTCTCCGTATCGAAGACCTTGCCGACCTCGATGGCAGTCTGTGCCTCTTTATAGGCATCGGACAGCTCACGCAGGTGACCTGCCACAGTAGAGATGCCGATGACAGTCTTGATGAACAGTTCTGTTTTGAGCGTATCTTCAATGTTCTGTGCCAGCTTCACCAGTTCCTGAGTATCCATACCGGGAGTCATCTGCTTGATAACAGCAATATCGGTCTCATTGATATTGAGCACAAAATCCTGCTGCTTATCCGGGAACATGCCCTGCAGCACATCTACGGCAGCAACATCCGCACGGCCGACCTGTCGAATGAGCAGAACTGCTCTGGGCAGATCGGTGGTAAAGTGCAGTTCCTTTGCGCGGATATAGATATCACCGGACAGGATATTATCGGTGATGATGTTTTTGACAAAGGTACCCTTGTCGTGCTTTTCTTCGTAATAGGTCTTGGCGCCGCTGAGCGCAACGTGTGCCATCAAGCAGACGCTCTTTGCCGTTTCATCTTCACCTTCGACAAAAACCGCATAATCAAAATAGACACCCCAGCTGATCAAGGGCTTCATGGTGCGCTTATCGGCGACCACCAGAGAATCCGGTGCGTTATTCAGACGCAGCACCGCTTCGGGCCACTTCTCTCCGATCATGGCAGTATCGCTGCAGGAGATCACATTGCCTTCTGCATCGATGACACCGATCACACGATCGGTCGCTTCTTTCATCTGAACGATCACACTCTGAAATGTACGGCTGGACATAAAACGCCCTCCCTTAAAATTGTACACAGTAGTTTTTCACAAAGCCTTATTGACATAATACATCGTCTTTGGCAATTTTTCAAGAGGGTGTTGACATTTTTTTCAAAATTTCGTTCGTTTTTTATGCAACATTGCTTGTTTTTCGTCAAGGTTGCTAAACTTGGCCTGTTTTTTATTGACTTGTCCGTTTTTTGTGACTTGTGCAAAATCACAAATCCAATTCCGACACTTCCACCTCTCTGACACAGCCGACCGGAAGGTCGCCCAGTTCCAATCCCGCTTCCGAGATCCGCTTCAGATAGTTCACATGCATCCCTCGGGATGCCATCATTCTGCGCACCTGATGATACTTGCCTTCGCAGATCTCCACAAGGCTTCTCCCCTGCCCCTGTGGTGTGAGAACGGCAGGCAGACATACATCACCGTCTTTCAAGATAATACCGGCTTGGAAGGCTGCAACATCATCCTCGGTCGCCTGTCCTTCATGCTCAGCATAGTAGCATTTAAAGACCTGCTTTTTGGGAGAAAGGATCCTGTGAGCAAGCTGACCGTCATTGGTAAACAGCAGAAGTCCCTCCGTATCCTTGTCCAGCCTTCCAACAGGTTTGGGTCTGAGATAGCGGTACTGCTCCGGAATCAGTTCCATGACAGTTCGGTCTCTGGGATCGTCCGTGGAGGTCACAAAGCCTGCCGGTTTGTGAAGCATCAGAAGTATGGCTCGCTGCTTTCCCACAGGAGCACCGTCCACAAAAACCTGAGCGGCAGTTTCATCCACCTTCTGTTCCGGGCTTTTTGCTGTCACACCATCCACGCTGACACGTCCTGCGCGGATCATGGCTTTGAGATCTTTTCTCGAGGCAACTCCCGCCTCGGACAAAAGCTTGTCAAGACGCTGCATATTTGTCCAACCTTTCTCATAGGCTGTACCACCAGAATAACCGGAGGTAAGACTATGGTCATCGTATCTGCAAAAATATCAAAACGGAATGTTCTTTTGGGCATTCTCGCCGCCGTATGTATCGTTGTGCTTTTGGTCTTTCTGCTGAACAAGGCTGACGAGCCCAATGTGCAGCCGCAGGAACAGCTGCAGGAAGCCACGCAGCAGCAAAGTCTGGATGGCGGCAGCAACGAAGAACGGGTGGCATTTCTCCAAAGCTTCGGCTGGCAGGTGAATCCCACTCCCACCGAAACGCAGGAAGTCCGCGTTCCGCAGGAATTCAATGAGGTTTTCACCCGTTACAACGAGATCCAGCAGAAACAGGGATTTGATCTGAGTGAATTTGCCGGCAAGACCGCCAAACGCTATGTCTATGCCGTGACCAATTATCCCGGCGGCAGTCAGGATCATTTTGCCACAGTACTGGTCCACAAGAATAAGATCATTGGCGGCGATGTGACAAGTACCGCGCAAGGCGGCACCATGCACGGATTCAACATGCCGGATTAACGCCAGATCGGCAGGATCCGCTTTCCCTTTGACAGAGCATACTGCACAGCACTGGCTGTACCGCCGCTGCCGCCATCATAGACGGTGATCAGAACGTTTGCACGGTCGATCATGGTGCGGTTTCGGCGGAGCATACAACCATCGGAGTAGCTGTCTTCCAGCACATAAACCTCACTGCACTGCGAAAGGAGCTCTTGATACCTTTCCTGCTGCGGCTTTGACCAATACACCGACTGATTGGGACAAGGCAGCATGGCGATCAAAGGATAACCTTTTTTCAAAACAGCTTCGGCAAACCAGAAATCGCAGCCCAGCGCCATGCCGCAGACAAACTCGCTGCATCCAAGTGCTGCCGCTTCATGTACCGTTTTTTCGATCATGTATTTCAGCGCCAGACAGCGGGGATCTTCTTCTGCACTGCCCCAAGGCAGCCGCTGAGGACGATGACCTGTAAATGCGCAGCGCATAAAGACCTCCTTTCGGCGCATCTGCCTAATTAGACGAGATCGCGCATAAAAACGTTCGCATCATTATACCACAGAAAAATCCCTGTTGCAAAACTTTTGATCTTCGGTATAATAGTTAGTACAAACAAGGAAATAAGGATGTCTTCAGGGCAGGGTGAAATTCCCGATCGGCGGTAAAGTCCGCGCGCGTAAGCTGAACCGGTGAAACTCCGGTACCGACAGTATAGTCTGGATGAAAGAAGATAGGGGCTTTGGCTCTTCTCACCCGGAGGCAATTCTGCTTTCCGGGTGTTTGACTTTTTTCCGGAGGTTTTACTTATGAAAGAACTGCTTTTAACAGCAAAAGAAAATGGACTCTTCCTGCTCACCTGTCTTGGGATCTTTCTGGCGATCGTGCTTGTTGCATGGCTGGCAGAGCACTTCCTCACCAAAAGCAAAAAGAACATCTCATCTGCCCGCCGTGTGAGCTTTATCGCCATGTTCGGCGCCATTGCTGCTGCGCTGATGTACATTGAGATCGCGCTCCCCTTTGCGCCACCCTTCTATCAGATCGATTTCAGCGAGATCCCTGTGCTGATCTGCACATTCTATCTGGGGCCTGTATCCGGCGTGATCTGTGAATTTGTGAAGGTACTGCTGAAACTGCTGCTCAAAGGCACTTCCACCGCCTTTGTGGGCGACTTCGCCAACTTTGTGGTAGGCTGCGCACTGGTGCTGCCTGCATCCATCATTTATCATTGCAGAAAAACAAGAGCCACCGCCATCTGGGGCATGGTCGCAGGTACGCTGATCATGACCGTATTCGGCAGCGCTTTCAACGCCATCTATCTGCTGCCCAAGTTCGCGCAGCTCTACGGTATGCCTCTTGAGGCGATCATCGGCATGGGCACAGACGTCAATGCCCATATTACAAGCGTTTCCACCTTGGTGCTGTATGCCGTTGTTCCCTTTAATCTGCTCAAAGGCGTGCTGGTATCGGTCGTTACCCTGCTGCTTTACAAGCGCGTGGAGCGGCTGCTGAGAATGAAATAAAGCGAAACCGCGGTGCCAAACGGCATCGCGGTTTTTGTTGGGGCCTCTTTAAAATACGACAAACTCACCAGGCGTCATTCTGACGGCATATGCAGCGTCCCCATCTTTACCATATGTATTATACAAACGCTCCAAACGTTCCTCTGTCCATGACGCTTTGCCGGTTCTTTCCTCAATGTCATACTGTGCCATCGCTGCTGCATTAAGAATGGCTTCATGTATTCCTGGAAAAACACTCTCCACTTCTGTCAATACTTCACCGTCAAGGACAATTCTTTTATATAACGTTTCTGCGAGTTTGTCACTGCCACGATCCCCAATCAGTTGCTCGGCAAAGAACTTGTCTGACGCTAACGTTTTTAGGACTGTTCTTCGGATTCTTCCTCTTGCCCTTTTGTTGAGATTGAGGTAAGATATCCCGTCCAGATTTTTTCTGTTCTCGCTTCCAGTTCTTTCTCCGTTTCTCCATCTTCCGCCAATTCGTATACGACTTTCCGCACTTTCTCCTTGTCTATATGTTTCATATGCAGTTCCTCCCGTATTGGTTTCATTGACACCAGTATACTCCGCAGTTTCTTCCGTTTCAAGAGTTTGCTGTTCATACTGTTCTGCATTGCCTGCCCATTGGAGTTCCCCAGAGTCAAACCGCCACTTGCCGTCACGGCCTTGATACCAGCCCGTCTTCTGCCGGATGGACTCCATACTCTCGCCCATGTCCAGCATATCCTTCGCTGCCTGTAAAGAGGCTTCGTCTGCTGTCAGAGCGCTTTCACCTGCTGCGGAGTAGTTGATTTTGTTTTTCTCCTTAAACGCCTTGATTTTTTTATTGAACTGTGCTACATTCTGCTTGAGGACTTCTTCTGATATGCCCCCAGCCAATTGGAGGCTGGCTTGTGTATCAGCTGACAGTCCTTCTTTTATATGCAAAATGCGTCCTTTTTCCAAGGTATTCTTTACATAGTCCGGCAAGCCTGTTTTTTCATAGACCGTAATAAGTACATGGTTCCTGTCTTGTTGTTCTCCAAATGCAGTTCGTTTTGCATACAGTTCTGTTACAACGATCAGCGGCAATCCGTCTTTCCCTTTTTCTTCTACGATAGCAACAAGCCTCGGCGACTCATAATCTTTCAAAGATTCCATCAATACCATTGGATCCTGTGACTGCAATATCGCCTCAATGACTTTAGGTTCGCCCAGAGCATGATAGTCAGCACCTTCTACCCATCGCCCGTCTGCAATAGCCTCTTCTTTGGACACAATATTCTGATACAGGTGCGAACTGCTGACATACACATTCCCTTTTAAACTGAATAGTCTGCGATACAACCGCGGCATTGTTCCTATTTTCAAAAGATCTTTACGTCTCTCTGCACTATGATGTCTGATGTCGTAGATAACAGGACCTACTTCGTACTCCTTGTAGCCAACATCAGCATCATATTGATCCACATCGTTCTCTCCTGCATCCCTTGCAAACCTCACACCGCCTTCGGCGGTGTTTTTTGTTTCTGCCTGCTCCATCTCGCCGCGGACATACTCACTCCACCGGGCTGGGCCTTCTGTATTGGAGAAGCGTTCCAGCTCTGCATAGGCGTCTGCCAGCATTTCCTGCCAGATGTACTCGGCAACCTTGTCCGGCTTCATGCATCTGCTTCCTTTGTACGCAGTATAGCCTTGCGTAAGGTACTCTTTTTCGGACATTGACTGTGCCATAATAGGAGCATGAAGAAAAGATAAAATCTTTCTTCGATATTTTGGAGATATTGCCAGTATCTTTTTTTGCGCATTTCCTATATATTGTGTTATGCTGCGCTTTTTGCGCGGAAAAGACCACAATATTTTCTGTTTAAGGGATTGACATAACCTGGAATATCTGGCATAATATGTCTACCGACACACAATATATTGTATTATCATTTGCAAAATAATCCAAGATATAGAGAGGTCGAGTATATGAAGATCATAAAAAGAAACGGGTCTGAAGTTGTTTTCGACATTACAAAGATCGAAAATGCCATCACCAAGGCAAATGCCGTGGTCGATGAAGCAGAGCGCATGACTCCCACTCAGATCAAGCGCATCGCCCAGCGCGTGGAGCTGGCCTGTCAGGATGTCAACCGCAGTCTGAGTGTGGAAGAGATTCAGGATCTGGTGGAAACCCAGATCATGGCGCACGGCGCATACGAAGTCGCCAAGCGCTATATCACCTACCGCTACACCAGAAGTCTGATCCGCAAGTCCAACACCACCGATGACAAGATCCTCAGCCTGATCGAGTGCAACAACGAAGAGGCCAAACAGGAGAACTCCAACAAAAACCCTGTGGTCAACTCCACCCAGCGCGACTACATGGCCGGTGAAGTCAGCCGCGACATCACCGAGCGCATTCTGCTGCCGGAGGATATTGTAAAGGCTCACGAAGAGGGTCTGATCCACTTCCACGACAGCGATTACTTTGCCCAGCATATGCACAACTGCGATCTGGTCAATCTGGAGGATATGCTGCAGAATGGCACCGTCATTACCGGCACCATGATCGAGCGCCCCCACTCCTTTGCCACCGCCTGCAACATCGCCACTCAGATCGTAGCGCAGGTCGCTTCCAACCAGTACGGCGGTCAGTCCATCTCTCTGACTCATCTGGCTCCCTTTGTGCAGGTCAGCCGTGAAAAGATCCGCAAAAATGTGGAACAGGAAATGGCGCAGGCAGGCATCCCCGCCAGTCAGGAAGTCATCACGCAGATCGCCGAAAAGCGGCTGCGTGATGAGATCAAGGGCGGTGTGCAGACCATTCAGTATCAGATGGTCACGCTGCTCACCACCAATGGACAGGCTCCCTTTGTTACCGTGTTCATGTATCTGGGCGAAGCAGAAAATGAGCAGGAAAAGAAGGATCTGGCACTGATCATTGAAGAAGTGCTCCTGCAGCGTATCGAAGGCGTCAAGAACGAGAAGGGCGTGTGGGTCACTCCCGCCTTCCCAAAGCTCATCTATGTGCTGGAAGAGGACAACATCCACGAAGGCGCACCTTACTATGAGCTGACCAAGCTGGCTGCCCGCTGCACCGCCAAGCGCATGGTTCCCGACTATATCTCAGAAAAGAAGATGCTGGAGCTCAAGGGCGACGTCTACGCCTGCATGGGCTGCCGCAGTTTCCTGACTCCCGACCGCTTCACCGATGCAGGCATCGGCAACATTGCAAACGCCGGCAACTACAAGCCCGGCAAGCATCGCTACTACGGCCGCTTCAATCAGGGCGTTGTGACCATCAATCTGGTGGACGTAGCCCTGACCTCCGGCAGAGATCAGACCAAGTTCTGGCAGATCTTTGATGAGCGTCTTGATCTGTGCTACCGCGCTCTGCTGTGCCGTCATGAACGGCTGAAGGGTACGCTCTCCGACGCCGCTCCCATTCTGTGGCAGCATGGCGCCTGCGCTCGTCTGGAAAAGGGCGAGCCCATCGACAAGCTGCTCTATGACGGCTACTCCACCATCTCTCTGGGCTACGCAGGTCTTTATGAATGCGTCAAGTATATGACCGGAAAGAGCCACACCGATCCCGAAGCAACTCCTTTTGCGCTGGAAGTCATGAACCACATGAACGACGCCTGCAAGCGCTGGAAGGCCGAGCACAATGTGGACTTCTCCCTCTACGGAACACCTCTGGAGAGCACCACCTATAAATTCGCCAAGTGCCTGCAGAAGCGCTTTGGTGTGATTCCCGGCGTGACAGATAAGAGCTACATCACAAATTCTTATCACGTTCACGTCACAGAGACCATCAATGCCTTTGAGAAGCTCCATTTTGAGGCACAGTTCCAGCATCTGTCTCCCGGCGGTGCTATCAGCTATGTGGAAGTTCCCAATATGCAGAACAATCTGGATGCTGTTCTGGATGTGATGAAGTTTATTTACGACAACATCATTTACGCAGAGCTGAACACCAAGTCTGACTACTGTCAAGTCTGTGGCTTCGATGGTGAGATCGAGATCCACGATGACGAGGATGGCAAGCTGGTCTGGACCTGCCCCCAGTGCGGCAATCAGGACCAGAACAAAATGAATGTGGCTCGCCGTACCTGCGGCTACATCGGGACCCAGTTCTGGAATCAGGGCCGTACACAAGAGATTAAAGACAGAGTCCTGCATCTGTAACAGCCAAAAACTCCCTGCCGCATCGCGGCAGGGAGTTTTTTATCAAGCGATCTTTCTGATCTTTAAAATACGGACGATCACAGGACTGAGTACAACATTGATGCCCATCTCCACAAGGAAATTCAGACCGATCATACCAAGGAAAATGTACACGACCAAGGGCGTATCGGCTGCTCTGCCGGTCTGTGCCGCCCAGCCCGCTGCCCATTCCATGAGCAAAGGCTTAAACACAGTCACAGCGCCAATGGTGAATAAGCCTGTGTTGACCAGAGGGCACACGATGGCCGCGGCAACGGTTGCCGCGATCTGGCTTTTTTTCTGCAGAGCCTTGAAGGTCAGACCGGCCAGATAACCGGCAGCGACACCCTTGACAATGCAGATCAGCGCTGTGACGAAGGGGTTAACGTTCCACATGGCGTTTCCGCCGAGATCCGTTCCCGTGATACAGCCCATCAGGACCAATGCACCAAAGACCAGACCCAGCCATGCGCCGGATGCAGCGCCATAGGACGCGGCACCGATGACAATGGGTACCAGCACAAGGGACGGAGAAAATGCACCGATCTTGATCGTACCTGCAAGTTGCTGCAGAACAACCACCAGTGCTGTGAAAATGGCCATGCCCACAAGGACCTTGGTCTTTTCCAGAGATGTACGTTTGCTATTCATGTTTGT
>JAGBBD010000040.1 GCA_017938625.1 Oscillospiraceae bacterium | reverse complement strand
CGGAGGTCGAATCTCCGGCGTGTCACCAAAAAGAGAGACAGCCTTTCGGCTGTCTCTCTTTTTGCCGCCGGAGATTCGAACTTCAATCGCAACAGTCCGGTGGACTGTTGCTGCGACCAGTGCAAACACTGGTCGCTACTATAATTTTTGCGAAGCAAAAATGCAGCGGATCTCCGGTGGGTCACGCCGATTGCGTTAGCGATCGGCCGTTGTGCCAATGATGTTTCTTGGAGAAATGGTGTGCAGCTTCGCTGCATATGCAAACATCACATCTTGCGAAGCAAATGCATCATTCTATCTCATATGTTTCTCCCTCTTCCACAATTATAGACTATTACATTATATAATGTAATAGTCTATATGTAAAGAGAAATACTAAGATATCATCTCATAAAAAAGTATGGTATGGGAGAATATCTTATGATCAAATTAGATGTTTTGCGACTTTTAGAAGAGCAAGGGAAAACCAAGTACTGGCTCTATAAGCAGTTGGGCATGAGTTACCAGAACTTCAGCAATATGGTCAACAACCAGACAAAATCTATCCGCTACGAAAACATTGAAACGATGTGCCTGCTTCTCAACTGCACACCTAACGATCTTTTCGTTATAACCGATGACTAAGGACGGGTGAGCTCGTCCTTTCGTTTTTCCGCCTTGTTCCCTTGCAAAGCCTTTAAGGACATGCTATATTGAACAAAACACCTCACAGGAGGAACACATCATGACAAACGAAGCGAAAACCGTTGCCCAGTCCCGGACAGAGACCGTCCATCTGGTACGACCCATGCATTTAAACGGCGCAAACCGTCTGTTCGGCGGCATTTTGATGCAGTGGATCGACGAGGTGGCAGGTACAGTCGCAAAGCGGCACTCCGGCTGCAATGTGACCACTGCGTCGGTGGATGATCTGACCTTCCTCCACGGCGCGTATCAGAACGATATGATCGTCATCCGCGGCAAGATCACATGGGTCGGCACCTCCTCCATGGAGGTCTGCGTGGATACCTATGTGGAGAACCTCTCCGGTCAGCGCGATCACATCAACCATGCCCATTTCATCATGGTGGCGCTGGATGGGCATGACAAGCCGGTGAGAGTCCCTCGTCTGACGCTGCAGACGCAGGACGAGCAGCTTGCCTGGGAGCAAGCCGAACACCGCAGACAGCTGCGCAAGCAGAAGCAAAGATAAAAAACAGGGGGACGCAGCAACGCGCCCCCTGTTTTGCTGCTATGATATGCAAGATATGAACTGCCTGCACGCGGACACCCGAGGACGGGTGTCCCTACGAACAGCTACGCACTGCCGACCATATACTTGTCATTGCGATCGCGCCCGCAGGCGCAAGCAAGCGAGCAACCGCGCATAGCGCGGCTCTTAGCGAGTCGCAGGCTTCGAAGAAGCCGTGGCAATCTAAAAAACTGCCATGAGATTGCCACGGTCGGATTTTTCAAATCCTCCCTCGCAATGACAAGCGAGGTACGCACTGCCGATCACAACGAAGGGGCGGCGATCCGCCTCCTGTTATTTTAAATCCGTCGCGAAGCGACAATTGCCAATAAAAAAAGCCCTGTCGGGAATGGCGAGTGGCCATAAAACAGTTTCAGTCCCGGTAGGATTACCTGCCGGGACTGTTCTTGTATAGCTCACAATGATGTGATAAAATGGGCAAAACAATTAGAAATATTTGAATTTGTCGAACAGATGGATAAAACAATATTTAATAATAAAAGGCGTTAACTGATGTAAAGAAAAGAGGTTGGTGTATGAAAAAATATATATTTTTGCCACTTATTCTGATACTGGGATTGCTCTGCGGATGCAGCAGTTCGGAATGCCCGATATCTGCGGCAGAACAGGAACTGTTGGCAAACGCAGATGCCCGACGGGAATCAATTCTGAACAGCCCAACAGAAATTGCTGTTACCGGTGACTGCTATTATGTATCTGCAGATGGTGATGACAGTAACGATGGCAGAAGTGAGGATACCCCCTGGGCATCACTGGATAAGGTGAACGGTACGCCTCTGAACCCCGGTGACGGTGTGTTCTTCCGCCGCGGAGACATCTGGCGCGGAGAAGCCCTCATTGCACAGAATGGTGTTACATACTCTGCCTATGGTGAGGGCGCTAAACCCGGTATTTACGGTTCTCCGGAAAACGGTGCAGACCCTTTAAAATGGAGACTGATGGACGGCACAGATAATATCTGGGTTTTCTATAAGGATATTATGGACTGCGGTGATATCGTTCTGGATGGCAGTATGGACCTTGCAGACAAAGCACCTGTATGGTGGACAGGGGACAGATATGTAAAGTTTGTTGTGGGTGTCGATGATTACAGCACCCTGATGCAAAAACCGACTTTTGACCCTGCAAAAGATATGGGTGACCTTCAGTATTTTAATGATATTGATTATTCTGACCTCAATTCACAGCATCCGATATATGTTTATGAATATGCTGACAGAGGAGGAAAACTCTACCTGCGATGTGATGAAGGTAATCCGGGTGAAGTATATCAATCCATTGAATTTTGCTGTGACCCGTACAACGGCAGTGTGGTGACACTGAACTTTGGATATATGTCCGTGCTTGATAATATATCGGTGATGTATGGCGGTCATGCAATTGAAGCTAACGGGGGCAGACTTGTACAGAACTGCGAAGTTGGATATATGGGTGCAATGACACATACCTTCTATGACGCAGAAACAATCTATTCCGGCGACGGCATCAGCCATACTCTCAATATGCTTGTAGAGAACAACTACGTGCATCATGTATTCAATGGTGGGATTGCAGCAGGCGAGATGGCTTTTGCAGCTAATGGAGAACTTGCAGATGTTGAGGAAACTCAGGGCAATAATACAATTCGCGGCAACTTGCTAGAGTACACCGCAGGTATTACTCTGATCAACTGGGAAGAAGAGGTCAACAAACTGCACAGATTTAAGGACATTCTGATTGAGGACAACTATGTGATGTATTCCACCACCGCAGGAGACCCTCAAAGAAAAAAGGCAAGTGGCATTATCGGTGCTCTGGTTTTCTCGGGCAGTGATATGCCTCTGCCGTGCGCCAACGAAAATCTTGTGATTAAAGACAATGTTTTGTACTGCTCAGATGGTGCTCTCATTATCAGCGGTATGCCGCAGGAATACTATCCTGTATACAGCGGAAATACTTATATGCAAAACCAGAATAAACCATTTGCATATTGGTGTTTCGACAATGGAAATTTCAGTATGTTCATGACAAAAAAACACAGTGAAATGGAAACTTTTGTACATGAAGAACTTGGAGACAAAACTGGCGTTGTTTTACAATAAGAAAACATTTAAGTAAATTCCAATATGTCGAATAAATATAAGGGCGCACTTCTATACACCTTTCGGTGTAGTGCGTTATATGCGCTTTTGAACCGCACTAATGCAAAATACTCCTCCCTCTGAGATTTCTCATAGGGAGGAGTAACTGTTTTATGAAGCCCTGTCGGGAACGACAGGGCTTTTGTGTCTTTTATTTTGCGTATTCCACAGCTTTGGTCTCGCGGATGACATTGACCTTGATCTGACCGGGGTATTCCAGCTCGGCTTCGATCTTCTTGGCAAGCTCTCTTGCAAGCAATACCATGTTGTCTTCCGTGACCTCCTCGGGCTTGACCATGATACGGACTTCTCTGCCTGCCTGAATGGCGAAGGACTTTTCAACACCGGGATAGGTGCCGGTGAGCTCTTCCAGCTTCTCCAGACGGCGGATATAGCTTTCCACATTTTCACGGCGGGCGCCGGGACGGGCGGCGGAGATGGCATCGGCAGCCTGAACCAGGCAGGCGATGACAGTCTGGGCTTCCACATCGCCATGGTGGGCTTCGATGGCATGGATAACGGCAGGGGACTCCTTATACTTCCGTGCCAGCTCCACGCCCAGCTGGACGTGGCTGCCTTCCATTTCGTGGTCCACGGACTTACCAAGGTCGTGGAGCAGACCTGCGCGCTTTGCCAAGGTCACGTCCACACCAAGCTCGCTGGCGAGAAGACCTGCGATATGGGCAACTTCCATGGAGTGGTTGAGCACGTTCTGACCGTAAGAGGTACGGTACTTCTGTCTGCCCAGGAGCTTGACCAGCTCGGGATGCAGACCGTGGATACCGGTCTCGAAGGTGGCACGTTCGCCCTCCATCTTGATGGTATGATCCACTTCGCGGCGAGCCTTTTCCACCATGTCCTCGATACGGGTGGGATGGATACGGCCGTCGGCAATGAGCTTCTCCAGCGCCAGTCTTGCCACCTCACGGCGGACAGGATCAAAGCTGGAAACGGTGATGGCTTCGGGGGTATCGTCGATGATCAGATCCACACCGGTGATGGTTTCCAGGGTGCGAATGTTGCGACCTTCACGACCGATGATGCGGCCCTTCATCTCGTCATTCGGCAGGGGTACCACGGAAACGGTGGCTTCCGCCGCATGGTCTGCGGCACAGCGCTGGATGGCGGTGGAGATGATCTCTCTTGCCAGCTGATCGGACTGCTCCTTCATCTGGCTTTCGATCTCTTTGATCTTCATGGCAGTTTCGTGGCGCACTTCCGTCTCCACGCTCTGCAGCAGCTGGCTCTTGGCATCTTCCTTGCTCAGACCGGAGATCTTCTCCAGCATTTCAAGCTGGCTGCGCTTGATGGTGTTGACTTCTTCCTGTGCGGCAGCCACATTTGCCAGTTTCTTTGCCAGTTCTTCTTCTTTCTTCTCGTGAGCATCCACCTTTTTGTCAAAGGCTTCTTCTCTCTGCTGGAAACGGCGCTCCTGCTTCTGCAGGTCGCTGCGGCGTTCCTTCAGTTCTTTCTCGTTTTCGGCACGCGATTTATGAATCTCTTCCTTGGCTTCCAGCAGCATTTCACGCTTTTTGCTTTCCGCGCTCTTGATGGCCTCATTGAGGATGCGCTTGGCTTCCTCTTCCGCGGAGCCGATCTCTTTTTCAGAGACCTTCTTGCGGTATGCCATACCGATCAGGAAGAAAATAATACCACTTACCACAAATGCGCCGGCGATGGCGGCGATTGCGTACATGATCGGCATCATAATCTACGGACCCACCTCCTTGTTGAAATTTGGGTTGCTTTGAAAGAAAAGGCCCGACTGTACTCCCCTAAAGTATAGTTAGACCACACTACTCTCAGCGTATATTGTACCGTTTTAAACAGTCAGTGTCAAGGAAAAAGTAAACTGCTTTTCAAACACGGCCAAATGTGATAAAATACCAAAAGGTGATGAACATGAATTACTGGTATGTGTCCCCGTCTGTAGACGGATGGCAGAATCTGGCCATGGACGAATGGTTCCTTGATACCATGCAGCCGGAGGATGTGCTGTTATATTTTTATGTAAACCGCTCTGCCGTGATCATCGGCAAAAATCAGAACCCATGGAAGGAGTGCGACCTTGCCGCCATGGAGCGCGATGATGTGCAGCTGGTGCGGCGCATTTCCGGCGGCGGCGCTGTGTATCACGACGAGGGCAATCTGAATTTTTCCTTTATCACGGGCAAGGATACCTACGATGTGACCCGTCAGCTGGAGGTCATTTTGCGCGCTGTGCGCAGCTTCGGTATCGATTGCGAGTTCTCCGGGCGCAACGATCTTCTGGCAGACGGGAAAAAGTTTTCCGGCAATGCCTTCTGCGCCAGAGGCGACCTGCGTCAGCACCACGGCACGCTGCTGCTGCAGTCGGATCTGGGACGGCTGCAGAACTATCTGCACCCCGATCCCAAAAAGCTGCGCGCCAAGGGCGTGGATTCTGTCCGTGCCCGAGTGGACAATCTGAACATCTCAAAAGATGCCATGCTTCTTGCTATCCGCCGCAGCTTTGAGGAAGCCTACGGCGAGGTGACGGATCTGACTGTCACGGTACAGCAGCTTGGGCAGGTAGTGCCCTATTTCGAAAAGCAGTCGTCATGGCAATGGCGGCTTGGCAAGACCCCTGCCTTTGATCTGGAGCTGTCCGAGCGCTTCCCTTGGGGCGGCGTGCAGCTGCTTTTGACCCTGCGTGACGGTACGGTGGAACGGGCGGAGGTTTTTTCCGATGCCATGGACGCAGACCTGCCTCAGCGCATCCGGGCACGGCTCACCGGCTGCCGCTGCAGCTCCCGGGCGCTGCACGATGCCCTACAGGGCACAGATATGCAGCAAAATGACGTGGCAGATTTTTTGCTCAAACAGGGATTGTGATAACAAGAAAAGACCCCTTCGTCTTTTCTTGTTCAGGTAATAAGTAATAGTGAATAGTGAATAAGTGATGTGTCGGCAAAGCCGACAGATTGGAAATTTTGCTGCGAACCTTGGCTCCCCTTGTCAGCGAAGCTGACTGAGGGATCGTGTGCAGGCAGCGATGACAATTGACGGGCGGCAGATTGCCGCCCCTACGACAGCTACGCACTGCCTGCCCTACAGGATGCACTCCTCGTCCCCCCTCTGTAGGGGGGTGGATCGCGTAGCGAGCCGGGGGGTTGAATGTTGACCACACTTTTCCGTTGTTTGATAAAGTGATTTTATCTCACAACCCCCAGTCAGCCCTACGGGCTGCCAGCCCCCTGAAAAAGGGGCACGAGGAAGGGTGCGCAGCATATTTTTCAATCCGTCGCAAAGTGACCCACAATTTTTCATTTTTCATTCTTCATTAGAATAACGCAAGAGAGCACCCGGTCGGGTGCTCTCTTGTTGTTATTCTTGTGTCTCTTCCGTCACTTCCACAGGCACCTGCAGGGTGATGGAGAAGGTCTCACCATCGGTGATGGTGCCTTCCTCGATCATCAGCGTGCCGTCAATGCCCACCATGGTGATGTTGCCCGGGTTGCCCATGGGCGTCCACTCGGTGGGATCAAACTTCACGTTCAGCGTTTCTGCGTCGGTAGCAGATGCCACATAGTAGCTGCCGGTGGGATACCACACGCCCTCGGGAGCGCTGAAGGCAAAGGTGTTGGTGGTCTTGCCTTCCTCATCGGTCTTCACGGTCAGCTTCACATTGGGCTTCTGACCTTCCACAGCGGTATATGTGCCCGCCCAGTCGCCTTCCAGCTTGATCTCTTCCACCACAGCCTCATACTCGGCTGCATCCAGCTTCCAACCGTCTTCAAAGACATAGCTCAGAACGGCTGTGACCTGCAGCTTGGCGGCAGGCTTATCCAGCACAAACTCACAGGTGACATTCTGGGTATCCTCTGCCAGAGAGAAGCGCTTTTCCGTCACAGTCAGATCCTGCACCTGCTCGGCAAGCACCTTGACAGTCTGCACGGTCATATCGGGAGCTTCCTGCACCTCTTCGCCATCCACCACGGTGGTCGTCTCCACGGTGTCTTCGCTCTCCTGCTCACCCAGCACAATGGGGAACTGTGCCATATCTTCGGCAAAGTCCTCTTCTTCCAGCTTGAACTCCATGCCGGGCTTGAACTCCATCTGCACATTGTCATAGGAGAAGGTATCCAGCTTCCAATGGTCGGTGAAGGTCAAAGTCAGATCCACATCGGCAGTCCAGCCTACCAGATCGTCGGTGACGGAAATGACAGCCTCCACCGTGTCGGTCTTGGCATTCAGATCGGGGGACTGGCTCATGATCTCGGCAGTCTGGGCATCTTCCGCTTCCAGAGGATAGAGGAAATCGGAATCCACCGTCACGACCTGCCCGGTCAGCGCGGCATAGATCTCTTCCAGAGAAGCGCCCACCAGAGGCTGCGCCGTCCATGTTTCGGTGCTGATGTCTTCCACGCTGCGCAGCTTCCAGCCCTCACGGGTCAGAGCATACTGCATGACATAGGTGCGCTGGGTGCGCACGGCATCATCGGCAGCGGTGACGGTGCACCAGATGGCATCGCTTCTGTTCAGACGGCTGGTCTCACGGTCGGTCACATTGAAGGCTTCCACGGCGGTATCCTCCGCGTAGCTCATGTAACCGGCAAAGTCACCGCGCAGCTGCGCCTGATCCACAGGCTCGGTCAGCCAGTACAGCAGACCTGCCGCACCGCCCAGCAGCAGCGCCGCCAAAACCAGAATCAGCGCCACAATGCCGCCCTTGCCTTTTTTCTTGTTCTTTTTGGGAGCCTTCTTTGCCTTGGAAGGTTTCTCTTCCTCCGGCTCTTCCTCGTCATCTGCCGGTGCGGCAGGCGCGAATTCCTCCATGCCCTGCTCGGCAAACTTTCTCGGATCAAACTGATCGGAGGTGGGATCCAGAGCAGGATCTGCCGCTTCTTCCTCAAGTTCTTCCGTTTCTTCCGCTTCTTCGGCTGCCTCTTCAGCTTCTTCGGCAGCTTCCTCGGCAGGGAGCTCCTCTGCCGTTTCCTGTGCCAATTCTTCCACAAACAGACCGCTGCCGGAGGATGCGTCGGTCAGCTGCTCCACCTCGGGAGCCTCGGGCAGCTTCTTTTCCACCAGAGGGCGAACCTCGGAGACAGGCTCATCCAGCTCCGCGCCGCAGTCCACGCAGAATTTCAGCCCATCGGGAATCTGGGAACCGCAATGATAACAGTGCATAGCGCCACTTCCAATCTATGTAAAAGTTTATATTTTATTATATCGTGACCAAGAGAGGTTGTCAAGAAAATGGCACGGTGGCGATTTGCCGAAATGTGTGTTATAATGATATATTGTAAAAATCTCAGCTGCCTGCACGCGGGACGTCAAGGGCGCCGTCGGCTACGGATGCACCCATGCCTCCCGGCTTCTGAGGGAGGTGGTTGAGCGAAGCGAAACCGGAGGGAGAGAACGATCACGACTACCCCTCAGTCAAAATCAAAGATTTTGACAGCTCCCCTGACAAGGGGAGCCTTTGGTGCGCAGCAAATTTCAAATCCGTCGGCAGAGCCGACACATTCATTGTCAATTGTCAATTAAAAGGAGCCTTTATGTTTCCACAGGAATTTGAAAACAGAATGAAGCGCCTTCTGGGCGATGAATTTGCCGATTTTGCCGCATCCTATGACAGACCGCGCAATGTGGGTCTGCGGCTCAACCCTCTGAAAACGGCGCAGCCGCCGGAGCTTTCCCGGTTTGGTCTGACGCCCGTTCCGTGGGAGAAGCACGGCTACTATTATGATATTGCCACCCGACCGGGACTTTCCGCCTATCACGAGGCGGGGCTTTACTATCTGCAGGAAGCCAGCGCCATGGCACCGGCAGGGCTTTTGGATGTGCATCCCGGGATGCGGGTGCTGGATCTGTGTGCCGCACCCGGCGGCAAATCCACACAGCTGGCAGCAGCGCTGCAGGGAGAGGGACTGCTGGTGTGCAACGAGTATAACCCCAAGCGGTCAAAGATCCTGTCGAGAAACATCGAGCGTCTTGGCATCGCCAACGCACTGGTGCTCAATGAGCATCCGCAGAAGCTGGCAGAGCGGTTTGCAGGCTTCTTTGACCGTGTGCTGGTGGATGCGCCCTGCTCCGGTGAGGGGATGTTCCGCAAGGAGGAAGCCGCTGTCACCGACTGGAGCGAGCAGACCGTTGCCATGTGTGCCGACCGTCAGCTGGAGATCCTGCGCTCGGCGGCAAAAATGCTCCGTCCCGGCGGCAGACTGGTCTACTCCACCTGCACCTTTGCCCCGGCAGAAAACGAAGGCGTCATTGCCGCATTTTTGAAAGAGCACAAAGAGTTTTCCGTCCAAGCTGCAGACGCGCCGTGGTTTGCACCCGGTGTGCCTCAATGGGCAGACGGCAATGAGGCGTTGAAGGACACCTTCCGTCTGTGGCCTCACAAGCTCCACGGTGAGGGCCACTATGCCGCTGTGCTGACCTTGGCGGGAGAAGAAGAACCGGAGCCTGCTTTCCGGGAAAAAGGTCTTCCTGTCCCCAAGGAGCTGGAGAACTTCTGCAGGGAGAATCTCGTCGAATATCCCGAGGGGCGGCTGATGAGCTTCGGTCAGACTCTGCTGCTCGTGCCCCATCTCATGCCCCGGCTGGACGGACTGAAAGTCCTGCGCGCCGGTCTGGAGCTGGGTGAACTGAAAAAAGGCAGATTTGAGCCTGCCCACGCATGGGCGCTGTGGCTGAAAACTGCAAAGAACACCGTCAGCTACCCGGAAGACAGCACGGAAATCTACCGCTATTTGCGCGGCGAGACGCTGCCGGGAGAGCAAAACGGCTGGACGTTGGTGTGCGTGGACGGCTTGAGCCTTGGCTGGGCAAAAGGCTCCGGCGGTGTTTTGAAGAATCACTTCCCAAAGGCATTGCGGCATTTGGGGTGATTGTGGTATAATAAAGGTTACGAAAGGATGTGTTCCCATGACCTGTAAACGTTGTGGTAATGAATTGGCGGAAAATTCCCGCTTCTGTTCTGCCTGCGGCGCCCTACAGCCCATGGTCTGCCCTGCCTGTCAGGCGGAGTCCAGACCCGGCTCCCGGACTTGCTCCGGCTGCGGCAAGAAGCTGCCCAAGCTGGGCAGCGGCGTGCAGTTCTATAAAAGAAAAAAGACCCCTGCGGAGATCGCCGCCATGGTGCTGCTGACCCTCGGCGCCGTACTGGTGCTGACAGCAGCGGTCATGTTCTTGGTGGGTACCATTTCCGAGGTGACGGAAAAGGATGCCGTCATGCAGGAGAACGTGGTGCAGACCGGCTCCGAGACCCAGATGGGCGAGCTGCCCGAGGTGATCGTGGAAGATCCCATCAGCCGCGAGGAAGAGACTACCAAGCCTGCGGAAGAAGAGACCACCGAGGAAACGCCCGCAGAAGAAGAGCCTGTTGAGGAAACCCCCACGGAAGAGGAAGACCCTGCAGAAGAAGAGACTCCTGCAGAAGAGGAAACGCCCTCCGAGGAAGAAGCCCCTGCGGAAGAAGAGCAGCAGAAGCCCTCTGTCAGTCAGACCGAGTGGTTTTTCCCCGACAGCTCCGAGCGTCTGCTGACCGATGCGGACATTGAAGGCTTGAGCACCGCCGAGCTGCAGATCGCCAGAAACGAGATCTTTGCCCGTCACGGCAGAAGATTCAACAACCCCGACCTGCAGGCATGGTTTAACAGCTGCAGCTGGTATGAGGGCACCATCGCCCCTGCCGATTTTGATGAAAACGTGTTCAACAAAACAGAGCTTGCCAACATTCAGTTCCTGAAGGCAGCGGAAGGATAAGGAGAAACAAATGGGTAATACCGTTTTGATCGTGGAAGACGAACGCGCCATCGTGGAGATCCTCAAGTTTAACCTGATGCGTGAGGGCTATGAGACCATGGAGGCGCTGGACGGCGAAACTGGTCTGGAGCTGGCAAAGACCAAGGATCCCGATCTGGTGCTGCTGGATGTGATGCTGCCGAAGATGAACGGCTTTGATGTGTGCACCGCTCTTCGTGCAGCCGGCTCTGCCGTGCCGGTGATCATGCTCACCGCCCGTGAGGAAGAGAGCGACAAGGTCTTCGGTCTGGAAGCAGGTGCCGATGATTATATCACCAAGCCCTTCTCCATGCGGGAGCTTCTGGCAAGAGTGAAAGCCAATATCCGCCGCCGTTCTCTGGATGCAGGCACCCGGGGCGCAGGAGAGCATCTGCTGCAGCTGGGCAGCCTTTTCGTAGATCTGCAGGCTGTGACCGTGCGGAAAAACGGCACCATGGTGGATGTGACCCAGAAGGAATTTGACCTTCTGACCTGTCTGCTCACCAATCCGGGCAAGGTCTTCTCCCGGGAAGAGCTGATGACCAAGGTGTGGAACTATGACTACTTCGGCGATATGCGCACCGTGGACGTGACCGTGCGCCGTCTGCGCGAAAAAATCGAAGACGACCCCGGCGAGCCCCGTTACATCCGCACCAAACGCGGCGCAGGATATTTCTGCGAAATTGACAATTGACAATTTCGGTGTCGGCTCCGCCGACGGATTTTAAATGGCGGGCGGCAGTGCGTATCTGTCGTAGGGGCGATCTGTGATCGCCCGCGTGCAGGCAGCATCGGTGGTGCGTACACTACCCCTCAGTCACGGCTTTGCCGTGACAGCTGAAGGTGAATTGCCGCAACGCGGCAAGAGAGGCTGCCCTGGGGCACCCCTGACAAGGGGAGCCAAAAGTGCGGTGCACCCTCCACAGGGAGCCGAGGCTGCTGCGATCATGCAGACAAACAACCATCCATCGAAAGGAGGAAGGTCATGCGGTCATTAAGAACGAAAATGGTCATGATACTGGTGCTTTTGATCCTGGCACTGATGACTGTGGTCGGTGCGTTTTTGATCAACGGCGTGGGTAACTACTATATCGATGATTTCTATGTGCAGATGGAGCAGACCTTCTCTCAGAGCTTTATCTCCCAGCTGCAGGAGCTGGCAGCTTCCGAAACAGGCTCTCCCGAGCGCATGAAGGAGCTGCTCATGGCACAGTCCGATCTTGGTATCGATCTGAGCCAGAGAAACGTCTATGTGCTGGACTCCCAAGGCAGCGTCCTCGCCAGTTCCAATCAGGAGATGACTGTGGGGCTGACCTCCAATGTGCTCAAAGCCATGAACGGCGAGGTGGGTCTGGACAGCGCGATCTCCGCCGAGATCATGGATCTTGCCGTGCCCATTGAGGGCGGCGAAACAGATTACATCGTCTATGTGCTCGACAACAAGCTGGCTGTCAACAATCTGACAGGCGAGCTGTTCTCCATCATCGTTCAGTCGCTGATTCTGGGTCTTGTGATCTGCGTCATTCTGGCATTTTTGCTCTCTCAGATTCTCATCACCCCCATCACCGCTCTGACCACCGGCACCAGACAGGTGGCAGCCGGTGAGTTCTCCCAGAAGCTGGAGGTCACCAGCCGCGACGAGATCGGCACGCTGACGAGAAACTTCAACCATATGTCCCAGGTGCTGCAGAACACCATCTCTCAGGTGGAAAACGAGCGCACCAAGCTCTCCACCCTCTTCCTGCATATGACCGACGGCGTGGTGGCGTTCAATCCTGCCGGCACGGTGATCCATTGCAATCCGGCTGCCACAAGGATGCTGTCAAAAAATCTGGATGTGACCGCCACCTTCGAAGAGGTCTTCGGGCAGGACACGGAATTTTCCAAGCTGCTGACCTTGAAGCGCTCCGAGTATCTGGAGTGCCAAAAGCGGGTCGGGGAGCGGGAGTTGGAGCTGTTTATGGCACCCTTCTCCTCGGATCAGTCCGTAGGCGGCGCCATGGTGGTCATCCACGATGTCACCGAGCAGCGCAAGAGCGAGCAGACAAGACGGGAATTCGTGGCAAATGTGTCCCACGAGCTGCGCACACCGCTGACCAACGTAAAATCCTACGCAGAAACCATATTGTCGGCAGGAGACGACCTGCCCAAGGAGCTGCGTGAAAACTTCCTTGGGGTCATCGTGTCGGAAGCAGACCGCATGACCAGAATCGTCAAGGATCTTCTGACCTTGACCAAGTTCGACTATGGCAAGATGGAGATGAACATCTCCCGCTTCGCCTTCAAGGAAGCCATTGAAAACGTCTATAAGGCTGTGGCGCTGGACGCGCAAAATCACGGCCATACTCTGACCCTGGAATGTCCCGAGGATCTGCCCCATGTGGACGGCGACCGGGAGCGATTGGAGCAGGTCATCATGAACCTGGTATCCAATGCCATCAAGTACACCGCCGACGGCGGCAAGATCTCCATCGTGGCATGGGAGGGCAGAAAGCACGTGTATCTGCGCATCTCCGACAATGGCATCGGCATCCCGGAAAAGGATCTGCCCCGCCTGTTCGAGCGCTTCTACCGCGTGGACAAAGCCCGCTCCAGAGAATCCGGCGGCACAGGTCTTGGTCTTTCCATCGCCAAGGAAATTCTGACCCAGCATCAGGGCGATATCCGCATCGAAAGCGTCTACGGCGAAGGCACAGATGTGACCATCACCCTTCCAAAAGCAGAATAACACAGGAGCGGCAGTCTTAGACTGCCGCTCTTTTTCTGCCTGCACCGGGCGGCGAAACGCCGCCCGTCATTTCAAATCCGTCGGCTCTGCCGACACCACTCCTATTCACTTTTCACCATTACCTATTACCTAAGAAAAGCACCCCCGGAAGACTACGCTTTCGGAGGTGCTTTTCTTATTCCACTTCCACCGTGCCGTCTTCTTGGACGGTGATGGTCATGCCGTCTTGGACATAGGACAAAAATTCCTCGCCAAGGTTATCCACAACCGGCATGCTGACATCTTCCAGCCAGACCGATGCCAGAATAGAACCGGCGGCTGCCAGAGAGTCGATGGGGTTGGAGAACAGCAGGCAGGCAGGCTGTCTGTTCATGGAGCAGGCACAGTACAGCACCAGACCGCCCGTGGTAGAGCCGATGGTCTGAGGCAGGCACAGCGCCTTTCCTGCCATCTGCTTGCCGTACAGATCCTTGTTGTTCTGGTCGCCGCAGGTGGCAGTCTTGTCACCGAACTGCAGCGCCTTCTGGAAGGATGCCAGGGTATTGAGTCCCCCATGGGAGACCAGCGCTTCCGCTTTCACCGTGCCGGGAGCGACCACACGTCCTTTAAACTGCTTCATCCGTCCAGCCCTCCTTTGGTGATATAGGTCAGGATCTCGTCTTCCTTATAGTACCGCGCCGTGGTGTAGGTGCGCAGCTTATTGGAGGAGGTGATCACAGGCATGGGGCCGCACAGAGGGTTATTCATGTACATGAGAGGGCAGATGCAGGAGAGAATCACGCCGGTCTTGGCAAGACGCTCTGCATCCCCTGTCTTTTCAAATTCCTTTCTGACGGCAGGAGCGGTGGTGAACACGGTGGGGATCGCCACTTTCTTTCTGCCACTTTCCTTCAGCCCCTGTTCCACACGGTCTGTCCAGTCCTTCAGCTGCTGCAGGCTCATATGGGGGCAGCCCACGAAGCACAGCTTGGGCTTTGCATCGGGGTTTTTCCAGATGACGGGATATTCCCGCTGCACACGCTCCAGCTCCGCATCGTCAATGACATAGACCTTGGCATCTTCCTTCACAAGGCTCTTGCCCAGCTCCACAGCTTCGGGAGTCAGATTTTCAATATGGTACAGACCCACCGCGCCGTTGGAGGCGGTGGCAGCGCCGAAGTCCTTGAGATAGGCGCAGGCGGCATCGTCCAGCTCTGTGCCCAGCCACTTGTCCATGCCTGTCACATAGGGAACGTCCTCCATGACCTTCATGCCGATGGCAGAGCCAAGGAGCTGTGCCTCCGGCTTTTTGGTGGTCTTGACTTCCACCACCCAGCTTGCCTTTCTGCCCTCGTCGGTCAGAAGGCCAAAGTGGGGCACGAAGCCGGCGATGGAGCCCATAATGTCCATAATGCCGGAGTTGCGGTTGCACCGGGCGCCCAGCACGGAGTTGGCATAGACCACGGCAGAGGATTCTGCCCAGCTGAGGATCTCGCCCTTCTGAGGCTTGTTGCCCATCTGGTCAAGGTAGCAGGCACAGGAGAAGGCGTCCTCCTCCATAAGGCCCAGCTTTTTCAGCTGCTCTTCATAAAAATCCTGCTTGGTGTACATGAATTTGTTGAACACAAAATTCTGCAGGAAGTTGGCAGGAACATTTTTGTCCAGAGGTCTGGGGTCCACGGAGAAGGTCTGCTGAGAGACAGCGCCTGCTTCGATCAGCTGCTCCATCAGCCCGTAAACCGGGGTCAGTGCCTTGAGACCGAAGGAGGTCACAAGGTGATTGTGTTTGGAGGTCACGGGGACCATTTTATCCGCGCCGAAGACTTCGCCGTACATCACAAGGGTCTTCATGACTTTCGCCATGGTCTCGCCCTTGCTGCCGGACAGAATCTCCTGCTGTTCGGGGGTAAGATACATGATATCGCTCCTTTAAAAATAATGCGGAATGTTGAATGATGAATTGGGGTGCACAGCCAAAATCTAAATCCGTCGGCTTTGCCGACACATTCATTGTCAATTGTCAATTGTCCATTGTCAATTGCCTTACAGCTTCATGCACACATCCCATGCACCCCAGATGACGGAGCGCAGGTTGCCCACCTGCTTGCAGTCACCGATGAGATGGATGTGCTTGCCCTTGGCTGCCACAGGGGCAGGACGGTAGCCGGTGGAGAGGATGACGGAATCGGCTGCGATCTTAAATTCCTTGCCGTCCTTCCGCACCACAACGCCGTCTTCCTCCACGCTGACCAACGCCGTTTCCAGATAGGTGGGCACCTTGTTGGTCTCGAAGAAATCGCGCAGGTAACTGGAGTTTGCAAGGCACACACCGGTGACAGCGATCAGATCTTCCTTCATTTCCACGATGACAGGCTTTTTGCCCTGCAGGTACAGCTCATACGCGATCTCGCAGCCGGTCAGACCGCCGCCCACGATGACCACATTTTCGCCCACAGGCTCCTTGCCCAGCAGGAAGTCCACCGCCTGGATACCACGGTCGATGCCGGGCACGGGGATGCGGTTTGCCACAGCACCGGTTGCCACGATGACCTCGTCTGCATCAAGAGAAGCCACATCGGTCACTTCCGTGTCCAGCTTCACCTCTACACCGGATCTGCCGATCTCACGGCGATACCATGCAATGAGATCACGATCCTTTTCCTTAAAGGACGGCGCGGCTGCCGCGATGAACACACCGCCCAGCTCCGTGGACTTTTCATACAGCGTCACCTTGTGACCGCGCTTGGCGCACACAAGGGCAGCTTCCATACCGCCGATGCCGCCGCCGATGACCGCGATGGTCTTTTTCTTCGCCGCAGGCTTGATGGTGTATTTCTTCGACTGCATGGTGGGAGGATTGATGGCGCAGCGGGCCAGACCTCTGGTGTCGGACAGGCCCTGATCGTTGGCATGGCCCTTGTGCTTGCAGAAGTTGAAGCAGCCGGCATGGCAGCAGATACACGGACGGATGTCCTCCAGACGCTCCTCCAGAAGCTTTGTGATCCACTGGGGATCTGCCAGGAACTGACGCGCCACACCCATGGCATCGATGCGTCCCTCAGCGACTGCCTTGGCGCCGGTCTCCGGTTCCATTCTGCCTGCACAGACCACAGGGATATCCACAAACTGCTTGATGTGGGCAACATCGTCCAGATTGCAGTTCTGGGGCATATACATAGGCGGATGTGCCCAGTACCAGCTGTCGTAGGTGCCGTTGTCGGCATTGAGCATATCGTAGCCGGCGTCCTGCAGATACTTGGCGGCCTTTTCGCTCTCTGCCATATCTCTGCCCAGTTCCTTGTAGTCTTCGCCGGGCATGGCACCCTTCTGGAAGCCCTTGAGCTTGCTCTCTACGGAGTAGCGCAAAGACACAGGGAAATCTTCGCCGCAGGCGGCCTTGATGGCCTTGACGATCTGTACAGGGAAGCGGTAGCGGTTTTCAAAGCTGCCGCCGTATTCATCGGTACGGTGGTTAAAAAATTCCATGGTGAACTGGTCCAGCAGATAGCCCTCGTGGACAGCATGGACTTCCACGCCGTCAACACCTGCGTCCATGCACAGTTTGGCGGTCTTGGCGAAGGCCTCAATGATCTCCTCGATCTCCTGCTTGGTCATGGCAGGGCAGGTGATCTCCTCATCCCAACGGGAGGGGCACTCACTGGGACTTGCCAGATTGTAGGAGGTGTCGATGATGGGCTTGACGATGGCGCGGGTCAGCTTGTTTTTGTGAAGGGGCGCGATGTGATCGGTGATCGCCCAGCTTCTGCCCATGCCGGCTGTCAGCTGGATGAAGAGCTTGGCGCCGGTCTTGTGGATCTCATCCATGAAGACCTTCAGCTCACTGAACATCTTTTCATTCTTCCACAGCCACTTGCCCAGAATGGTATCGCGCACAGGGGCAATGCCGGGAATGATCAGGCCAACGTTGTTCTTTGCCCGCTCCAAAAAGAAGTTGGCAGCTTCCTTGTCAAAATGGCAGCCGGTAAACTCCATCCAGCCAAACAGGGACGTGCCGCCCATGGGGCACAGCACGATGCGGTTTTTGATCTCTACATCCCGAATTTTCCACGGGGTAAATAAGGCTTCATATTGTTTATCCACAAGAATCATCCTTTCCGAATATTACGATAAAATTATATCGTTATCATGTTGGAATGTCAACAAGTAAGCGGGCGGTTACCCCAAGGGCACTTTGTCGCCGCCTGCGGCTCGGGCGTGACTCTTGCCCGTCGCGTGCAGGCAGGATAAAAAATGAAAAGTGGAAAGTGGAAAGTGGAAAGTTGTGGAGTCGGCTGCGCCGACGGATTTAAATGGCAGTTCTTGCCATGCTTGTCATTGCGAGCGACCAACGGGAGCGTGGCAATCTCATGGCGGTCTTTAGATTGCCGCGGTCGGATCTTTGATCCTCCCTCGCAATGACAGATATCAATCGGCAGTGCGTGGGGCGTTCGTAGGGGCGATCTGTGATCGCCCGCGTGCAGGCAGCTGCGATGGTGCGCACCCTTCTCGTGCCCCCTCTCCAGGGGGCTGCCGAGTGAAACGAGGCTGGGGGTTGGAGCGATGACCACACTTTATCGAATGGCGGTAAAGAGATATTGACGAGGCAACCCCCCGGCTTCACTGGCGTTCAGCCACCCCCCTGTGGAGGGGGGACAAGGGTTGCTGCGCAGCCAATTCAGCACGCATCATTCTGCATTCACCATCCAATCAAATCCGTCGGCGAAGCCGACAGCTCCGGTCTCAGCGAATTTTTTGTTTCCAAATCCTTTTCCATGTGGTATCATAGGGAAAAATCGGTTTGACCAAGGAGAGTCCCATGAGCAAACACAAACGCACCCTGCGGTGGATGCGGCTGGACAACGCCGCCAAGATCTACCCGGCTGCCCGCCGAAGAAGCTGGAGCAACGTCTTCCGCCTGTCCGTGACCTTGACGGAAGAGGTGGATGCATCTGTGCTGCAGTCTGCGCTGGAAGTGACGGTACGGCGGTTTCCCTCCATGGCGACGCGGCTGCGCCGTGGGCTTTTCTGGTACTATCTGCAGGAGCTGGAGCACGCGCCCAAGATCCTGCCCGAATGCAGCTACCCTCTGACACCCATGGGTGCAGAGGAGACAAGAGGCTGCGCCTTCCGCGTCATCGTCTACCACAAGCGCATCGCTGTGGAGTTTTTCCATTCTCTCACAGACGGCAACGGAGCGCTGGTGTTTTTAAAAACTCTGACAGCAGAATATCTGCAGCAGAAATACGGCATCACGATTCCCTGTTCTCACGGTATTCTGGATCGCCATGCGCCTGCCGGGGAAGAAGAGCTGGAGGACAGCTTTTTAAAATACGCAGGTGCAGTCTCCGCCGGACGCTCGGAGCGCACGGCATGGCATCTGTCGGGAACGCCACGGGAGGAGCTTGCTCTGACCTGTCTGCAGGTGCAGGCAAAGGCACTTTTGGACAAAGCCCACGAGTACGGTGTCAGCGTGACGGAATTTCTCACCGCCGCCATGATGCAGGCGCTTTTGCAGATGCAGGAAAAAGCCGTGCCCAAAATCATGAGGCGAAAGCCCATCAAGGTGCTGGTGCCGGTCAATCTGCGAAAGCTGTTCCCCAGCAAGACCCTGCGGAACTTTGCCCTGTATGTGACGCCGGAGCTTGACCCAAGACTTGGGCAGTACAGCTTTGCGGAGATCTGCAAAACGGTGCACCATTTCATGGGCGCACAGGTCAATGCCAAGCAGCTGAGCCGTGTCATCGCCACCAATGTGGGGGATGAAAAGAGTCTTGCCGTGAAGCTTCTGCCCCTGTTTATCAAGAATTTCGTCATGAGAGCTGTGTTCGACACGGTGGGCGAGCGCAAGTCCTGCCTGACCTTGTCCAACCTTGGCATGGTGCAGCTGCCGGAGGAAATGGCGCAGTTTGTCGATCGTGTGGATTTTATCCTTTCGCCACAGGCACACGCACCGCACAACTGCGGCGTGATCTCCTACGGGGACACAGTCAATATCAACTTTATCCGAAACATTGAAGAAAGCGAGTTGGAGCTTTCCTTCTTCCGCGCCCTGCAAGAGCAGGGAATCACCGCCACGGTGCAGAGCAACGGAGGATAGGGCGCAATGCTGAATTGGGTGCGTGTAGGGGATGGCGCCCTCGACGTCCCGGGTGCAGAAAGTAACGTCACTGCCTGCACACAATCCCTCAGTCAGCTTCGCTGACAGCTCCCTTTACACAAGGGAGCCTTTGGGTGCGAAGCAAATTTAAAATCCGTCGGCTTTGCCGACACATTCATTGTCAATTGTCAATTGTCCATTGTCAATTAGAAAGGATCTTCTATGTACTGTATCCATTGCGGTGTGAAGCTGGCAGACTCGGAAAAGGTCTGTCCCCTGTGCCGTACTGTCGTGCCCGTTGCCTGCCCGGAGCAGGTGGAGCGGCTGTATCCCAAAAAGAAAAAACCTGCCCGGCAGCTGAGCCCTCACACCGCCCAGTATGCCCTCATCGTCATGTTCCTGCTGCCTGCCATCATTTGCCTGCTGTGTGATCTGCAGGTGGACAGTGCGGTGGGCTGGTCAGGGTACGTCATGGGCGCGCTGGCCGTTTCCTACTTCTGCCTTGCGCTGCCCGGATGGTTTACAAGACCCAACCCTGTGGTCTTTGTTCCCTGCGCCTTTACCCTTGTGGGGCTGTATGTGCTCTATATCGACCTTGTGACCAAGGGCGGCTGGTTCTTGTCCTTTGCCTTCCCGGTCATCGGCGTGTTCGGTCTGATCGTCACCGCTGTGGTGACTCTGCTTCGCTATGTAAGAGCCGGGGCGCTGTATATCGTGGGCGGTGCGTTCCTTGCCCTCGGAGGCAGCATGCTGCTGATGGAATTTCTCATGAGCATCACCTTTGATTCCGTCCGCTTTACGGGCTGGAGCATCTATCCCCTCGCGGTGCTGGCGCTGCTGGGCGGATTCCTCATTTTCCTCGGCATCTGCCGCCCTGCCAGACAGACCATGGAGCGCAAGCTCTTCCTTTAAACAACCGCTGAAGGAGTCCAAACTATGAAAGAACACTCTTCCAAACTCGGTATGATCGCCGCCATGGCAGTCTTCGGCACCATCGGACTGTTCAAGCGGCAGATCCCCCTGACCTCCGGCGAGATCGCTCTGTACCGCGCTGTGCTGGCGGCTGCCCTGATCATAGTGGTGCTGCTGTGCACCAAAAAGCCCATCCGGTTTTCCGCCATCAAAAAGGAGCTGCCCTTGCTGCTCCTGTCCGGCGCCGCCATGGGCTTCAACTGGATCTTGCTGTTTGAAGCATATGAATACACCACCGTGTCTGTGGCGACGCTCAGCTACTACTTCGCCCCTGTGCTGGTAACTGTGGCATCCCCTGTTTTGTTCCGGGAAAAGCTCGGTGCCAAGCAATGGATCTGCTCTTTGATGGCAACGGTGGGTATCGTGCTTATTACGGGCATCGGTGATCTGTCCGGCGGAAGCAGCCATCTGGTGGGCATTGGCTTCGGTCTTGGTGCTGCGGTGCTGTATGCCTCGGTGGTACTGCTGAACAAATACATCAAGAATGTATCCGGCATCCACAGAACGCTCCTGCAGTTCATGGCAGCCATCGTGGTGCTGGTGCCCTATGTGCTTCTGACCGGCCCAACACAGGGCTTTATCGGCACAAAGGGACTGGTGTTCATGCTCATCGTGGGTCTTGTCCACACGGGCATCGCCTATTGTCTGTATTTTTCCGCCATGAAGGATCTGTCCAGTCAGAAGGTTGCTATTTTAAGCTACATTGACCCCTTGGTAGCGGTGCTTCTGTCCGCATTGGTACTCAAAGAGCCCATGGGTACATGGCAGATCGTCGGCGGCATTATGATCTTAGGCTTCACCCTGCTCAATGAGATTGAATTTAAGAAACGCACCTCTTAAGCGGACTCCGCTTAAGAGATGCGTTTCTTTTGTATGAACAATGGATGTGTCGGCAAAGCCGACGGATTTGAAATAACGGGCGGCGGATCGCCGCCCGTTATTTCGCGTTCTGCAGCAGCATCACGATCCCATACAGCACAGGCTGGTGAACGAGGTAGATCCAGATGGAACGTCTGCCGCACAGGCAGAAGAATCTCCCCACAGGATTCTCCCACAGTCGCTCAGGCAGCAGGGGGCGCTTTTGCCTGTAGACCACCCTGCCAAGGAACGCGCCGAGCAAAAACCACCCAAGATGGGGAAAGAGCGGAAAGTAGTCACCGGAGGTGAACCCGGGGAAAGTGACCCCAAAGGGCAGCAGCCAGAAGAAATCTGCCCGCACAGTGCGAAGATACACGCCCAGCGCCACGAACACAGCAGCCAAAACAGCCAGCGCCCATGTGGGCAGATGCTTGAACACCGACCACAGGAGCATACAAACCCCCAGCAGGTGCAGGACGCCAAAATAGATGATCAAAAACCGGTCTGCCATGCCGAGGAAGTACATCCCTGCCGTCACGGCGGTGATGAGCATACCGCAGCCGAAGACCTGTGCGCCGCGGCGCAGATTATGGCTGCCGAAGGTAACGCTGACACCGGACAGGATGACGAACAAAAATCCAAACCGATCCACGCAGTATTGCAGCACAGGGTTTTGAATCACATCGATGCCCAGAAAGTATTCAAGATCAAAGATCAGATGGATGGCAACCACGCACCAGATCATGACGCCGCGCAGCGCGTCCAGTTCATGCAGTCGTTTCATCACAGTTTCTCCAGCAGCCGGGCAAGGGCAGGGCGCTTGGCTTCCAGAGCGCCCTTGGGGCAGAACTCCTGGCAGCAGAAGCAGCCGATGCACACACGGCGGCGAATATGAGGCTTTTTGTTTTTCATCACGATGGCTTTGGCAGGGCACATGCTTTCGCACTTGCCGCAGCCCACGCAGCCTGCCTGCAGGGTGGGTCTTGGCGCAATGAGCACACCGATGGCGCTGCCGATCAGATCTCCCGCCTTGCCGGGCAGAACGCTTTTAAAAATATTGCTCTTGGTGGGCGGCACTTTGAAATCGCCCAGTCTGTAAGCTTCCAGCGCTTCGGGAAGGGGCACATCCTCCACCAATCCCCGCTCCAGAGCTGCCGCCTGGGTCAGCACCTTGGAAGGCTCCAGACCCATAAGACGGGCACAGACATGATCCAGCTCATAAGGATCGCGCCCTGCCAGAACAAGGCCCATGTGCCGCGGCGTGCCTGCCGTGGGGCCGTTGCCCTCCATGCAATCCACCGCGTCCACAAGGTGCAGCCTTGGCTTATAGTATTCCTGCAGATCCACCAGCATATGGGCAAAATCCAGAGGATCGGGGAAGCGGTAGTGGTACTCCGGCTTCATGGTGCCGGGGATGGCGCCGAAGAAGTTTTTCACCGCACCTGTCATTGCCATCATACCATGGGCTTTGAGCTTGGAAAAGTTGATGACGGCATCGCATTTGTCCAGCCAGCCGGTGCAGGTGAAGCTTCTGAGCACTCTGCCCTCCGGGAACTGCACCTGCCGCAGGGAGAAATCTCTGTTCAGCTCCGCGCCTGTCTGTTCCAGCGCGCACAGGCGGTAAACATGGTTCAGGGCAGCTTCGTTGTAAAGTCCGCCGGGAGAATCTCCGATGACCACACTTGCGCCCCGTGCCTGCAAAGCTTCCGTCAGCACACGCAAAAGCATGGGGTGTGTGGTGGCAGCCTTCTCCGGCGCTGCCCCGTGGACAAGATTGGCTTTGATGCCCACGCGCATACCGGGCTTGACCCAGTCAAGCTCCAGCACCGCCTCCAAGGCGCTGCGGCAGGCTTCTTCCGTATAATTTTGGCATGGAGCAAACGCGATCATAACAGTCCTCCCGTTGGCATTTTTTCTATTATAACACGCAAAGCCATGTGTGACAAATTGGACTTTACAATCGACACATTTCGGAGTAAAATGATATTATGTGAACTAAATTTTCTCACGGAGGGATATTTGATGGATAACATTCCCGTCCATGATGGATTTGAAGCGGTGGATGATCTGATCAGCGACATTCACCAGTTGATCGACGAGAAGCCGGAGCCGACCCCGGAGCAGGTGGAAGAGGAGCTGCAGCTGCCCGAGGAGCTGTTTGCCGAAGCGCCTGCGGAAGAGGTGACCGAAGCACCTGCGGAGGAAGTGGAGGAAGTGCCTGCCGAAGCAGAGGATGTACCTGCGGAAGAGCCCTTGGAAGAACCCAAGCCGGAGCAGGATTTCCAGCAGCAGCGCTGGACGGATCGGCAGAAAGTACCCAAGCATGTGGCGAAGCTGCAGCAGAACCAGCAGGAGGCTTACGAGCAGTGGCTGCGGGAACAGGATGAGAAGGGCGAAGAGCCCCCTCCCGAATTCCCGGAGGAAAAGCCCAAAAAGAAGCGCCTGTTTGAGGATGTGCCGGATGAAGTGGCTGAGCCGGAAATCACGCTGCCCAAGGTCAAAAAGAGCAAAGCCTGTCTTGTGATCTGCATCATCATGCTGGTCCTGGCTCTGACTGCCGCTGCGGTCACAGCCATGGTGCTGCCCACCCGTCCCATGGCACAGAGCGAGAATCTGCACACAGACGGTGCCGCTGCCATTTTGCTGGCAGGCACAGACGATACCCTTGCCCGCACGGATATGCTCATGCTTATGCTCATGGACACGCAAAAGGGCGAGCTGAGCCTTGTGAGCCTGCCCAGAGATACACAGGTCTATTATGAAGAAGGTCTTGTGAGCCTTGGCTCTGTCTACGCCAGAGCCGGCGGCGGTGAAGACGGCATCGCGGCGCTTTCTGCCGCTGTCCGCGACTGTGTGGGCTTTGTGCCGGACGGCTGCCTTGTGCTGTACCCCGACGCGGTGGTGGAGTTTGTCCACGCCCTCGGTGACGACGGCGAGCAGGCGCTGCGCAGTCTGCGTGTGCGTGATGAAAGCGAAGCGCTGGATCTTTCCCGCGCAGACATCCAGCGGCAGTTCCTTGCAGATATCATCGATCGGTGCGGCAATGTAAGCATGGCTCTGAAAGCACCGGGGCTTCTGGACATTCTGTGCGCCAATTCCGTGACGGATCTTTCCCAGCGTGAGCTGCTGTGGCTGGCAAGAGGCGCCCTGTTTGTGGACGCCGCCCACACCGCCATGACCGTGCTCCCCGGTACTGCCGAGGAGGGCAGCTATCTTCTGGACGCAGAGGCTGTGGTGCAGACCGTCAACGGTACCTGCAATCCCTACGTCCGCGCTGTGGAAGCAGAAGATCTGCATATTCCCGTGCCGGAAGCATAAGGTATCACATGAAGAAGATTCGCAAAAAAGTAACTGCCATGGCGCTTGCCGCCGTGCTGATCCAGGTCTGGTGCAATGCCCAGTTCCATCTGGAGGACTGGCAGGTTCCGTCTGCCCGTTTGCCGGATGCCTTTGACGGCTTCCGCATCACCCTGCTGACGGATATCCATGGGGCGAAGTTTGGCGAAGACAGCGCCCGGCTTCTGGAAGCCGTGACCCTGTCCAAGCCCGATCTCATCGCCATCAGCGGCGATATCGCAGACCGCTGGAGCGACCTTGAAATCCTGCCGCCCATGCTCAAAGGTCTTTCGGACATTGCCCCTGCAGTCTATGTGACTGGCAACCACGAATGGAGCTGCAAGGACACGGAGGGTATGCTCAAGACCATTGAAAGCTGTGGTGTCACCGTTCTGCGGGGCGACTGGTATGCCCTGAGCAAGGATGGACAGAGCATCATCATTGCAGGTGCGGAAGACCCCAACGGCTATGCCGATCAGACCACGCCTGCCCAGCTGATGGAGGATATCCGGGCACAGATCCCGGAAGATCCCTATGTGGTGCTGCTGTATCACAGAAACGATGAACCGGAAGCGGTGCTTCCGTCCGCGCCTGACCTTGTGCTCTCCGGACACGGTCACGGCGGTGTGGTTCGGCTGCCTGTTCTTGGCGGACTGATCGGAACAGACCGCACCCTGCTGCCCCGGGACTGCGAGGGACTTTACGTCACAGGACGCACCACCCAAGCCGTCTCCCGCGGCCTTGCTGGTGTCCGCGTGTGGAACAGACCCCATCTTCCCACCATCGTCCTGCGGAGTGTTAAGAATTCTTGAACTTTCTGCCCCTGCGGTTTACTTCCCGGGAGCATTGTTGTAAAATGAGGAAAAAGGAGGCATACTGCTTATGAAAAAACCGAAGATCTTCCAAAATGCCTCCGTGCTGTCCGTGGTCATGACCGTGGCACTGGTGTTTCTGGCAGGCGTGCTGATCTACAGCGCCGTGAGCCAGTTCGCTGCCGGGCTGTGGTTTTCCGGCTGCGTCAGTATTTTGGGTGTGCTCCTTGTGGCGGTGGCTTGCTGGCTGCTGCTTATGGGGCAAAAAAAGGAGAATGACAAATGATGGGCAATCTGGACGGCTTTTTCTCTTTGATCATCATGTGCTACGGGATCTACAGCCTGTATCTGTGGTTTACCTGCCGCAAAGGGCAGATCTCCGATAACTGTATGCTGGTGCCCAGAGACGAGACCATGGCAGGCTGCGTGGACGCAGAGGCCTATAAAGCTTATATCCTGCCGAGACTGCTGGTGTTCGGCGCATTGATCGCGTTCTTCGGACTTTTGGGTGTGATCGATGCCTACACGACCTTGACAGAAGGACTTTCCATCTTCCTGCGGCTGGCTGTGCTGATCGTTGTGCCCTTTGCTGTGCTGATCTGGTTCGCCGTATGTCTGAAACGGATGCATAAAAAATTATGGGTTTTATAAAGAAAAAAGGATTTATTGTCATATTGTGTGTCATTGCCGCTGTGTGCCTGTTGGCTGCAGCGGCCGTTTTAGCAGTCAATGCCCATGTCAAGCGCGCTGCCGCGCCCTATATCCTGCAGCCGCAGGACGCGCCGGAAGCAGACTGTATTCTGATCTTGGGCTGCGGCGTGCGCCCTTCGGGCGAGCCGTCCTTGATGCTCCGTGACCGTCTGGATATGGGCCTTACCCTGTATGAGCAGGGCTGTGCTCCCAAGCTTCTCATGAGCGGCGACCACGGCACGGTGGAATATGACGAGGTGGGCGCCATGAAACGCTATGCCACAGACCGGGGTATCGCCTCGGAAGATGTGTTCATGGATCACGCAGGCTTCTCCACCTACGAGAGTATGTACCGGGCAAGGGATGTGTTCCTTGCCAAAAAGATCATCATCGTATCCCAGCAGTATCACCTCTACCGCGCCGTCTATACCGCCCGTCAGCTGGGACTGGATGCCTGCGGCGTGGCGGCGGAGGATGTGGCATATTTGGGTCAGACCGTCCGGGATCTGCGGGAAATTCTGGCAAGAAACAAGGACGCATTGTACTGCGTTCTGAAGCCCCTGCCCACCTTCCTCGGTGACCCCGTCCCCGTCTGGGGCAACGGCGATCTGAGCAACGGATAGGGCAATGCGGAATGCGGAATTGGGTGCGTATATGGCTTGTCATTGCGAGGCTTGCAAGCAAGCCTCGCAATGACAAGCGTTTACGCACTGCCGACCACATCGTAGGGGCGGCGATCCGCCGCCCGATATTTTAAATCCGTCGCAGAGCGACACATTCATTGTCAATTTTCAATTGTCAATTGTCAATTCAAAAAAGAAGCACCCCCGGAGGGGTGCTTCTTTTTTTATACCAGTCTTGCGCCGGCGGGGATGGCGTCGTCCAGCATGAGGAGGCTGAGCTTTTCGCCGCGCTCGGCAGACAGGAGCATGCCGCAGCTTTCCTGGCCCATCATCTTTCTGGGAGGCAGGTTGGTCACAGCCACCAGCGTCTTGCCGATAAGCTGTTCCGGCTCATAGAACTTGGCAATGCCGGAGAGGATCTGGCGATCTGTGCCGGTGCCGTCATCCAGCTGGAATTTCAGCAGCTTATCGGATTTTTTCACCTTTTCGCAGCTCTTGACCTTCACCACGGTCATCTCCACCTTGCAGAAGGTGTCGAAGTCCACGGGAGGCAGAGGCTCGGGCAGGGGATCTTCCTCCTGTGCCTTCTGGGCAGCAATGGCAGCTTCGCGGATGGCATCCAGCTCTGCCAACTCCTTGGCAAGGTCGATACGGGGGAACAGAGCATCACCTGCGGTAACGGTGGTGTCGGCAGCCAGCACACCGAAGGTGGCAAGGCTGTCCCAGCCGTATTCCTTGGCACCGATTCTGCCCATGATCTTTTCTGTGGTCTCGGGCATAACAGGCTCAAGCAGAGCGGCGCAGATGCGCACAGTCTCCAGCAGATTATACATGACTCTTGCCAGTCTTGCCTTCTTGCCTTCGTCCTTTGCCAGCACCCAGGGTGCGTTTTCATCAATATACTTGTTGGCGCGGGAGATGACCTTAAAGACCTCAGCCAGCGCGTTCTGGAACTGGTAGGCTTCCATCTCCTTCTCATATCTGTCGCGCAGGGAGGACGCCATGGCGATCAGCTCTTCATCCAGGGCGTCTGCTTCCTGCTCTTTGGGCAGGGTGCCGCCAAAGTACTTCTGCACCATTGCCACCGTGCGGGAGACCAGATTGCCAAGGTCGTTGGCAAGGTCTGTGTTGATGGTGGAGATCAGCAGCTCATTGGAGAAGTTGCCGTCGGAGCCGAAGGGGAAGGAGCGCATGAGGAAGAAGCGCAGGGCGTCCACGCCGTAGCGCTCTGCCAGCAGGTAGGGATCCACCACATTGCCCTTGGACTTGGACATCTTGCCGCCGTCCAGCAGCAGCCAGCCGTGGCCGTAGACCTTCTTGGGCAGGGGCATACCCATGCTCATGAGCATGGCAGGCCAGATGATGGAATGGAAGCGGACGATCTCCTTGCCCACAAAGTGGACGTCGGCAGGCCAGAAGTCCTTGTAATCGTCATACTTGTCGTTCATAAAGCCAAGGGCGGTGGTGTAGTTGAACAGGGCGTCCACCCACACATAGACCACATGACCGGGATCAAAGTCCACAGGCACGCCCCAGGTGAAGGAGGTGCGGGACACGCAAAGATCCTCAAGACCGGGATCGATGAAGTTGTTGACCATCTCGTTGACACGGCTCTTGGGCTCCAGGAAGTCGGTCTGGGTCAGCAGGTCACGGACAGGCTGGGCATACTTGGAGAGCTTGAAGAAATAAGCTTCTTCCTCAGCGTCCACCACATCTCTGCCGCAGTCGGGGCACTTGCCGTCCTTCAGCTGGCTCTCCGTCCAGAAGCTTTCACAGGGCGTGCAGTATTTGCCCTTGTAGCTGCCCTTGTAGATATCGCCGTTTTCATACATCTTCTTGAAGATCTTCTGAATGGCTGCCACATGGTAATCATCGGTGGTGCGGATGAAACGGTCGTTGGAGATGTTCATCAGCTTCCACAGATCCAGCACGCCGCGCTCACCCTGCACGATGTTATCCACAAACTGCTGAGGCGTAACACCGGCTTCCTGCGCCTTGGTCTCGATCTTCTGACCATGCTCGTCCGTGCCCGTCAGGAACATGACGTCATAGCCGCGCATACGCTTGTACCGCGCCATGGTATCGGTGGCGACGGTGCAGTAAGTGTGACCGATATGAAGCTTATCGGAAGGATAGTAAATGGGAGTTGTAATATAGAATTTTTCGTTGCATTTCTGGCACATAGGAATATCCTCCTGAACAGTATGTGGATATTCTACCATCAAACAGCGAAAAATACAAGTATTGACGGTCATGGTAAAATAGTATAAAGAACTGTTCGTTAAGAGGTGTTATCATGCTCAACTTTAAAAAACCGGAACTTGCCGACCGGGAATGGATCCAGGCGCTGTATGAGTGCTCCGGCTATCGGGGCGCGGAGTACACCTTCGCCAATCTCTACCTGTGGTCGTATTTCTACGGCGAGGTGACCCAATACCAAAACCATCTGTGCCAGCGTCTGACCTTTAAGGGGATGCACCAGTACATCTATCCTGCCGGCTGCGGCGACAAAAAACCCATCATCGAGCGTCTGTGGCAGGACAGCCACGAGGCAGGAAAGCCTTTTGTTCTGCGCAGTCTGACCCGTGACACCATGGCGCAGCTGCAGGAACTGTTCCCCGACCGCTTCACCTATGAGGAAACGCGAAACGCCTTTGACTATCTGTATGAGATCGATACCCTGTGTGAGCTTGCAGGAAAAAAGTATCAGGCCAAGCGCAACCACATCAACCGTTTTGTGGAAGCCAATCCCAACTGGCACACACAGGTGGTGACGGCGGAAAACCGCCACATCTGTCTGGAGCTGGCAGATGCCTGGTACAAGACCCACCCCGACTCCGATGCCGACAGTCGGGCGCTGGAAAAGGCGTTTTCCCACTTTGACGAGCTTGGCTTTGAGGGGATCATCCTGTTTGGAGAAGACGGCCCTGTGGGCTTCTCCGTGGGTAACCGGATCAGTCGGGACACCTTCGATGTGAACTTTGAAAAATCCTTTGCCGACATTCAGGGCGCTTATCCGCTGGTCAATCGGGAATTTGCCCGTCATATCCGCGCTGCCCATCCTCAGATCCGTTACCTCAACCGGGAGGACGATATGGGCCTTGAAAACCTGCGCAAAGCCAAGGAGAGCTATCACCCGATTTTGCTTGAAAAGTTCATCGCCAAGGAGCTCGAACCATAACTGCCCGCCCTACGAAAAGCCACGCACTGCCGATCATATCTGTCATTGCGAGGCTTCAGAGAAGCCGTGGCAATCTAAAAAACCTGCCAATAGATTGCCACAGTCGCTAACGCTCCTTCGCAATGACAGTTATTTTACGCACTGCCGATTTGTATCTGTCATTCAGCACTCAGCATTCAAAGATCCGTCGCGGAGCGACACATCCATTGTCAATTGTCAACTGTCAATTATCATACTGCCTATGTACAGACTTTCACAACAACAGGATATCCCTCAGATCATCAGCCTTTGGCAGACCGTGTTTGGCGAAACACCCATTCTGCCGCCGGGACTGTGCTTTGTGGCGGAGCTTGAGGGCAGGATCGTCTCCATGCTCCATGCTCTGCCTCAGACCCTTCTGGCAGACAGAGCGCACAAAGCATACTATCTCTATGCCATCGGCACAGACCCAAACTACCGGGGACAGGGCATCTGCAGGCAGCTTATGGCATTTGCCGAAAGGGCGCTGGACGCCGACTGCCTTGTGCTTGTCCCGGCACAGGAGAGCCTGTTTGGGTTCTATGAGACCATGGGCTACAAAACTGCCTTTACCCGGCATAAGACTGCCTTCTGCGGCGGTGAGGAGATCTCCATGGCGCAGTATCTGCACCTGCGTGAGGCGCTTCTGCAGTCTGTTCCCCACATGGTCTATGAAGATCTTTCCTATGCCCAAAGGATCTACGGTCTGAAGTTTTACAAAACCGCCTCCGGCATCTGCGCCGCCTCGGAACATTTTACGGCAGAGTGTCTGCCGGAGGATCTGGGCAGCGTCCCCTGCGGCATGATCAAGTGGCTTTCAAACGAAGTGCCCTTGCAGAGTGCCTACCTCGGCTTCACCCTGGAATAATGCAGAATGCAGAATTGGGTGCGTATATAGATTGTCATTGCGAGGGAGCGCAGCGACCGTGGCAATCTGAAGCTGCCTGCACACACCTCATCAGTCAGCCTAACGGCTGCCAGCTTCCCCTCAAGGGGAAGCCTTAAAAGTGCACAGCAGTAAAAAAGCCTTCCCCTCCTAGGGGAAGGTGCCGAACGAAGTGAGGCGGATGAGGTGCCTGTACGCACCATCGCCGCTGCCCGTTATTTTAAATCCGTCGGCGCATCCGACACATTCATTGTCAATTGTCCATTGACTTATCCCCCCTTTCTTGCAGCCATTGAAAAAAACGTATAAATATGGTATAAAATAAGAACTACCACCGAAACGAGGTGCAGTTATGCTTGAACTGAAAAATCTGACTCTGACAGTCGATGGCGAAAACGGCCCCATGGACATCCTCAAGGACGTCAGCCTGACTGTGGAAGATAAAAAATTCATCGTCATCACCGGCCCCAACGGCGGCGGCAAGACCACCCTTGCCAAGACCATTATGGGCCTTGCCACCCCCCAGCAGGGAAAGATCCTGCTGAACGGGGAGGATATCACAGACCTTGATATCGCGCAGCGCGCCAAAAAGGGCATTTCCTACGGCTTTCAGCAGCCGCCCCGGTTCAAGGGCATGAAAGTCCGCGACCTGCTGCAGATCGCCGCAGGCAAAAAGCTCTCCCACGCGGAAGCGTGCAGCTATCTGACCAAGGTAGGTCTGTGCGCCCGCGACTATGTGGACAGAGACGTGGATACCTCCCTGTCCGGCGGCGAGGTCAAGCGCATTGAGATCGCCACGGTGCTTGCAAAGGATTCCGAGGTCATGATTTTTGACGAGCCGGAGGCAGGCATTGACCTGTGGAGCTTCGCCAGACTGACCGAGACCTTCCAGGAGCTCCACGACCGGCAGGAAAAGACCATTATCATCATCTCCCATCAGGAGCGCATCATCAAGCTGGCTGACGAGATCGTGCTCATCGCATCCGGTCAGATCCAGCACAAGGGCCCTGCCGGCGATATGTACGAGAAGATCATGGCGCAGGTGGTGGCCGGCTGCAATATGCTGGAGGTGAAGAAGACATGCTGAATGAGATCCAGAAGCGTATCTTGCAGGAAGTGGCGGAGCTGGCAGGTGTGCCCGAACAGGGCGCGGTGAACATCCGTTCCGACGGCAAGAAGGCATTCCGCCGCAATACCGAGAATATCACCATCGAATCCAAGACCGACAAGGACGGAATCGATATCCATATCAAGCCCTTCACCAGGAAGGAAAATGTCCACATCCCGGTGGTGGTGACCGAGACGGATCGCCACGATGTGGTCTACAACGACTTTTTCATCGGCGAAGGCGCCGAGGTCAAGATCGTGGCAGGCTGCGGCATCCACAACTGCGGCGACTGCGACAGCTCCCATGACGGCATCCACACCTTCCATGTGGGCAAGAATGCCAAGGTCACCTATGTGGAAAAGCACTACGGCGAGGGCGAGGGCAGCGGCAAGCGCATCCTCAATCCCCAGACCGTGCTGTATCTGGAAGAAGGCGCATCCGTGACGCTGGAAACTGTCCAGATCAAGGGTGTGGACGACACCAAGCGCTACACCAAGGCTGTCCTTGGGGAAAACGCAGAGCTTGTGGTGCAGGAAAAGCTCCTGACCCACGGCAAACAGTACGCCGAAAGCGAAATGGATGTGTTCTTAAACGGTGCAGGCAGCAAGACCAGAGTGGTCAGCCGCTCCGTGGCGCAGGACGAAAGCGTGCAGATCTTCTACCCCAGAGTGGAGGGCAACTGCCCCTGCTTCGGTCATGTGGCTTGCGATGCCATCATCATGGGCAGCGCCAAGGTCCGCGCCATTCCCGAGATCACCTGTAACCACGTGGACGCAGGTCTGGTCCACGAAGCAGCCATCGGCAAGATCGCCGGTGAGCAGATTTTGAAGCTCATGACTCTGGGCCTGAGCGCCGAGGAAGCAGAAGAGAAGATTTTGGAAGGGTTCTTAAGATAAGCAAAAAATATTTTCAATATTTTTTGTGCAGGAGCTTGCATCGTGCTGCGCGCGTCCTGCGGACACACTTGCACGATCATTGTAAAATTTTCACCGCACATGTCGCTGAAAATTTTGATTTCACTTTTTTCCGCATCTGCGGATGCGGAACTCTGCGAGGCGAATGTTTCTGTGTTCAACATCACCCTGATCTGCATGGGAAAATGCAAGGAAAAATTTTATATTTCCGCGGCAGAGGAATACGCCAAAAGGCTTGGTGGGTACTGCAGGTTCAAGCTTCTGGAGCTGCCGGAGTACCGACTGCCGGAAGATCCGTCCCCGGCACAGATCGCCATGGGCCTTGCCAGGGAAGCAGAGGACATCAAAAAAGCCATCCCCAAGGGCGCATGGTTCTGCGTGCTGACCCCGGAGGGCAAGCTGCAAAGCTCCGAGGAGCTGGCGCAGACCATGCAGACGGTGAAAACCTCCGGCAAGTCCGCCGCCTGTTTTCTCATCGGCTCTTCCTTCGGCATGGATCCTGCCATCAAAGCCATGGCGGATCTGAAGCTGTCCATGAGCAAAATGACCTTCCCCCACCATCTGGCACGGGTCATGGTGCTGGAGCAGCTCTACCGCGCCGAAGCCATCCAGAACGGAAGCAAATACCATAAATAAATTGACAATTGTCAATTGAATCAGGAGGTTTCTTATGATCAAGCTGTTAAAGGACATTGCACCTACTTACGAAGAAAACGCCATGGGCGGCCCCGGCAAGATCCGTTTTGACAAGCCCTTTACCATGGAGCAGCTGGGCGGACGCTTCTGCAATCTGACCAGAGTTACCATGCGTCCCGGTGACGGTGTGGGTCAGCACGCCCACACGGAAAACGCCGAGGTCTACTATATGCTCGAAGGCGAAGCCACCATCATCGATGACGGTGTGGAATCTGTCCTGCGCGCAGGTGACGCTCAGTTCTGCGCCGACGGTCACACCCACGGCATCTACAACCATACGGACAAGGACGCGTCATTCCTTGCCATCATCGTGAAGAATGTATAACATCTTAACGTCAGCCGGCATTTCTCCCGACAAGGCAAAGACCCTTGCGGATTTTGGAGAACTGCTCATTGAAAAAAACAAGGTCATGAACCTGACCGCCATCACAGAGCCGGAGAAGGTGGCCCATCTGCATTTTCTCGACAGCCTTGCCGTTTTGCAGGCAGCAGACTGCAAGGATAAGTCCATCATCGATGTGGGCTGCGGTGCAGGCTTTCCCGGTGTGCCTGTCGCTATCTGTGAGCCATCTGCCAAGGTGACGCTGCTGGACAGTCTGCAAAAGCGCATGAACTGGCTCAGCGAAGTTTTGCCTGCCCTGCAGGTGGATGCGCAGGTGGTGGCTGCCCGGGCAGAGGAGTATGTGACTTCCTGCCGGGAGACGTATGACATCTGCACATCCCGTGCCGTGGCGCGGCTCAATGTGCTGTGTGAGCTGTGCCTTCCCTATGTGAAGCTGGGCGGTTACTTCCTTGCCCTCAAGGGCGCTATGGCGCAGGAGGAAGCCGAGGAAGCCAAAAAAGCCATCCACGCCTTGGGCGGCGAGGTGGAAACCATCTATGAATATCCTGTTTTGGACGCGGTGCACCGGATCGTGGTGATCAAAAAGGTGCGCTACACGCCGAAACAATACCCCAGAGCCTTTGCCAAGATCAAGCAGAAGCCTCTGTAGAAAGGAGCGGTATCTATGACTCAGTGCATCAAATGCGGAAAAGCCATCCCCGACGGGGAGCTGTTCTGCGCGGTGTGCAGCAAGGATCCCCTCATTGCGGAGCTGAACGGTACCACGGTGCAGGAAACCAGACGCATCCCCACCGGGACTGTAAACAAACCTGTGCAGAAGACCATTGCCGCAAAGCAGACGGCAGCAGCCAAAAAACCTGCCTCCAAGCAGCCGCAGAAGCCATCCAAAACCAAGGTCTGGCTCATTTGTGTCAGCGTGCTTTTGGTACTGGTGCTGGGCATTTTGCTCTTCCAGCAGGGCAAACTGCAGGTGGAACGCAACCGTCTGCGCACAGGGCAGGACGAGCTGGAACGTCAGCAGCTGCATATTGCCCAGACAGAGCAGGCGCTTTCCGACACACAGGCGCAGCTGGAACAGACCGAGCAGCAGCTGAAGGACAAGGAGCAGGAGATCAAGACCCTCACCGCCCAGCTTGCCGAGAGCCGTTCCAGTCAAAATCAAGGCGAGTACGACATGGCGCAGCTGGAACAGGAGCTTACCACCCTGCAGGAAGAATACGATGCTCTGAAAGAAGAGCATGATCTGATGGTGGAGGCTGTGGAAGCCGCCTCCGGCTATAAGGAAAAGGCGGAGTTCCTGGATAAGTACGTGGTCTTTGTGGTCAACGACAATTCCAAACGCTACCATACATATGACTGCCCCCACTTCACCCGCTCCAACTTCTGGACTTACTCCCCCAAGCTCGCCCAGGCACAGGGCTTCAAACCCTGCCCGGACTGCATTGGGTAACTTCAAAATAAAAAAGCACCCACCGGGTGCTTTTTTTATGGTGAATGCTGAATGCGGAATGCCGAATGATGAATTGTGGTGTCGGCTGCGCCGACAGATTTAAATGGCAGTTCTTGTTATGTTTGTCATTGCGAAGGAGCGGAGCGACTGTGGCAATCTCATGGCACTTTTTAGATTGCCACGGTCATTTCATTCCCTCGCAATGACAGTTATTTTACGCACTGCCGCCACGGCCCGCCCTACGGCTGCAAAGCACCCTTGGCTCCCTTGTCAGGGGGGACGTTTGCGAGCGCTGCCAGTGGCAGAATAAGCGAGCAAAAAGGAGTGGCAGCGGAGCGCAAGGGAGCGCCGCCGGTGGCGGATGCAGCGACCGAAGCGATTGGGCAGACACTTACGTTTGCGCAAACAAAGTGCGGCGCAAATGTTAGTGTCAACCCGGACGGCAGATCGCAAGCAAAGCGCAGCGAGCGCCGGGCACCGCAACAGGAGCTGGCATGGCAAAGCCATGACTGAGGGGTAGTGCGCGCATCATCACAACTGCCTGCACACACCTCATCCGCCCCCTACGGGGGCACCTTCCCCTCAAAGGGGAAGGCTTAACAGGTGCGAAGTAAATTTCAAATCCGTCGGCTTTGCCGACACAACACCTATTCACTCTTCACGATTACCTATTACCTAAAAAAAGCAGCACCCCCGGGAGGGGTGCTGCTTTTTTATATGGGCAAGATGGCACATGCCACGGCAAAGTAGATCAGCAGCGAAAGTGCGTCCACGATGGTGGTGATGAAGGGCGCTGCCATGACGGCAGGATCCAGTCCCACCTTTTTGGCAAGGATAGGCAGGATGCAGCCCACGGTCTTTGCCACCATGACCACGAACACCAGCGTCACGCAGACCACGGCAGCCACCATGATGGTGATGCCCTCATTGCCGAAGAGCAGGCGGTCTACCAAAAGCATTTTCACAAAATTGCACACAGCAAGGATGATGCCGCACAAAACGGAGATGCGAATCTCCTTCCAGACAACTCCGGGCAGGTCGGAGAACTCCACCTCTCCAAGCGACAGGCTTCGGATGACCGCGACGGAGGACTGGGAGCCGGAGTTACCGCCGGTACCCATGAGCATGGGGATGAACGCCGTCAGGGCGGCGCACACAGCAAGGGCATTTTCAAACCCATTGAGGATCAGCCCCGTAAAGGTGGACGAGAGCATCATCAGCAGCAGCCACGGGATTCGGCTCTTGACCAGCTCCATGACGCCGGCTCTGGCGTAGGGCTTATCCGTGGGCGCGATACCTGCCATCATCTGGATATCCTCGGTTGCCTCGTCTTCCATGACGTCCATGGCGTCATCGACGGTGACGATGCCGACCATTCTGCCTTCGGCATCGGTGACAGGCAGGGCAAGGAAATTATACTTGCTGAACATCTGCACGACCTGCTCCTGGTCGTCATGGGTGGAAACGGAAATGACGTTTTCCTCCATAATCTGACTGATGAGCTTTTCATCGTCATCGGCAAGGAGCAGATCCTTCACCGACACCATGCCAAGCAGCTGGCGATCCTTGGTAACATAGCAGGTATAGATGGTCTCTTTGTCCACACCGGTACGGCGGATGCGCAAAATGGCTTCTTCCACCGTCATGTTGGGACGCAGGGATACATACTCCGTGGTCATCAGAGAGCCGGCAGAATCTTCCGGGTAGCGCAGGATCTCGTTGATCTGGCGGCGCATGACCGGGTCTGCCTGCGAAAGAATACGGCGCACCACATTGGCAGGCATTTCCTCAATGACATCCACCGCGTCATCGACGAACATCTCGTCCAGCACTTCTTTCAGCTCCGTATCGGAGAAGCCACGGATCAGCAGCTCCTGCTGCTCCGGCTCCATCTCCACGAATGCCTCTGCAGCCAGCTCCTTGGGAAGCAGGCGGAACACAAGCGGCAGCCAATGCTCGTCCAGTTCATCCAAAATGGCGGCAATGTCTACGGGGTTCATGGTGGAGAGAATGTCACGGACGGACTGATATTTCTTTTTCTCCAAAAGACTCAGGAGGGTCTTTTCGGCAAAGGTATTGGGATCGGTCATAGAAAGTACCCTCCTTTTTCGTCTGTTCTCAGGTAGCCGATGAACCAATCGGCAACCGCAGACGATTGTTCAGCGGTTACCTATTCATTATAGTTCCCATAAAAATCGTTTGTCAACACTTTATTATAGTGGTACAATGGGTGTATCGTATCGGCCTGCACCGGCGGGCGATCGCAGATCGCCCCTACGACAGCCACGCACTGCCGATGATATCTGTCATTGCGATCGCGCCCGCAGGCGCATGCAAGCGAGCAACCGCGCAAAGCGCGGCTCTTAGCGAGTCGCAGGGAATGAAATGACCGTGGCAATCTAAAAATCTGTCAGCATAGTATGTACCTGCGTCAGATTGCGACACTGCCATGAGATTGCCACGCTCCCGTTGGTCGCTCGCAATGACAAGCATGGCAAGAACTGCCATTTAAATCCGTCGGCACAGCCGACTCCACAACTCTCCACTTTCAACTTTCCACTTTCCACTTTTCATTCATTGTCAACTGTCAATTGTCCATTGTCAATTGAATCGGAGGTTTTTATGACGGAAAAGCTTTATTATATCGATTCGCATCTGATGCAGTTTACTGCCCGTGTCCGCTCCTGCACCCCCTGTAAGCAGGGCTATGCCGTGGTGCTGGACAAGACCGCATTTTATCCCGAGGGCGGCGGGCAGCCCGGCGATCAGGGCACCCTTGGCGGCGTGCCGGTTCTGGACACCCAAGAGCAGGACGGCGAGATCGTCCATCTGTGCCAAGCACCTGTGGAAGCAGGTGATCTTGTGGAGGGCATCGTGGATCGCCGCAGACGGCTGCATCTGATGCAGCAGCACTCCGGTGAGCACATTCTGTCCGGCTTTGTCCATCAGATGACAGGCTACGACAATGTGGGTTTCCACATGGGCGCAGCCTGTGTGACCATTGATTTTAACGGGATTCTCACCGCCGAGCAGCTGGACGAGCTGGAAGAGCAGACCAACCGCTACATTCTGGAAAACCATCCTGTGCAGGTGCTGCTGCCCAAGCAGGAGGAGCTGGCAAAGCTTCCCTACCGCAGCAAAAAGGAACTGACGGGACAGGTGCGCATCGTGGAGTTCCCCGGGGCAGATCTGTGTGCCTGCTGCGGTGTCCACGTGAAGATGACCGGCGAGATCGGCATGGTGAAGATCCTCTCGTGCCAGAAGTTCCATGAGGGTGTGCGGCTGGAGATCCTGGCAGGCGAAGCTGCCTTCCGGTATCTGAGCGACTGCTTCGTGCAGAACAAGGCGGTGTCCGGGCTGCTGTCTGCCAAGCAGACGGAAACGGCAGCGGCAGCAGAGCGGCTGTGCAGGGAGCTGGCAGAGGTCAAGTTCCGGGCTGCAAGGCTGGAAGAATCCGTGTTTGCCCAAAAAGCCGACCGGCTGGCAGACACAGGAGATGTTTTGCTCTTTGAAGAGGGGCTTTCCCCGGACGGCGTTCGCCGTCTGACCGATGCGGTGTTCAAGACCTGCGGCGGCAGAGCGGCTGTGTTCTCCAAAAACGAAACAGGATTTTTCTATGCCATCGCCTCCCACGAGGATGTGCGCGGCTTTGTGAAGGACATGAACAACGCTCTGCAGGGCAGAGGCGGCGGCAAGCCCAACTTCTGCCAAGGCAGCGTCAGCGCAGCAAAAGAGCAGATCGAAGCTTTCTTCAAATGATGCAGGAAGTGCGGATATCGTTGCAGGCCCTGCTTTCCAAATCCGTTGCGAAGCGACACCACAATTTTTCACTTTTCATTTTTCATTGGAGTAAAAAAGAAGCACCCCAAGGTCGTTTCCAATAAGATAGTACAGCAAAAAACGGGAAACAGCATGATTTCAGTCATGTTGCTTTCCGTTTTTTATAATATCAGGGTTTGGGGAAGGTACTCCCCCACAAGATTCCGTCGGGGCGAAATTTGGCCCCATGGTAGATTCTTGCTCTAAGTATTCCCGCGTTTCTGCTTTACCAAAAAATCATAGAATTTATCGTATATAGGTGCTATAATTATTTTGAATAATTATATGCGGATTCTGCACTTACATATATTCGACTTATCCTTTCGTTGAAAATGAGGAATAATTATGAAGCATAGAAGAACTGCAAGTTTTCTATTATCAATTTTGATGACACTGAGTTTGTTGGCTGGTTGTAGCGCATCACAGGATGCCCCCGATAATGCTAACAATGATATTATCGCCGCAGCAGATACTCGCAGAGATGCATTTTATCAAAACACTACAGACATTGAGCCTACTGGAATGGTTTACTACATCTCCAACTCCGGTAATGATAATAATGATGGGTTGTCACCAGAAACAGCATGGGCGACTTTAGACCGGGCTTTTGAAACACATTGGCCTCTTACTCGTGATTTGTTAAAGCCGGGTGATACCGTACTTTTAGAGCGAGGAGGAATATGGTATATTTCTCCCGATGAAATTGAAGGACTTACATCGGATGCATATAACATAGTAGAAGGTGTAACATTGGGCGCTTATGGAGAAGGTGCACGGCCTGCCATTCGTGGCGATATTCCGGAAGCCAACAATCCTGATTTCTGGACATTGTATTATGATGAAAACGGCGTAAAAATCTGGGCTTCCGTCAATAAGCTTCAGGATTCCAATGTCATCGTATTTAACAGCGGCGAATCTTACGCCGAGGAAATCATGCCCCACTGGAGCACTTCCCTTAATAATTATTGTAACGCAAACGGCGACTCTTTTGATATAATGGCTGAACTCGGAAAGGATCTGAGTTTCTGCTGTATGTTGGATTTGGACAGTGCGGAAAGCATGGATTTACAGAACTCTACCGCAAGAGGTACATTGTATCTTCGCTGTGATAAAGGAAATCCTGCAGAAGTATTTGATGAAATTGCTATACCACAAGCACAGACCGGACTGACTTTACATACCAATGCAACACTTATCGATCTCGATATTCGTTATTTCACCTGCATAGCGACAGAACTTAGCGGCTATGACGGGAACAGTGGACAACAAGTTGTCAATTGTGAGGTAAGTTGGTGTGGAGGACTTATCAGCAACTATCAACCATCCGATTCTGGAGCAATAAATGTTCTGTTCCCATATTGTGCCGGTGGTGCACTTCAAGTGTCTGGTAGTGAAAATTCTGTTCGTGATTGTTATATTCATCACTGTGGACCTATGACACTTATCTGTTCAATTCATGTAGATGAGCCAGGGCTGTGTAAATTTGAAAATATGACTCATACGGGAAATTTGATTGAGTATTGTGGCTCAGCACTTCATATCGCTGACCTTTCAAAGATGGATTACAAAGATGCGGAAGGTTATATCTCCAACCTAACTTTTTCCGATAACATTGTTATATTTAGCGGTGAAGGCTGGGTCGAAAATCATATTCTTCAAATTGACAGTGAACATTCTATGTTCTTTTCGGCTGTGGAGAATACTATGGGTGCTTCAAATAATGACGGTATCTATATTACTGACAACATTTTCTACGGTTCAAGAGCAAATCTCCTTTGTCTGACAGATAACCTCTGGAACGATACAGGAAAGGTAAATCAACCCATTGTTTTTTCGGGTAATGTGTATGCTCAGTATGATGATGGAATCTTGTGTAATTTTAATTGGGAGCGTGGCTGGAGGATAGGCTATGCTTCAGATGAAAAAGAGTTTCTTGACTTTATTGGAGATACAACTGGTACTGTTGTTACTATTCAATGAAATATGATAAGAAACCAACAGCTTCACACAGCTGATGGTTTTCGTTAACCAATAAAAATAGTGATACTTGATTTTCCTAACCAAGTATCACTATTTTTATTGTCGCGTCTTGAAGTCAGTCTCCCAATACCAGTAACGTTCTCATATTGTCTTATTGGAAACTACCCCAGCGGGTGCTTCTTTTTTTATTCCATGATCCCCATTTCGTACTTGACGGTGAGGATTCGCAAAACGCTTTCGTCAATGCGTGCTTCCGTTAAAGACTCCTCCAAAATGGCGTTGACCAAGCCGTCGTAAGCCACCTCGACGCTGTTGGGCATGAGGAGCATATCGCAGCCTGCCATGATGGCTTTGACTGCCGCATCGGCTGCCGTATATTCATGGACGATGGCGCCCATTTTGAGAGAGTCTGTAATGATGACCCCTTCAAAGCCCAGCTCATTTCGCAGCAGGCTCACAGTCTCCGGGGACAAAGAAGAAGGCAGGGCAGACAGGTTTTCATTGGTCAGATGGGACATCATGACGAAATGCACGCCCTTTTCTATGCCGGAACGGAAGGACAGGAACTCCTCTGCCTGCAGCTGCTCCAGCGTTCTTGAGGACACGGACTTTCCCTCATGGGAATCGGTCTGGGCAGACCCGTGACCGGGGAAGTGCTTCAGGCACGACACCACACCGCTGTGCTGCAGCGCTTCTGCCATGGTGGCAGACATGATGCCGCAGACGGCTGCAATATCGGAATAGGCACGGCTGCCGATCTCCGTGTTGTTGGGATCCAGCAGCACATCGGCGACAGGGGCGAAATTCATATTAAAACCAAGCTCCGTCATCTGACCTGCCAGCTTTTCCGCTGCCTGCCGCAGAACCAGCACATCCCCTGCGCCGTAGGTGGCGGCAGATTCCAGCAGATCTACCCCCATGTTTTCGTTGCTGCCAAGGCGGGAGACGACGCCGCCCTCTTCATCGGTGGCAAGAAACAGGGGCGTTTTGGCAAAGCTCTTGGTATTTGCCAGCATTTCCATGGTCTGCTCCCGATTTTCCAGATTGGCTGCAAAGTAACACAGACCGCCCACAGGACGAGCCGCAAGAGCTTCTTTCGTGGTATCGCCTGCCAAAGTGGCGGTTTCCACATCTGCCAGATCATCGGGCGTGATGAAGAACAGCTGCCACAGCTTCTCCTCCAGCGTCATGGTCTGCAGATAGGCGGCTGCCTTTTCCTTAGAGGTCAGCTCTGCAGGAGCTTCCTCCACCACTTCTTCCGGCACTTCTTCCTCTTCCACCACCTCTTCTTCCACAGGCGGCGCAGGGAACAGCTCCTCTGCCGAGGCAAGCCGTGGCTGCACAGGCTCGGACGGGAATGCCACACGCAGGGCAAACGCACCAAAATACACCATCACGGCAAGGCATGCGATGGAAAGGATCACAGTCAAAATGATCTTCAATGCTTTCATACAGGCTCCTCCTGATCGGTCAAGGTCTCCTCTTCGGGGATCTCGGTCACTTCTTCGGCAGGCTGCTCCTCCACGGCTGCAACGCAGACGGGATAGTCCTGCCCGTTCCAGTAATAGCGTCCCATTTCCCAGTCGGTCATAAAGCGGATGCCGCTTCCTGCGGTGACGCAGCTGTACAGATCCACATGGCGGAAGTCACCGTCATCGCTGACGATGTTCCAGTAGTGCTCCTGTCCGTCCAGCAGACCCTTGACTGTGTAGCAGGTGACACCTGCCTTCCGGCAGATCATGCTGAAACCTTGCGACAAGCCAAGAGGATCGGCTGTACCTTCACACAGGGCGCTGTAGACAGGCGCTGTGGTGGGGGTTTTTTTGTAGGTAAATCGCTCAGTCAGATAGGTGTAGAGCAGTAGGGTCTTGTCCCGGTCGGAGCTGCGGTAGCGGATGTACTCCGCCGCAGCCGACACGCTCTCCTCCACCGCCTGTTTCTGTTTGGTCAGCTCCTCCGGTGTGTTGTGGTAGAGGAAGTTGACCTCCACGATGCGCTCTGTGCCGCTTTCCGGATAGATGGTAGTCTGCACCCCGGGCGTTTCCACCATTTCGGCAGGATTGTCCAGACAGTAGCGCTCCACAATGGCAGCAATGTCAAATTCCTGCGTTTCATTCACCTGCAGCGCCAGATGGTCGTCGTAGGTCATCAGCGCACGCTCCACTTGTCCCTGCAGCTGCTCGGGAGAATACGCCATCTGGATGGAGGCAATGTCCCGTGCCGTTCTGCGGTAGACGATATTCAGCCGGATCTCGTAGTAGCCCACGATCCTGGCACAGTTGTGTCCGATGTAGTCCACAGCATACGCGCCCACAGGATCCAGCCGCGCCACATCATAGACCGCCTGCACCAGATCCTCTTCTACGTTTCCGTCATAGTTGGCGGCGCGGATACTGCCCTCGGTGCTGCCTGCCTTCACATAGCGCAAGATGGCGTCCTTCAGACTTTTTGCGTCCGTCACCACCACCGCCTCCGGCAGCTGCACCTGCTCCATGCTCTCATGGGGCTTGGAGGAGGAATATTCATTTGGCACAAGGCTGCAGCCTGTGAGCAGCAGCAGCAAAAGAACGATGGAAATCAGCCGTTTCACAGGCACACCTCCTTTGTGTGGATGCTGAATGATGAATGATGAATGCCGAATTGGGTGCGTATATAGATTGTCATTGCGAGCGACCAACGGGAGCGCCCTCCAGAGGGACTTCTCTTGCCGCTTTGCGGCAATTCACCTTTTGGCAATCTGAAGACTGCCTGCACACACCTCATCCGCCTCACTTCGTTCGGCACCTTCCCCTCAAAGGGGAAGGCTTATGTGGTGCGCAGTACCCTTGTCCCCCCTCTCTCAGGGGGGTGACCTGCGCAGCAGGTCGGGGGGTTCTATCGTCAATATCACTTTACCGTTATTCGATAAAGTGTGGTCATTGCTCCAACCCCCAGTCAGCCCTACGGGCTGCCAGCCCCCTGAAAAAGGGGGCACGAGATTGCCAAGGCTTGCAAGCAAGCCTGCGACTCGCTAAGAGCCGCGCTTTGCGCGGTTGCTCGCTTGCATGCGCCTGCGGGCGCGATCGCGATGACAAGCATGGCAAGAACTGCCACTTAAATCCGTCGGCGGAGCCGACACTACAACTTTCCACTTTCAACTTTTCATTTCTCAAAACAATCCCATCTGCTTTTCTTCCACGTCTTCGTCCTTCAGCAGGGCGCCGGCGGCGGGGAGGGTCTTGACACGGTAGCGGGACACGTTCTGGATGCCGCTTTCCTCCAGCAGCACCGCCTTGTCCACCGTCTTGTTCTTTTTCAGACTCATGATGCCCACGCCCTGGGTGCTGCGTGTGGTCTTTGCCTGCAGCTGGGCGGTGGAGCAGATGAGGCAGCGTCCGTCTGTGGAATACACAGCCAGCTGCACCTCGTCTTCCATGCAGAAGATGGCCTTCACCGAGGACTTGTCGCTGTAAGCGCCGGTGAGCTTTCTGCGGTTGGACTTGGTGGCATAGGCGGCAAGCTCCACCTTGGCGGCCTTGCCGTTTTCAAACACAAAGAGCACATAGCCCTTGTACTCGCCCGGCAGACACACGGCAAGGACGTTCTCGCCCTCGTCCATTGCCAGCTTGCCCGGCAGGAAGTCGCCAAGGACAGATGCCTTGCTGTCTTCAAAGTCGGCGCAGCGTGTCTTATAGACCTGACACCTGTCTGTAAATACCAGCAGCTCCGCCCGGTTGGAGACCTCCCGGGAGAAGGCAAGGCTGTCGCCCTCCTTGAATTTCTGCTCGTTTGACATACGAAGGCTCTGGGGGGTGATCTTCTTGAAGTAGCCGCCCTTGGACACAAAGATGGTGCACGGATAATCGGGCACTTCCTCCTGAGGCTCTTCCAGCTGGACCTGCGTTTCATAGACCAGGGTGGTCTTGCGGTCGTTGCCGAACCTGTCAGCCACTTCCTTGAGTTCCTTGATGATGATATTCTTGATCTTCCGGTCGGAGCCCAGGATCTCGGTCAGCTCGTCGATCTCCTGTGCCAAAAGATCCGTATCCTGCAGACGCTTGAGGATGTATTCCTTGTTGATGTTGCGCAGCTTGATCTCCGCCACGAACTCTGCCTGAATCTGATCAATGCCAAAGCCGATCATCAGATTGGGGATGACCTCTGCGTCCAGCTCCGTCTCGCGGATGATCTTGATGGCAAGGTCGATATCCAGCAAAATTTTTCTAAGGCCCTTGAGCAGATGGAGTCTGTCCTTCTTTTTCTGCAGCTGGAAGTAGACTCTGCGGCGGACGCAGTCGGCGCGCCATGCCGTCCACTCCTCCAGAATCTCGCCCACGCCCATGACCTTGGGCATGCCTGCAATGAGAATATTAAAGTTGCAGGGGAAGGAATCCATAAGGGGGGTCATTTTCATGAGCCGCGCCATGAGCTTGTCGGGATCCACACCGCGCTTGAGATCAATGGTCAGCTTTAGGCCCGACAGGTCGGTCTCATCGCGCATATCATTGATCTCGCGGATCTTGCCGGCCTTCATAAGCTCCGCCACCTTGTCGAGGATGGCTTCCGTGGTGGTGGTATAGGGGATCTCGTAGATCTCGATCAGGTTGCCCTCTTTCACATACCGCCACTTGGCGCGGACAGGGAAGGAGCCTCGGCCTGTGCGGTAGATCTCCGCCATCTGCAGAGGATCGTAGAGGATCTCGCCGCCTGTGGGGAAATCGGGAGCCGGCAGAGTCTCCAAAAGATCACAGGAGGGGTCCTTGATTCTGGCAATGGCGGTCTGGCACACCTCACGCAGGTTGAAGCCGCAGATGTTGGATGCCATACCGACGGCGATGCCGGTGTTGTTGGATACCAGCACATTGGGGAATGTGGTGGGCAGCAGGGTGGGCTCTTTCATGGAGCCGTCGTAGTTGTCCACAAAATCCACCGTGTCGGAGTCAATGTCCCGGAACAGCTCATGGCAGATGGGATCCAGCTTGGCCTCGGTGTAACGGGAGGCGGCGTAGGCCATATCGCGGGAGAAGACCTTGCCGAAGTTGCCCTTACTGTCCACAAAAGGATGGTTCAGGGCCTCGTGCCCCCGGGCAAGACGCACCATGGTCTCATAGATGGCGGCGTCACCGTGGGGGTTCAGGCGCATGGTCTGACCGACGATGTTGGCAGACTTGGTTCTCGGCTTGGTCAGAAGCCCCATGTCGTACATGGTGTACAGCAGCTTTCTGTGGGACGGCTTGAAGCCATCGATCTCCGGAATGGCACGGGAGACGATGACAGACATGGCATAGGGCATATAGTTCAGCTCTAAGGTGTCTGTAATATTCTGCTCCAAAACCTCCGCGCGAAGACCTTCCACATTGGTGATATTCTTGTTGATCTTAGGTTCTGTTTTCTTCTTCGCCATATAAATCTAATTGACAATGAATTGTCAACATTCCTCCTTGTGTTTCAATCTGTCGGAGCCGCACATATGGCTCCCTCTGATGAGGGAGCTGTCATCAGCCTTGCTAAGGCAAGGATGATGACTGAGGGAGAGATCGCATCTGGATCATCCGGTCGATATATTCGCATACACCTCGAAAATTCCGGTCAATATCCAAATTGCAGATCCGCAAAACAGTCAGGTCCATAGATTCCAATTCTTGTGTACGCTGCGCATCCATTTCCTGCTGCTGTTTTGTATAATGACCGCTTCCATCCAGCTCCACCACAAGACGAGCTCTTGCGCAATAGAAGTCCACGATATAGTTACCAAGGCATTTCTGTCGCTGGAAACGGATGGGATACTGCCGCAAAAACTCATACCACAGTTTTCGTTCCCATGGCGTCATATTTTTTCGCAATTCTTTTGCCAAGGGAATGTTTTCTTTATGATAGGCTTTCATTCTCTCCCTCCGTCAAAACCTTCGGTTTTGCCACCTCCCTCATCAGAGGGAGGCAAGGGTGCACTCTACATTGTCATGGGTTTCCTTGTATTGGAGCACCGCATCATGGCTCCCCTTGTCAGGGGAGCTGTCATGGCGAAGCCATGACTGAGGGGTAGTCGTAATTTTTCTCTCCCTTTGGTTACCACCTCCCTCGGAAGCCGGGAGGCAAGGGTGCGTTCCGCACGATGGGTGCTTACGAAATATCCGCCAGTTCCAGATACTTGTAGCCGTTTTCGGCAATGTGGTCTTTTCTGCCCAGAATGTTTTCGCCCAGCAGCAGGTCGAAGACGGCGGCTGTCTTTTCCGCGTCCTCGGGCATGACCTTGATGAGCCGTCTGGTTTCCGGGTTCATGGTGGTCATCCACATCATTTCCGGCTCGTTCTCACCAAGACCCTTGGAGCGCTGGATGGTGTACTTTTTCCCCTCTAACTTTTTGACGATGTCGTTCTTTTCTGTGTCTGAGTAGGCAAACCATGTTTTGTCCTTGGTGGTGATCTCATACAGAGGAGATTCTGCAATATACACATAGCCCTGCTCGATCAGGGTGGGAGTCAGACGATAGAGCATGGTCAGCACCAGCGTTCTGATCTGGAAGCCGTCCACGTCCGCGTCTGTACAGATAATGACCTTGTTCCACCGCAGGCTTTCCAGACTGAAGGCAGACAGATCCTTGCTCTTTTTATTATGCACTTCCACGCCGCAGCCCAGCACACGGATCAGATCCGTGATGATCTCGGATTTGAAAATGCGGTCATAGTCTGCCTTCAGACAGTTGAGGATCTTGCCTCGGATGGGCATGATGCCCTGGAACTCCGCGTCGCGGGAGAGCTTGACGCTGCCCAATGCGGAGTCGCCCTCCACGATGTAGATCTCCCGCTGGGAGGCATCCCGGCTGCGGCAGTCCACAAATTTCTGCACACGGTTGGCAAGATCCACCGTGCCGGAAATTTTCTTCTTGATGTTGAGTCTTGTTTTTTCCGCCGTTTCGCGGCTGCGCTTGTTGATAAGCACCTGCTCGGCGATCTTGTCGGCTTCTGCCTTGTTCTCAATGAAATATACCTGCAGGCGCTCCCGGAAGAACTGGGTCATGGCCTCCTGCACGAACTTGTTGGTAATGGCCTTCTTGGTCTGGTTTTCATAGGAGGTCTGGGTGGAGAAGCAGTTGGTCACCAGAACAAGGCAGTCCTGCACATCCTGGAAGGTGATCTTGCTCTCGGTCTTGGTGTATTTTCCCGTCTCCTTGAGATAATTGTCGATGGCGTAGACAAAGGCGTTCTTTGCCGCCTTTTCCGGGGCACCGCCGTGCTCCAGCCAGGAGGAGTTGTGGTAATACTCGATCACATTGACCTGATTGGAGAAGCACACCGCCGCAGAGATCTTCACCTTGTATTCCGGCTTGTCCTCCCGGTCTCTGCCCTTGCGCTCCGTCTGCCAGAACTGGGGCATGGTCATGGCTGCCCCGTCGGTCAGCTCCGTCACATAGTCCAGAATGCCCTGCTCGTAGAGATATTCCTCCGTCTCGAACTTGCCGGGGGCAGTCTCATTGCGGAAGCGGAAGGTCACGCCGGCGTTGACCACAGCCTGACGCTTCATGATCTCCACAAAGTATTCTCTGGGGATGTTGATGTCCGTAAAGACCTCCAGATCCGGCAGCCAGCGGAAGCAGGAGCCGGTCTTTTTCCGGTCGGCAGGCTCTTTCACCAGCTCGCCCACGATCTCACCGCGCTCAAAGTGCAGAGAATACTTAAATCCGTCGCGGCGGATGATGGCATCAAAGCTGCGGGAGGAATACTGGGTGGCGCAGGCACCGAGGCCGTTGAGACCCAGAGAAAATTCATAGTCGCCGCCGTTGTTGTTTTCATACTTGCCGCCGGCATACAGCTCGCAGAAGACCAGCTCCCAGTTGTAGCGGCCTTCGGCGGCGTTCCAGTCCACGGGACAGCCGCGGCCGAAATCCTCCACCTCGATGGAGTGATCCAGATATCTTGTCACAATGATGGTATCGCCGTGGCCCTCTCGGGCTTCGTCGATGGAGTTGGATAAAATTTCAAATACGGCATGCTCACAGCCTTCCAGACCGTCAGAGCCGAAAATAACGGCGGGACGTTTGCGGACTCTGTCCGCACCCTTCAAAGACGAGATACTCTCGTTGCCGTAAGATTGTTGTTTCGCCATGGTACACCCCTACACATAGTTATTCATAATGATTATACCCCAAAATCTGGGAGAAGTCAAACAGATGACGATTGTCAACTGTAATGAAGAATGAAACATGTCGGTGTCGCTTCGCGACGGATTAAAATTTTGCTGCGCAGCCATGCCTCCCTCTGACGAGGGAGGTGGTTGAGCGAAGCGAAACCGGAGGGAGAGAACAATGACGACTACCCCTCAGTCAAAATCAGAGATTTTGACAGCTCCCCTGACAAGGGGAGCCAAGGGTGCGGAGCAGAATTCAGCATTCATCATTCCGCATTCATCCCATTTCCCCTGTTGCAATTTTTGCGAAAAAATAGTATCATTTATCATGGAATATTATTTGGACAAAGAGGGCTCATTATGAACAAACTCGGCTTTGACAATGATAAATACCTGCGCCTGCAGACGGAGAAGATCCTGCAGCGCGTGGAACAATTCGGCGGCAAGCTCTATATGGAGTTCGGCGGCAAGCTGTTTGACGACTACCATGCATCCCGTGTGCTGCCGGGCTTCCAGCCTGACAGCAAAATGCGCATGCTCCTGCAGCTGAAGGATCAGGCGGAGCTGGTCATCGCCATCTCCAGCGATGACATTGAGAAAAACAAGCGCCGCGGCGACCTTGGCATCACCTATGATATGGAGGTCATGCGTCTGATCGACACCTTCCGGGAGTATGGTCTGTACGTAGGCAGCGTGGTCATGACCAAGTTCACCGGACAGAAAACGGCAGAGCACTTCCAGAGAAAGCTGGAAGCTCTGGGCGTCAAGGTCTACCGCCACTATCCCATTGCCGACTATCCCTCCAACATTCCCCTCATCGTCTCGGAGGAGGGCTTCGGCAAAAATGATTATATCCATACCGACCGCCCCATCGTGGTGGTCACGGCGCCCGGTCCCGGCAGCGGCAAAATGGCGACCTGTCTGAGCCAGCTGTACCATGAGCACAGCAGAGGCATCCGCTCCGGCTACGCCAAGTATGAGACGTTCCCTGTGTGGAATTTGCCCCTGAAGCATCCGGTGAACCTGGCCTATGAGGCAGCCACCGTGGATCTGGACGATGTGAATATGATCGACCCCTTCCATCTGGACGCCTACGGCGAGACCACGGTCAACTATAACCGTGACGTGGAGATCTACCCTGTAGTGGAAGCCATGTTCCGCAAGATCTACGGAGAGTGTCCCTATAAGAGCCCCACGGATATGGGCGTCAACATGGCAGGCAATGCCATCATTGATGACGAGGTCTGCTGCGACGCCAGCCGACAGGAGATCATCCGCCGTTATTTTGAGACGGCCTGCCTTGTGAAGAAGGGTGAGGGCACGTCCAGCCAGCTGCATAAGCTGGAAATGCTCATGGGCTCCCTTGGCATCGAGCCGGAAATGCGCGCCACCGTGCCTGCGGCCCGTCAGGTGGCTGTGTCCACCGGCGAGACCGCCATGGCGATCGAACTGCCGGACGGCAAGATCATCACAGGCAAGACCTCCGAGCTCATGGGCGCCAGCTGCGCTGCCCTGCTCAATGCCTTAAAGTATCTGGCAGGCATCGACCATGAGGTGAAGCTGATCTCCCCCACGGTGCTGGAGCCCATCACCCATCTGAAGGTGGAGCATCTGGGCAACCGCAACCCCAGACTGCACACGGATGAGATGCTCATCGCCCTGTCCATCTGCGCTGTGACCGACGCCACGGCAGAGCTTGCCATGGAGCAGCTGGAAAAATTAAGAGGCGCGCAGATCCACTCTACGGTGATTCTCTCGCAGGTGGATGAAAACGTGTTTAAAAAGCTGGGCGCACAGGTCACCTACGACCCCGCCTACGAAAGCCGAAAGCTGTATCATAAGTAAGCTATGAAAACAGTCAATATCTATACAGACGGTGCGTGTTCCGGCAATCCCGGCCCCGGTGGCTGGGGCGCGATTCTGGAATACGCAGGTACGGAAAAGGAGCTGTCCGGCGGAGAGGCACAGACCACCAACAACCGCATGGAGCTGACCGCCGTCATCATGGCGCTGCAGGCGCTGAAAGAGCCCTGCCGTGTGGAGCTGTACTCCGACAGCAAGTATTTTATCGACGCAGTCAGTCAGGGCTGGGTCTACGGCTGGAAGAAAAAAGGCTGGATCAAATCCGACAAAAAGCCTGCCCTCAATGTGGATCTGTGGGAACAGATCTTAACGCTGCTTTCCAAGCACGATGTGCACCTGCATTGGGTCAAGGGCCACGCAGAAAACGAAAAAAATAACCGCTGCGATCAGCTGGCTGTGGCAGAAAGTAAAAAATTCTGAAAATACCTCTTGACAAATGCTCCTTATTTGATATAATAGTGGAGCATTTGAGATGCGGGTGTAGCTCATCCGGTAGAGCGCCACCTTGCCAAGGTGGAGGTAGCGAGTTCGAGCCTCGTCACCCGCTCCAGAAAACAGGAACAAGCGAAAGCTTGTTCCTGTTCTTTTTTTATGAAATTATATTCTGTCATTGCGATCGCGCCCGCAGGCGCATGCAAGCGAGCAACCGCGCGAAGCGCGGCTCTTAGCGCGTAGAAGAAGCTGCCCTGGGGCATCCTTTACACAAGGGAGCCTTGTGGTGCAGAGAAGTTTGAAAGCCTCCCTTGTGTAAAGGGAGGTGCCGAGTAAAATGAGGCGGAGGGATTGCAGAACAAAAACCCGTTAACGTGCTGTGCGCAGCCGGGAATATTCGGGCTATGCCCGAAACAGAAACATCCCTCCATGATGGAGGGATGTTTTTTCACATATTACCGGCTCAGAGCTGCTCTTTTCCGGAGATCTCTTTTACGATCTCGTGCATTTGTGCCCAGCTGTTTTCCATGTCGGAAACCAGTTTGAACTGGGTGCGGCAGCGATCCAGATTCTGCTCCGGATAATGGATGCGGAAATAATGATCGCCATCGAGATAATCGGTCAGGAAGCGGATGCCGCACTCCAGGGTCATCAGCTTTGCGCCCCAGGGCAGATACTCCAGTTCGGCATCGGTCAGACTGCCCTGCGCACCCTCCAGGAAGCCGCGGGTGTAGCGCTTGAACAGCTCGATGTCAAAATTCACCTTGCTCAGATCCTTTTCATCCTCTGCGCTGTGGTTGGCGCCGAAGCGGATGGAATCGCCAAAGTCGTAGATGGACAGACCGGGCATGGTGGTATCCAGATCGATGATGCAGATGCCTTCCATGGTCGCTTCATCGATCAAAACATTGTTCAGCTTGGTATCGTTGTGGGTCACACGCAGAGGCAGCTTTCCTTCCCGCAGGGCGTTGACTGCCACGGAACAATCGTCCCTGCGTTCCATGGCAAAGCGGATCTCCGCCTCCACGTCCTTGGCTCTGCCCAGCTTGTCTGCCTCAACGGCAGCAAGGAACTTGGCAAACCGATCTTCGGTGTTATGGAAGTTCACGATAGGCTCATGGAGCGTGTGGGCAGGATAATCCTGCAGCAGCAGCTGGAAACGGCCAAAGGCACGGGCGGAGGCTTCAAACAGCTCCGGTGTTGCCTTCTGCAGGCAAACGGTGTTTTCCACATAGTGGGTCAGACGCCACACCTTGCCGGTGGCATCGGTATAGTAGGACTTGCCATCCCGGGTGGGGACAAGATTGAGCGTTTCCCGCATGGGATCACCGCCGGCGCTCTCGATCTTTTTGCGCAGATGGGACGTAACGCCGATGAAGTTCTCCATCAGCTCCTCCTGCCGGGGAAATGCCGCCTTGGACAGACCCTGCAGGATGAAACGGATCGCCTTGCCCTCCTTGGGCTGGCAGACCAGGCAGAAGGTATCGTTGATATGGCCGCTGCCGTAACGGACAGTGCCCAGCAGAGTCTCGGGGAAATCGTAAGCGGCGATCACTTCCGACAAAATCGTATCATGTTCAGGCATATACATGGCTCTTCCTCCCAATCAGTTCCACAGATTTTCTGTATAGATGCCCTGCTTCTTCATATTTGCAATGGCATGCTTCACACTATCGAGATCTTCACGATAGGTAACGCCGTACCAGGTCTCCTCACACGGCAGAACGCGCACGGTGGCAGAGCCTTCCTGCAGCTGGTCGTTGACAACAGAGGGCAGGAAATATTCGCCCTTCAGCGGATTGCGCACCAGCGCGTCATCCAGAAATGCCGCAAAGCGGTCATCCAGCGCCTTCAGCATCTTGGAGGTAAAGCCCCAGAAATTCATGGAAACGATGGTATCACCGGGCAGTTCCACGAAGGTCTCGCCGTCTTCGGTGTACTTGGCATCTGTGCCGTTTTTGAAGATCTTGGTGCGCTCGGTCACACCGGTCAGCAGACCGTTTTCCACCTCACAGACACCGCGGGCGACCGATCCGTTCTCCGTGACGGTGTTGCGGACGCGGTAACCGACCATGGCATATTGGCTTTCGTCTTCATTGCTGACAAGATACTCATAGATCGCAGCAAAGGCGGTGGGGCCATAGAAGTCATCGGCATTGATCACGGTGAAGGGGCCGTCCACCACATCCTTGCAGCAGAGCACTGCGTGACCGGTGCCCCAGGGCTTCTCACGGCCTTCCGGAACGCTGTAACCGGCAGGCAGCTTGTCCATGGTCTGATGGACATAAGAAATGTTGAAATACTTCTCCATGCGGCTGCCGATCACTTCCCGGAAGGAGTCCTCCAGCTCCGGCTTGATGATAAAGACCAGATCCCGGAAGCCTGCGCGCCAGGCATCAAAGAGGGAAAAATCGATGATGATATGGCCCTGCGCATCCACGGGAGCGATCTGCTTCAGTCCGCCGAAGCGGCTTCCCATACCGGCTGCCATAATGACCAAGGTAGGTTTTTTCATGTGTGCATCCATCCTTTTCGGTGTTTTTCTTCATTCTATCTTTTCTGAAAAGAAAAGTGCAAGTGTTCTGTCGCATCTGTGTATAAATATATAAATTCTATGGTCTTATAGACAATAAATCTTGCTTATTTCAATTGAAATAGATAAAATATAGAAAAGCTTACACGGGAGGGATATGGGATGCTGGTACCTCTGCTGCACCCGTCTTTTTCATCCTTTGGCAGAATCGAGAATATGCCGGAAGGTGAATCGATCATTTATAACACCTCTTTGTTCAGACAAGCGTCTATCCCAACATACTGCTTTGATCACGATACCCATTGGGATTACCGTTCCGGCATGACGGTGCTTCTGGTTTTGGATCAAGGCAGGCAGAAGCAGTTCTATCTGGATCGCCCGATCATCATTTTTGCAGGTGTGCAGTTTGGCTTTTTCCCCCTGACAGATCAAAGCGAGGTCATCGGTCTGCAGGCGCTGTCTCAAGCTTCTCACATTGCTCAGCCGGAAGCTCTGACGGAAACGGAAAGCCGGACAATGCCGGAGATCTTTACCCTGTTCCACCAGGTCGGTCACGGAGGCTTGTATTTTCGCGGAGAGCAGCATCAGCCGTTGGAGCTTGTTTATGTGGAAAAAGGCGTTCTGCATAATTTTTTCTGCGGACAGGATGTTGCTCTGCACCCCAACGAGCTGCTGATTTTTGACCGAAACCAATGGCATATGCAGTATGCAGAACATGATGTGCAGTTTCTGACCGTCTCCTTTCTTTGGCAGGATCACGATCTGACCGACTGGATCGGCAGACCGATCTGTGCCTCCATGGCGGTACAGCAGGCAGCCGGTGCTTTGGCAGAAGCGTATGATGATCCCTCCGGCTACCGGGATGAGTTTCTGCAGGCACAGTTTTCCCTGCTTTTGCTGCACCTGCTGCGGCAGGTTCCGGAGACTGCGCACAAACCGTCCCCTGCCACGGCACACGCAAGAAACCAAGTGCTGGACAAAGCGCTCCGGGTGGTGGACAGCGAGTATCGACGGAAACTGACCGTGGCAGCCCTTGCCGCTGCCGTCAATGTCAGCACCTCCCAACTGACCGCATTGTTCCAAACACATCTGGGGATCCCACCGGCAAAATACATCACCCGAATCCGTCTGGAGGAGAGCAAAGCGCTGCTTCTGAGCCAACAGATGAGCATTGGAGAAATTGCGGACTATCTGGGTTACGCCAGTATCCAGCACTATTCCAGACAGTTTCGTGAATGGTTTGGCTGTTCGCCCACAGCCTTTGCAAAATACATCGCTCGTTGAGAGCCGTCTTCAAAACAAAAAGCGCGCTGCGGGAACCGCAGCGCGCTTTTTGTTTGTGAAATTACTTTTCGTTCTTGTAGATCTCTTTGAAGTACTTGTAGGTATCGACCTTCAGTTCGCCGCAGGCAGCCTCGTCGCAGGCAACGATGCCATCGGGATGCAGCTGCAGAGCGGAGATGGTCCATGCATGATCCACGCCGCCTTCCACGCAGTGGCGCAGAGCACGAGCCTTGTTGTGGCCGTTGATCAGCAGCAGCACCTGCTTGGAATCGCACACAGTACCCACACCCACGGACAGAGCGGTCTTGGGGACCTTGTTGGGGTCGTTGTCGAAGAAGCGGGAGTTGACGATCAGGGTGTCTTCCGTCAGAGCACGGACGCCGGTACGGGAGACCAGAGAGGTGTAAGGCTCATTGAAGGCGATGTGGCCGTCCACGCCGCTGCCGCCCAGGAACAGATCGATGCCGCCGTAGGAAGCGATCTTGTCTTCATAGCGCTTGCACTCGGCTTCCAGATCCTCTGCCATGCCGTTGAGGATGTTGATGTTCACGGCAGGGATATCGATGTGGTTGAAGAAATTGTCATGCATGAAGTACCAGTAGCTCTGGTCATGCTCGCGGGGCAGACCCACGTATTCGTCCATGTTGAAAGTGACCACGTTCTTGAAGGTCACGCTGCCTTCCTTGTTCATCTCGATCAGGCGCTTATAGACACCCAGAGGAGAAGAACCGGTGGGCAGACCCAGGATGAAGGGACGGTCTTCCTTGTGGTTGTTGATGGCGTCGGCAATGTGCTGGGCGGCCCATTCACACATGGCGGCGTAGTCGTTCTTGATAATCAGTTTCATGCTTGGTCACACTCCTAAAATATGATTGATATGGTCTTGCTCGTCCGCAGGATCGGTCTGCTTCGGTCCACCAAAGCGCTGCCCGGGGCGGCACGACCAATATAGGCTCGCTTCTTTCACTATGCCACCCTTTTTGGCATTTGTCAATATTCTGTTTTTGCCAAAAACAGGCGCACGCCTCGGCCCTTTTTCTGTCTGTTCCTGCGGCGGATGGTTAGTTCTATTATATCGGATATGCAGGCAAAATGGAAGAAAAAAGTGTCGGCCTTTATGACTTGTAATATAAAACAGCTCTGATCTTAAAACGATTTTAAACCACACCTCAAAAGCAGCTCCGATCAAGTGAAAATTGTGGTGAAAGTTCGGTTTTCTTTGCGTTTTTTAAGAAAAGAACATCAATCGTGTTCATTCTCCTGTGAGTAGAGTTCGGTTCTTCTGCGTGTAGAGCGCCTGGACGCAGGTGTAGGTGGGAGTTCTGACTGCGGTTTTGGTATGATGTGAAAAGCCAAAACGAAAGGATCTACACTATGAAAAAAATTAAGATCGTGGCAGACTCCTCTGCCAATGTGCTGACGCTGAACAAGATCCCATTTGCCGCTGCGCCCATGAAGGTGATCACAGATGCGCGGGAATTTGTCGATGATGCCGCTCTGGATGTGGAGGAGATGGTTGCCTGGTTTGATACCTGCAAGGGCAGGAGCAAGACCTCCTGTCCTGCCCCTGCCGACTGGCTCGATGCCTTCTGCGATGCGGAGGAAGTCTACTGCGTGACCATCACCAGCGGCTTGTCCGGCAGCTACAACTCTGCGTGCGTGGCAAAGCAGATGTATGAAGCAGAGCACGAAGGCAGACGGGTCTGCGTGATCGATTCTCTGTCTGCCGGCCCGGAGCTGATGCTGATCATCGAGAAGCTGGAGCAGTACATTGAGCAGGGCATGGCATATGAGGAGATCTGCAAAAGCATCGAAGCCTACAAGCAGGAAACAGGGCTTGTGTTTATGCTGCAGTCTTTAAAAAACTTTGCCGCCAACGGCAGAGTGTCCCCAACGGTGGCGAAGCTGGCAGGGGTGCTGGGCATCCGCATCGTGGGCAAAGCCGGCGACCGCGGCACACTGGAGCCCATGCACAAATGCAGAGGCGAAGAAAGATCTCTGGCTGCCATCTTGTCCTATCTGAAAAGCAGCGGACTGTCCAAGGGAAAGGTGCGCATTGCCCATTGCAGGAACGAAGCTGCAGCCCGGAAGCTGAAGGATATGATTCTGTCGCAGATGGGGCAGGCAGATGTCCGCATCCACCGCTGCAAAGGGCTTTGCAGCTACTATGCCGAGACCGGCGGCTTGCTGGTGGGCTTTGAAAGAGGATAAACACACAAAGAGACCGCCGATGCTGTCGGCGGTCTCTTTGCTTATAATTGACAATTATTATCCTGCCTGCAGCGGTCTTTCATTTGATCGGTACGGCGATCTGGGTGATGTAATCTGCGCTGTTTTCTCCGCGGTTGGGCGGGCCCTCCAGATAGACGGAGCGGAAGGGGCCTGTGGTCTCGATGTTGTGCTCTTTGATATGCTGCAGCAGCGCTCCGATGGCGGTGGATGTTCCCTCATAGGGCCCACGGTAGTAGATGCAAAGTGCCGGGGTTTCGGCAAACTCCATCCGCTCCTCACCTGCAAAGCTGTTGTCCACGGGGATGCAGCACATCAGATCCAACCTGCCCGGCTCTGAGGACATCCGCATGGTGAACATCCTGCCCAGCATGGACATTTTCCCGGTGCGCGCCGCGGCAATGTAGGTCTCGCGCAGCTTATTCGAAGCATCGAAAACACTTTCGCACCGGTATCGACGGCAGAAGCAGACCTGCTGCGGCAGCACCGTTTTGCGGATGGTCAGGTCACCCGGCTTGGCTGCGCGCACCTGCAGCATCTGGATATTCTTATCCAGCGCTGTCCGCAGATCCATGAGCCGCTGCAGGTGCAGATCGATATTTTCCGTGTCGTAATAATACTCCGCCACTTCCTTCAGGGTCAGCCCCAAAGACTGCAGAGAACGGATGGCACGAATCTGGGTCATATTGTCGGCAGAATAGTAGCGATATTTGCTCTCCTCGTCTTTGACGGCAGGGGTCAAAAGCCCCATATCCTCATAGACAAGGAGGGCTTTGCGCGTGATTCCCAATATTTTTGTGACTTCTCCGATCTGGAACAGTTCTCCTTCATGTTTTTTCATGACAGTTCCTCCCAAAGTCCTTGACTCGTCCCCATGGGGACGACTTATAATCATAGTGTATCAGAATATCAGCTTGCCTGCAAGTGTATAGAGAAAAGAAGGACGTTCCTATGAAAAAAAGATTGCTCAGTATTTTGTTGATACTTACCATGCTGTTGACCATGCTCCCCATGACAGCGTTGGCGGAGATCCCGTGGGGAGAGTATTTGCTGATGAAAAACGCAAATAAGCCCGTAAATCCCTTTGCCGATGTGAACAGGTCGGACTGGTATCATGACTCGGTCATGTATGTCTATGTCAACGATCTGTTCAAGGGTGTGTCGGACACGGCATTTGATCCTAACGGTACCATGACACGCGGTATGTTCGTGACGGTGCTGGGCAGACTGGCGGGTGTGGACGCAGACCGTTATGCAGGGCAGTCCGACTTTGCCGATGTGCCTGCCGACGCCTACTATGCCCCCTACGTGGCATGGGCAGCCAAATACGGCATCACCACCGGTGTGGGCAGCGGTTACTTCTCCCCCAATGCGTCTATCAACCGCCAGCAGCTGGCATCCTTTTTGGTGCGGTATTTTGACGCCCTCCATGTAACTTACAACATTCCGGATCATGTGATGACCGCCGAAGAGCCTGTGGATTTTGACCGGGTGGCAGATTGGGCGAAAGACGATGTCAGGCAGCTGTGGCAGACAGGTGTTCTGGTCGGTGACGGTGTCAGCTTTGATCCCTATGCCAATGCAAGCCGCGCACAGGCGGCGACCATCTGCGACCGTCTGGATGCAGCTGTGGGCACCTGGTACAAGGAGCTTGGTGAAGCCTCCGACCGCGTCCGTCTGGATCCCGAGACAGGCCTGCCCTACGGCGCGTCCCAGAACCTTTTGCGCCAGGTGTCTTTCTATGACGGCGATCGTCTGATCGACCGCTTCACCACCATATTCGGCATGCCTCTGGACAAGCTTCCCGCGGTGGAAAAGTCCTCCAAGGAAGGCGCTGTTCTGCTGGGCTATTATTATGATGAAGACTTTACAGAGCCCTTCTTTGCGTCAAACTGTGTCTTCGAAAATACGAAGGTCTATGCCAAGTACCGGGAAATGGATCGCGTCGAGGATCTGACTGTCCGAACTTTCACCCGGATGGATGTCCCTGCGGATGTGACGTTTGTCATCCGCAGAACCAACGGCTCTGCCGGCAGCGCTGAGGCTGCAAAGCTGGCAGCAACGCTGGAGAGCAACGACGGCTCCGATCCTGTGGAGCTGGCAGCCTCCCCCAAGGGCGGCGGCGCTTACACCATCTATGCCCCCGAGGGCTTCAACGAGGGCTGCTCCTATGAATTGACGCTGGCGGACGGCTGGATGTTTGACGGCAAGGAAGAAACCATCCGCACCGCCTCCTTCTCCATTTTCCGGGAAGAAGTGAAGAACATCCGTATGGGCGATGAGATCGTCTATATCAAGGACACTGCCGCCATCTCCTATTCTGTTGCAGGCGGTACTTACGACGTTCTGACCTCCGATGTACTGGACAAGCTGCCCGTCACGGATGACACCGTGGGAACAGGTACCTTTCCTTACAGCGGAAGCGAACAAGTGGAAGCAGGCGATGTTCTTTGCATCTACGAGGGCACCCATCCTCTGGAGCGCGGAAGCGATGCTTCCGTGCTGGATCCTGCCGTGTATGTGCAGGCTGTGGAGGTCAACGGCAGCAGGATCACCTTCTCCATGCTCGATGACGAGGCGCGGCAGGATGTGTACGAAGTTCCCGACAACTTCCCGATCAACGTGCCTGCCCTTCCCGGCGGTGAAACCGGCACGGTCAGTCTGACCGATCTGGATATCTCCATGTATGAGAGCATGATCGGTGTCGACATCGGCACGCTGGACTACGCAAGAAGCCGTCTGAGCGAGGGAGACTTTATCACCCTCTATGTCAGCAAGGCGGAAGACGGCAGCCATCTCGACAGCGAGCTGTATTTTGCACGTGTGGAAGGCTTCAGCGGTGATACCATCACTTTCCGGAAGGTGACAAGGCAGGATATCATCGAAAGCATGGATCTTTATACCAATATCGATCTGACAGCAGCAGATCTGCTGGATGAGAACACCATGCATCTCATGGCAGCGCAGATGTCCGCCCAGATCGAAGACAGCGGCTTTGCGCAGGAAGCTGTCTATGTGCTGTCCGATTTTGTGGCAAGTACCGAGCAGTTCCGCAATGACCCCTATCTGCGCGAGCGGCTGACGGATGAGAACGGCGCACCTGTGCCGGCAAATCAGATCGATCTGTTGGGCGAGGGCGGCTTCGCCATTGATGATATCGATCTGGATGTGAACATCGGCACCGGCAGCGAGTTTGACGGCGTGGAGATCACCATCGGTGTGGACGCGGAGCTTTCCGCAAAAACCAATGACGGTGTCATCGAGATCGGTCTGACCGCCTCCTTTACCGAAGAAGCCATGGTGGCGCCCGGCGTCAAGGGTGAGCTGGTCTATAAGGAAATTCTGGGCATTCCCATTCCCATCGGCGTCTACATCGGCGCCCATGTGGACATGAAGAACTATACCGCCTTCTCCTTTGCGGCAGAAATGACCACCAGAGACAACAGCAATGCCATTTTGAGCACCACCGGTATTTCTTCCGACCTGGAAGAGTTCATCAATGTGGCAGACGAAACCGGTTTGTCCGAGGAGTACTACCGGTCCCTTGACGAACTGATGAAGAAGTACAGCGATATGCTCCGACAGGAGACCGACTGGGTGGAGCTGCTGGAACAGCAGATCTTCAACTTTGAGGTGTGCTACTTCGGTCTGGTGCTGGGTGTGGAAGCAGACTTCGTGGTGCGCACGGATATGAGCATCGCCATCGGCTCCAGTCTGGAATACAAGGTGGGCAAGCGCTACAACTTCTGGTTTAAGATCGGCCTCTTTACGCCTACCGCCGGCAGCGATACCATGGATCTGATCGATGAGACCTTCAAGTTCCAGTTCTATGTCATGGGTAAGCTGGGTGTGAAGGCAGGTGTCAAAGCCAAGATCTATGCCGGTATCGGTACAGGCTCCCTTGCCAGCGTGGGCATTGCGGCGGAGCTTGGCCCCTATGTCAAGCTCTATGGTCTGTTCATTTACAACTACGAACGAACAAGGCAGGCAGGCTCGGAGGAGTGGAAGCAAACTTCCGATATGCTCGGCGGTCTGGATCTGGAATTTGGTCTGTATCTGATCTTCAGCTTTGAGGCAGAAGCCTTGGGCATGTTTGAATACAGCTACGACTTCGTGGACGAGGAGTTCCCCCTGCTGGAAGCAGGCGAGAGCAGATACTATTATAATCTGTTCTACCAGGCACAAAGCGATCAGGAACGTGTTTTCATCTGGGACGAAGACCGTGACAGCCGCAACGGCATCACCATGGAACTCCCGCAGACGCTGAGAGCGCTGTCGTATGTAGATCTGAAAACCGGCACCTACGGTGCACAGGTGATGGACTACAGCGACTTCAGCGTGACCATGTCCAGCCCCTACTTCACTCTGGATGAGGATACGGGCAAGATCTCGGTGAAGGTTCCCGATTCTTCCTTCAATTATCTGGAATGTGACATCACCATCACCTACCTGCATGGCAAGATGCCCTTCAGCCGTTATGATATGACCACCACCGTTCCCGTGGCATGGACAGATCTGTCCCGCTCGGATCTGAAGGAATATCACACCGTTTCCGTTCTGGTGGGTGAAGACGATCATTACGAGGAGCTGTGGACCAAGCGTGTGCGGAAGGGTCAGCCCTTCGATCTGCCCGATGACGAGGAGATCCGGGAGCTGGCTGACTGGAGCGATCTGAAGTTCCGCGACAGCGGCTCCGGCTATCGCGTCTCTCAGACCACGGATCTGACCGTCTCCACCGATACGGTGTACTACTATGATGTGGAGCGTCAGCTCTATACCATCACAGTCGATGGCGTCCAGAACAAGGACGGCTCCACCGAAAGCCGGCAGTTCTCCGCATACTACGGCGAGACCTTCGACTTCTCCTCTCTGGAGAAGACCTATACCGAGGTTGGCGATACCTACACCAGATTTGCCAATGTTACCACAACCACCACCATCCCCACCCGCGTCAAGTATGAGGGCGGCAGCTTTGCCGGCATGGGGCAGCAGGCCATTGATCTGAGCCGTCCCATTACCGGTGAGATGGCAAAGGCGCTGAAGAAGGGCATCACTGCCACCGCCAACTATGTGGATGACAGTGTCACCGCAGTCTTTACCTTCAACGGTCTGACCCACACCAATGTGGAGGACGTGACCATCACCTTGAGGAAGGGCACAAGACCCGGCACCGCGGAAGTGGATCACATTCTGGAAACGGAAGTTCTGAAAAACACCGGTGAACAGCTTGGTATCAAGGAGATCTACCCCGAAATCGGCGTGATCAACGCCTGCACCAACTATGTTGTCACCTGCGTGGGTCTGAGCGGTGAGCGTGCATGGATCCGCTTCAACGGCAGCCCCGACTTTGATCCCTACTACTTCTATGATGTTCCCAAGCCCATCGACAAGCTGGTAGGCTCCCTGATCGTCAATATTCCCGACGCAGACCGCCGCGGATATACTTTTGTGGATTGGTTTACAGAGCATCAGCCTCCGGCGGCAGACGATGCGCAGACGGGAGAAGCGCATCCCGATGCAGTCACCGGAACAAGCCCGGATTACCGCTATGATGTGGGAGAAGCCGGCGGCTACAAGGCTGTGACCCAGACCGTTCCCCAGCCGGGACTGACCCTGTACGCCAAGTGGCAGCCCAACACCTATCTTGTCAGCTTCGATGTGAACAACTCGGAAAAGGATGTGACAGGTGACGAGCCTGCTGCGCTGGTCACACCGGAGGATCTGGTGGTGACCTACGACGAGCTGTATTCTGACGGTTACTTCCATGATCCGTCCAAGGATGTGGATCACGGTGCAACTGTGGCAAAGGAATACGGCAAGGGCGAAGCCTACGGCTCTCTGCCGGTGCTGCCCTTCACGGCGACCTACGGTTTCCTTGGCTGGAGCACCACCCGGAACAGAGTGTCGGTGGACAGCAGCGTGGAGGAATATGACCAGTGGGGCGCTCCCCTCAACAGCGACAACAAGCTGGGTGAGGACATCGGGACAAAGCACAGAAAGATCACGGATGTGCTTGATTGTGACTATGAGGCTCTGGCAAACGTATTTGAGTCCGACCACACCCTGTATGCCCAGTGGAAGGAACGTGTGGATATCAATGCCTACTATAAGGCGCACAAGGATCTGTTCTCCTTCACCGATACCACCGTGGTTTATGACGGTGAGAGTCATACGGCAACTGCCTCCATTGACCCCAATGCCACCTACGAGTATGTGACCTACGATGGCTCCGAGATCCGTTCCTTTGAGGATATCGGTCTCAACGAGCCGGGGGATACAGAAGGAAGCGGCTTCCGGGTTTTCTACAAACGTGACGGCTACCTGACCGAATGGCAGGATGAAGCTGTGCATGCCGGTGTCTATGATGTGAAGATCTACCGTCCCGGCGATAACGACTTCAAGGAAGTCAACATCATCATCAAGGGCGTGTTTGAGATCACCAAGGCACCTACTACCCTGGACGAGGCTCCTACGGAAGACAATGTGACCCAGTATTACGCCAACCTGCTGCCCAATACCTACGGACTGTCCTATTCCTACACCCGTGGGCAGGGTGAAGGCATCGGTGCATATGAGTTTGCCGTCACCACCACCGCCGACGCTCCCGGCAGCGACGCATGGACTTCCGGTCCTGTGTACAATGTCAATCAGGGCGAAGACTCCAACACCTTCTATCTGTGGGCGCGTCTTGGCGAGGGCGAGAACTATTCCGCCTCCGCACCCAAGTCCTGCCGCGTTACGCTGGAAAACAACCCCGGCAACCTCAGCTACAAGCTGGTGGTAAAAACAGCGGATAAGAACTGGGCAGGAACGGACAGCAACATTGAGATTTCCTTCAACGGCGGCAGCCCTGTTGCGCTGAACAACTGTCTCAACGGCTGCTCCAACTGCTTCGAAGGCGGAAGCGAGGATGTCTTTGAGATCCCGGCAAGCAAGCTCAGCGGCACTGCCGCAAGCTTTGAGATCCGCAAGGATAAGGCAGGCAGCTACGAAGGCTGGTATCTGAAATGGCTGCGGATCGACACCTATGAGGGCGATACCCTGGTGCAGAAGGGCACTCCCTGGGAGTACGAAGACTGGCTGGAGGATGATGTGCTCTGCGCCGAAGGCACCATCAGCTTCCTCAGCTACTCCAACAGCTTCAGCGTGTACGGGCCGTCCTCCGTCGGTCTGGACGGCAGCTCCACAACGGTGGGAATCGAAGCCAACGAAGATGCCTACGAGCACTATGGTGCGCCGGAATTTAAGGCTTACTTCAAAGAACCCGGTTTCGATCGCCTGATCGACTGGGACTATGATGGTGAGGGCGAGTGGTATGCGTCCTTCGATCATGACGAAGTTTTGGAGCAGATGGAGCTCTTCGACTATGAAGAGCTCACCTTCAGATACGGTGTGTACGATACGGAGCATATCGAAAACTGGTACGAGATCACCGTCAAACGCTAAAACAAACATTTCCATGAGGAAAACAGAAAACAAGCAAGACCACCTGTATGCTGCGTCCTCATAAGAAAACATAGCCTTTTTAGGCGGTTGCGCTTAGGGTTAAACCGCCTCAAAATGGCTGATAACAGTTTTGCCCCACAGATAACCTCTGTGGGGCAAAATCTATGTTTTCTTGTTTGCGCCGCTTAGCATAGGCGGTCTTTCTGGTTGTAATTGACAATCGATCATGATCGTGTCGGCTCTCTGTGGGCGGAGTTGAAAAGGCAGTGCATTGCAAGGAGGGTTTGTAAAACCCGACGTGGCAATCTAAAACCTGCCTGTAACAGCCACGCATTGCCGGAGATATTTTTCACCACTCGGCTTTGATCTTTTCAATGGCGCGGATGGCTTGCAGGGACAGGTCTTCCGTTATGACAGGGCTTGTGAGGAGCCCCTGCTCCAAACATTGGGCGATGTGACGGACTTCATAGACCAACTCGTGTTCACAGGGAAATTCCAGCACTTCCGTCTTTCCGTCTATGTGGAAAACAGCTTTGCGTGCCTTCCAGTATTCCGGAAGCTCTATATAGCCCCTCTCCCCGAAAATGCGGCAGGTGTTGTCCAGTACGGCACGGGTGGAGTTTTTGGCGGAAAACAAAATGCCCGTCTTGGTGCAGCCTGTGAGGATATACTGCCACTCCACACCGGTCGGCAGCTTGCTTGCCGTACCGCTGACCTCACCGATGCCGCCAAAGAGCCATGCCATCAGCTGCAGGGCATAGATGCCGCTGCTCAGCAGCGGCCCACCGCCGGCTTCGGCATCGAACATCCAGCCGTTGTAGCTGCCGGGAAAGCTGTGGCTGCACTGCGCCATGGTGACGTCTCCCAGATCTGCCAGATGCTCTTTGACTGCCAGAACAGCAGGCAAAAACAGCATCTTCTGCGCCTCCATGAAAAACAGACCCTTTTCCCTTGCCAGTTCGTACAGTTCCTTGGTATGCGCCTGCGTGGTGGTGCAGGGCTTTTCGCAGATCACGTGCTTGCCTGCCAGCAGCGCCGCCTTCGCCCACGGATAATGCCGGGCATTCACATTGGAGATATAGACGATGTTGATCGTTTCATCCGAAAGCAGCGCCTCGTGAGAGCCGTAAGCCGTGGGGATGTTCCATTCCTTGGCTTTGGCGTGTGCCTTCTCCCATGTGCGGGAGGACAGGGCAGCCACCGTGCCCGTTTTGCTTTCTCTGACCGCCGCAATAAACCGCGGCGCAATGGACGAGGTGCTCAAAATACCGTAACGAAGTTCCATAGTCTGCCTCCCTGCGCTTTTGTTTTATTGTATCACAGCAGGTTTTGAAATGGCAAGAGGATGGCTGCCCATGGGCAGCCATCCTCTTACGGGTAGACTCTGACGATCGGTGCCGTCAGAACACCCACGTCCTTGAGCCTGTATTCATAGCACCATTTTTTGCCTGTGGTGCGCCATGTTTTGGGACCAAAGTAGCGTTCTGCCGGGTTGCAGTTGTGGAGCTGTCCAAACTGGTTGATCCGGCTGCCGTAGCTGCGGATGGTGATCCTGTGGCAGCCGTCCTCCACCCGGCCAAGGCATACGCGATAGGGCGCAAGAAAAATATTGTGCTCTTCCCCGCCGTCTATGCTGACACCCAAAAGCGGCGCTCGGAAGACAGGCGCTTCCAGCCAAAGCTCTCCGGCAGGGGTTTGGAGCTCTGTCTCATAAACAAGGTTTTCACCGTAGAAGGCAAGCCCCTGCGTATGGTAAGAGCCAAAGCCCAGTTTCTCCGGCAGGGCAGTGACCACAGTCTGCCTGCCGCAGACACGGACACCGAAATCACCAAGCAGATAACACCACTCCGGATCTGTCTTTTCTCCAAAGGGCAGGGTCAGCTCCAGTACATTTTCGCCCTTTTGCAGCGTGCCCAGGCAGATGCGGTGAATGGCATGATCCACAAAGTACGCACCCGTCTGCCGCGAAACAAAAGCACCGTTGAAGGTGATGGAGGCATCGCCCTCAAAGGCAAGATCCACCGGAACTTCCACCTCGGAGGAGATCACAAAGCGCAGCTGAACGGTGTGCTCGGCAGGGCATTTGCCTGTAAGCCACGGCTGCGGGAAACTGTCGGTGCGAAGACGCAGCCCCAAGGCGCGCCGGATGGCATCGTCGATCTTGAGAATCTCTTCTTTCTCCTGCCAGTTGCCGTCATCCAGCCGCCAATGCGACTGATCGAGCAGCAGCGTGTTGGCTGCTTCCAAACGGTAGCTGTTGACGGAGGGCAGATAGCTTTCCCAGATGGGCGTCTTTTCTGCTTCCTGCGGCACTTCCTGCCGCGATTTGGTCAAGCGGAAGAGAAAGCTGTCGTGTTCATGGCTGGGCAGGGAGAAGAACGTCTTGCCGCCGTGCAGCTTTGAGGCAATGGGCGAGATGGTTCCCGTGAAGGTATCCATCAGCTCCACCCCGTATGCACCCTTGACGGAAAACTCCACCATATACTGACTGTCCACCAAAAAGGAACTGGCTTCAAAATAGTTTTCCGGCTTGCCGTGGCAGACGAAGAGATAGGCGTCATCCCCATCTGTGCGCAGCTGATGGAGGTAGAAGTCCGGGCGCAGATCATCGCTGTCGCAGAGATCCACTTCCCGCCACGGCTCCAATTCCCGCAGCAGCTCCTGTTTGGTAAAGCCGATATGCTTGCCGTATGTGGGGACATCGGCAGGTCTGCCGTCCAGATAGGTGGGAAGCTCGCCCATATAGATCACGGTGCCGCCGGATCTTTGGAAGGCTTCCAATATTTTGACCGTGCTTTCCCGGATGGTGAGCAGCTGGGGCACCACCACGACCTTGTATGCCATCTGCCCCACATGGAGCGTGCCGTTTTCCGCATACACCTGCTGCCGCGGCAGCAAGGCTTCCGAAAGCAGATCAAAATCCTGCAGACCAAACAGCAGCCAGTCCAGAAGATCGGCAAACCGTTCGTCACTTGCAATGCGCTTTTCCATGCATTGACGATCGGGACCCATCATCATCCAGTGGCTCTCAATAGGGTGCACCACCGCCACATGGACACAGGGCGCTCCGCGGCGCAAGACCGTATTGAGCCGGGCGAAGTGATCTTCTATGAGGGCATATTTTTCATACCAGGGACTGTGCTGATCGATGGGGGCAGGATAATCCCGCTTGCTTTCGCCACCCATGCTCATCCACGAAAGGTGGGGCACACGGACGGTGACACCCAATGCCGCCTGCCAGTCGCCCTGCAGCTTGTGGCCTGCAAAGGTGTAGTCCCAGTTGGTCACACCGTAAAGCTCGCTGATGACGCCGCACTTTCCCTCCTGCCGGGCAACGCTCTGTACCTGCTTGGCTGTGTCATATTCCAGAAATCCTGCCAGCATATCCATACCGGGCAGCTGGAAATAAGGGTATGCGCGCATGGCTTCCCCAATGAACATACTCTGCTCTTCCATCAGATGCTCATTCATCAGATGACCGGAGAACATGATGCCGTTTTCTTTGCACCACGCCCCTATGACGGCGCAGTAGCTTTCGGCATAGCGGTCTGCGATAAAATCATGGCAGTGGTATTTTGCCTGAGAACAGATGCCGTCTGCCCGTTCCCAGAACACCTCCGGCAGTTTTTCCAGAAGATCATAGCCGTATTTGCCTTGGAAGGCGGCAGAGAAGCCATTTGTCCACGGGATGCTGCCTTCCGAGAAGGCTGCGCCGTTCTCCATGGGCTGCAGTCTGGTAAACTGCGGCTCATCGGTAAAAATGGCAGGGACGGTTTTGCCGAATTCCTCACCGAGCACTTCTCTGTAGCGCTCATGGACTGCCCGGAGGAAGGCTCTTGTGGCATCCGGGTTCAGAACATCCACATAGGCTTCGTTGTTAAACCACGGCAGCTTTGCACCAATGACCTCATAGGCATACCAGGGGTGCTGCGCCTGCTCACCGTCCGTTAAAAGACGATATTCTGCCAGTTTCCCGTCCTGCACTGTAATATCGTACCGGGCGCGCAGATATGGCACACCGTTGGCGGTGAGCCTTCCCTTGGTGGGGGTGCTGCGCTCGGTATAGACTTCTTCATAGACCTTAGGCGACAGCAGCAGATACCGGGCACGGTAGTCCTCGTTTTCCGTCACAAAACCACCGCCGTAGCCGGAGGGCCACTTGTCCTCATCATACAACCATGTGGTCATGCCGAGACTCTTGCCGTATTCATTGCAGAATGTTACGCAGTCCATAAACTCGTCCCCAAGGTAAGGGGTATCCAGACCGATGCGGGAGTGGATATGAAAACCGCCGAAGCCCATTTTCCGGAAAGCATCGATCTGCTCTTTCAGAAGCGCCTTGTCCAGTTTTCCGTTCCATGACCAGAAGGGCGCACCGCGGTACTCGGCGGTGGGATTTTGAAAAAGCGCATCAAAGATCATATAAAAAGTCCTTCCTGTAATCGACTTGGAAAAAGTCTGCCAGTTCCTGCATCTGGGCGTCTGTGATGGTGTTGACTCTGGGCAGATGGGCAGTGAGCATATAGACCTGCGCTGCCTTTTCTACTGTTTCGATGAGCCCGAAGGTCTCATCCAGAGTTTTTCCCGCACCGTAAACACCATGCATGCCCCAGATAACCACGCGGTGCTGCTTCATTTTCTCTGCCGTCGCCTGACCGATGGAGTTGGTGCCGCACAGCATCCACGGTAGCACACCGATGCCTTCCGGGAACACCACGATGCACTCGGTACACATCTGCCAGAGGCTGTGGGTAAACTTGGCATCGTCCAGTTCATGGACAAAATTCATGGCAAGGGTGTAGGTGGGATGGGTGTGCATGACCACACGGTTTTCCGGGTCAACCTCCAGTCTTGCCATATGGCTCATCAGATGGGCAGGCAGCTCGGAGGTGGGTCTGCCGCCGTCGCAATAGCCCCAGAGCAGCTCTGCCTTCGTTCCGTCACGGGACACGCGGAACACACCGAGGTTGTGCGCCGGGTCATCCTCCACGTTCTTAAAATACTTGCCGGAGCCGGTGACAATGAAATATTTCCCGGCAAGGGTCTTTGCCTCAAAGCCCATGTCCAGAGTACGGATGACGGCGGAGGGGTCGAGATATTCCGCCACTTCCGCTTCCGTGAGCAGATAGCTGATATTGCCTCCGTTGCGTTCATCCCAGCCAAGGCGGTACATATTCGAAGCCGTTTTTGCCACCTCCAGCAGAAACGGCGCAGTCAGAATGTTCTTCATTTTCTCTCCTCCAGCACAGTTTTTTCATATTCCTTCACACGATCATACCACACCACAGGCACTTGCTGTCTGCTGCAGTATTCTTCCCAGATATCTCCGAAGGGCAGGGTCTTTGCCTCCTCCATCATGGCAAGGCGGTAGGTGAAATCGCCGTCGTCCTGCGCCTGTTTCAGATCCGGCTGCAGCAGCGCCCACAGCAGGGCTTTCTGGGCATTTCTCGTGCCGATGACCCATGCCGCCACACGGTTGATGGAAGCGTCAAAAAAGTCCAGACCGATCAGCACCTTGTCCAGCGCATCATTGCGGACGATCTCCTTCATGATCTCACGAAGTTCATCATCGAAGATCACCACATGGTCGGAATCCCAACGCACACCACGTGTCACATGGAGCGGAATTTTGTCAAAGAAGGGCAGCAGCGCCGGGATCTTGTCGCTGACCACCTCGGTGGGATGGTAATGACCGTTGTCCAGCAGATTGTATATGCCCTTGTGGGTGGCAGCATAGCTCATGTAGAATTCATTGCTGCCCACGGTGTAGCTTTCCACACCCACAGCAAAGACCTTGCTTTCCACAGAGTCGATCACATTGGGAAGCGGCACTTCAAAGATCCTGTCAAGACTTTCCTTCAGCCTCAGACGAGGAGTCAGGCGGTCGGAGGGGATGTCCTTGTAGCCATCGGGGATCCAGAGATTGCAAAGAACTGTATCCTCCAATTCTTCACCGATCTTTTGGGCGATCTCACGGCAGCGGATGCAATGGCGGATCCAGAACTCACGGACATCCTTGTGGGGAGAGGACAGGCTCAGCCCGTCCATCATCATGGGATGGGAGAACACGGTGGGATTGAAATCTATGCCAAATCCATGGGCTTTGGCAAACGCCACCCAAGGCGCGAAGTGCTTGTATTCCAGCTTGTCGCGATCCACCCATCCATCGGAAAACACGGCATAGCAGGCATGGAGATTGATCCGCTTCCTGCCGGGGATCAGAGAGCAGGCTTTGAGAAAGTCTGCTTTCAGTTCCTCGAAGCTTCTTGCTCTGCCGGGATAGTTGCCGGTGGTCTGAATGCCGTTTCCGGCGCCGCCCTGTGGATTGTCAAAGCCGACCACATCATCGCCCTGCCAGCAGTGGATGGAAATGGCTTTGTTGGCGGCTGTCTGCATGGCTTTTTCCACATCCACTCCGACGGCACGGTAGCATTCTTTTGCGCTTTCAAATCTTGTCATGGTACACCTTCCTTTGTACATGGATATTGCCCATTGCCGTGGCTTCCATGGGCAGGGCGATGACGGTTTTTCCTGTCTGTTCCGCGGTCAGCCGATTGAGAAACTCATTTTTGGCACCGCCGCCCACAATATAGAGTTTTTCATATGTTTTTCCTGTGTTTTCTTCCAGTTCGTCAATGGCTTTGGCATAGGAAACTGCCAGAGCGCGGAATGCACAGCGGAAAAAGTCGCCCGCTTCCACCGCACCTGCTTCGGCAAACAATGTGCGCATGCTCCGGGGCGAAAGGAATCTGGGGTCATCTGCATCCACCAGAGTGTCAAAGGTGCTCTCCTGTGCCAGCGTCACAAGATCGGAAAAGTCTTTTTGCGGGCAAAGCTCTTTTTTTAACTCCTGCACGAGCCATAGACCCATGATATTCTTCTGGTAGCGGTTGTAGCCCACACCACCTTCATTGGAGAAGTTGGCTTTCATGCTCTTTTCATCGGTCAGCGGCAGCGGCGTTTTCACGCCCAATAAAGACCATGTGCCGGAGGAAAGGTAAAGCCCCTCTTCCGCCATGTCGATTCCCTCCACAGCAGAAGCGGTGTCGTGGGTGGCACAGGCGATCACATCGATCCCTTCATATTGTCCTATGATCGTTCCCGGCTTTGTCAGCTTTGGAAACAGCTGCCCGGGCAGCCCAAGAAGACCGATCAAGTCCCGGTCAAATTCTTTCGTCTGCGCATTGACCAGCCCCGTGGTCGTGGCGTTGGTGAATTCCTTGATCTTTGCGCCGGTCAGTTTGTAGATCAGATACTCCGGCAGCATCAGAAACTCCGTCACACCCTGCAGCCTGCCGCGGCTCAGATCGTCACAGAGCTGGTAGATGGTATTGAAGGGCTGGAACTGGCAGCCTGTACGTCGGTACAATTCCGAAAACGGGATCTTTTTATGCACAGCCGCCACAGTCTTTTCCGTGCGGCTGTCGCGGTAGGCATAGCAGGGCAGAACTTCCTCCTCGCCGCGCAGCAGCACATAGTCCACACCCCATGTATCAATGGCAAGACTTTTGAGGGGATACCGCGCCGCGGCTCTGCGGATGCCCTCTTTTACTTCCCACAGAAGTCTTTCTGTGTTCCATACCAGATGGTCATTGCGAAGATCGGCACCATTGGAAAAGCGGTAAACTTCCTGCAGCGCCGCCCCATCCCAGACCATATGCCGTCCGGAGGACGCGCCGATATCAATGGCAAGATGATACAAAAAAACACCTCATTTCTCAGCTTCATTATGCCGAAAAAATGAGGTGTTTCAAAGGTCTTTGATTGACTGAAAAAGTGTCCTTATTTGCAGTCGCGGTAGTGCTTGGGCGTACAGCCGAAACGGGCAGCGAAAATGCGGTGGAAGTAGCTGATGTTCTCATAGCCCACGCTGACGGCAATATCCGCCACACGATGATCCGTATGCCGCAGCAGCCATGCTGCCTGAGACAGCCGCTTTTCCTGCACCAGATCCGTGTAATTTTTCCCGGTACGGGTCTTGATGCGGCGTGAGAGCCATGCAGGATCGCAATGGACAATGGCTGCAGCATCCGTCAGAGATCCTGTGCGGTAGTTGCTTTCAATGTAACGAAGGGTCTGCACCACAGCGTCCTCTTCTGCAGAGCCTGTCTGCAGGCGGTGAGCATGGTTGGTCAGCTGCAAAAACAAAAGCCCCATGGTCATGGCATTGATGCCCTGCTTGCAATGGGTATCTGTGATCAGCGTCCACAGAAGGTTTTCCACCAAATTCCGGACAGGCAGAATATCTGCCGCGTTGAAGAGCAGGTATCTTCCGTGATTGCCGCAAAGGCTGTCCATGAGAAAGCTGCGCAAGGGCGTCTCGTCCGTGCCGAGATAGGGCAGCGTCTGCTCGAAGAATTCCGGACGGATGATGAAATTGACTGCGATATCCTGCTGCCCTGCCCGATGGATCTGCTGCCGGGTGTTCTGCCCCAGAAGCAGCAGCTCTCCCGCGTGCAGAATGACCTCTTTTCCGTTGATCACATGGGTCGTCTGCCCCCGGCACATATAGACCATCTCCACATAATCATGGGTGTGCTCCGGGAAATCGATAAATCTGGTGTGAGGGCGCACTGCCAGAAGCTTCCCCGGCTTGAGCAGCCGATGGCCCTCGATCACATCCCGACTGCCCATATATAAGCTGCGGTCGATCCCGCCGCTGCCCTGCAGGATCTGCGCCTCTTCCTCTGTGACAGGCATGAGCTTTTGTAAAATCTCCTCGCTGATCATGACGCCCCTCCTGTGATCTGCTCTAAAAGGATCTCTGCCACTGTGACGGCATCCTCAATGGTCAGGTAATGGTCTGCGCTCTCATCCACCATCAGCCGTCCGGAAGCAGGAAATTCCTCGTCCGGCAGCCATAGCTTCAGCATGACCGGGAAATTGGGCAAAAAAGGGATCTTCCATGCACCGTCCGCATTGGTCGAGATCGGCTCGCCGCCAATGTTTTTGCAGATGTCCGCCATCGTATCCTCGTTCAGATCCTTCATGCTCTGAATTACCATCTCACACTTGCGGTCGATCCCGCCGCCGCGCACCATGCCGGAGCGCATCGCGCCAAAGGGGATCTCCCTCCCGGTCGGCGGGAAACCGTCTGCCAGATCCAGATAGTGGAGGATCACAAGGCTGTGCCAGCCGGGAAGCTCCGGGGTGAAAGCATAGTCCGGGTAATGCAGCATCACAGAAAACCCCATAGTGGGAATGTGGAAAAGCTGCGTTTCTTCCTCGTAACAGATACCGGCATTGCGGGCGATCGTCTTCGGGTCACGTCCCATCAGTCGAGCCAGAGCCGCTTGATTCATTTGGGAAAACATCTGATTTGTTTGCATGCCATGACCTCTTATTTCAAAACATCGTTATGCTCCCTTTTTGCGGATCAGGAGTTTGCTCAGCATGAGATTGCCGAATTCCGCGCAGCCGTCTGCCATGCAGACTTCGCCAAACAGGAACAGTCCCAGAGAGGTTGTGTCCAGAGGTCTGTCCAAAAGCCCGGAAAGTCCTGCACAGCCAAAGACGATGGCATCGGGATCGTCATAGAAGTTGCGCATGGTGTCATAGACCTTGTTGTGATCCACATAGCGCAGGAGCATGGTCTTCTGCACATCTCTGCCGCTTCTCAGTTTACCATCCCGGATGGACAGATGGGCATTGACATGGTGCAGATCCGACAAAGTCAAGTGCTCAAAATCCGTGTCGGACAAGCCCAGCTCCCGGCGCTTTCGGTCGTAAAACGCAGCCGCGTCCTCACCGTTGATGGTGTGGATAGTCCTGGGATCGTCAAAGGTCAGCTCACAGGTCTGCAGCACCCTGTCATGGATGCAAAGGGTCTTTGTTTCATAGGTGAACCGATCATCGGTCACAAGGAAAACCGCGGCTTCCCCGCCGCCGGGGATCAGACTCTTTCGCCCCGAGGCAGGATCGATGGCAGCGCCGCCGCCCACCATGGGGCAGTGCAGATGCTGCTGCAAATCGGCAAGAAACCGGTTTTCGCCGCCCATATTGCCAAATACTACGATGGCAGCGTGGACTGCCTGCCCATCTGCTCCTGCGGCTTGGCGCAGGAGCTGCTCGTACGTACCGGTCAGCACCTGGCCTTCCAACGCTTCGCCATAGGCAGCAGTCTGCCTTACATCATTTGCGCAGATGCCGGGCAGTCCCAGACTGGCACAGCCAAAGCCAAAACTATCCTCCCACGCTCCGGTGGTGGTAAATACTAATTTTGTCATAAAGATCCCTCTTTTATGTATTATATCCATTTATTGTGTTACCTTCGTGCACAGGTTGTGAGCAAGGAGGGTGCGGTGGAGGGTGGCGGTGATCAGTTCCTCCAGCATGGGAGTCATGGGATGATTCATGATGTGCCCTCTTTTCTTCTGAGTTTGGAAGGATCGGTGATGCCGTCGTAGGCATCTGCTTCCTTGACGTTTTCCGGAAGCAGATAGTAGTTGGTCAGATAGCAGTGCAGTTTGGCGCGGTCATTGCGGCTGTTTGCGTCAAGACTGCCGCTGAACACATAGCCCTCCGAGCGCATATAGGCATTCCATCTGCAATGCTCCTGCTTGCGCAGAAGTTCGTATTCTTCGGGGGTCTGATCCTTGATCTGCTTGTCTGCGCCGGGGATACGGCACAGGTAACGCGCCTGGATATGGATGGCAGAGGTGATGGAGGAACGGTAGTTGTACTCGTAGCGCCAGAAGGAAGGCTCGTCGCCCCAGACAAGATGACGCGCCAGCGCATCGCGCTCGAGCTGAGAGTGGAGCACAGCACCCTCGGAGTAAATGCCGGGGATGTCTCCGAGGAACTCCAGACAGTATGCCTGCCCTTTGAAGTTTCTCACATCCTGCAGCGCCTGTACGGCATCGGCATTGTAGACCACCGCCTGAATGATAGGCGCGATCTGATCTTTGGTGACATTGGGATCTGTGCCGCGGCGCTCAAAGAGCAGACGCAGGTCGGCGGCAGCGGTGATGTTTTCATCATCCGTGCCAAGACTGACAAAGACATAGGTCGTGTGGCGCAGAGCGGAAACAGCATCGGCGAAGGTCTTGGTGCCTGCTTCTATACCGGAATGGATGCGGATGGTGTACTGGGCTTCGCCGTCTTCAAACACACCGTTGCGCTCCTTGCTCATAAGCTCGGGACACAGGGCGGTGAAGCGTTCTTCTGCCAGAGGATCCTTGTCGAATACATCCAGCTCCAGCCGATAGCCGTCCATCTGGCAGTACCATGCCAGCGCCCTTGCCATTTCCTTGCCGTATTTGCCGAAGCCTACGATCACCGCGTGGATGATCTTCAGACCCTCGGAATTTGGACGGGCAGTTTCAAACAGACGGAAGCCCTCCTCGTCCAGCACACGGTAGACCAGTGACTGCACATGGTTGACGCGGCGCACGGTCATGGCAGTGTTTTCCGTGTGGGTCAGAAGGAGCTCGCCTTCCTTGTTGGTGGTGAACACATACAGATTGATCTGCGCCATGTCGCCGTACTCGTCCTTGAGGCGCAGCGCATGGTTCACGTTTTCCTGCTCATCTTCTCCTATGAGGAACAGATAGATCTCCTTATCACGGCTGTGCTTTCGCAGGTTTAAGGAGAGGATATCCTTTTTGAAGTGGATGGAGCGGATCTTTTTTGCCCGTTCCGAAAGCTCCAGCCCCAGTTCATCGTCGCGGTCAAACACATCGGTGAACACGATGGCGGCACGGGGATGGTTTTTGCGGATATCCTCCGCCAGCGCGATGGAGCAGACATTCAGCTCGGAGAAGGCATACAGGACTTTGCCTCTGCACAGATTGAAGCACAAAGCGGCAAAAAGATTGCGGAACAAAAGTGCCAGAAAGCTGAAGGTCATAATGGGTGCCAGCACATACAGAAACGTCAGGTGCAGCCGATAGAAGGACAGCAGGTGCTCGGAAAGGAAGGGCACCTGTGTGGTGATCAGTTCACTTTCCGGGCCGATGGTGAAGAACTGGAAGGCATAGAACACAGACATAAAGAATGCCTTGGCGCCGCGAAGGGTCTCACCGTCCATTTTGGCATAGCTGACAGGGAAGATGCCTGTCACAGATGCCAAAAGGACACCGGCAAAGAGGCAGTAAAAGAACGTGGCGCCGGAGCGCTTCTTCATTCTGACCCAAACGGCGACCGGAACGGAAAGAACGATGCAGAACAGGGAAAGGAACAGGCAAAATTCAGTCAAAACATTCACTCCTTTATAAGAAAGCATAGCGGCAGCCCAAAAGAGCAGCCGCTATGGATCAAGATCAAAGTTTTTCGTAGAAGTCCTTGATGTCGATCATGCCTTCATTCAGGGCGAAGAACAGATCGTTGAATTTGTCCACCATGGCGCAGGAGCAGCCAATCATGTAGTCCAGCAGACCTTCGCCCACGGTGCTGTCGTGATAGGTGGCAGTCATCTTGAACACGATGCGGCCCTCACCGATGTCATAGGTCAGATGACCATCGATCATGCCGGAAGATGCCATACACACAGGCAGTGCCGTTTCCACACGCTTGTCTTCCTTGACCTCGACGGGCAAGGGGGAGTACAGGCTGACCAGTTCACGATCTTCATCAATGCGGATGATAAAGAGCATGGGCAGATCATCACCGGATACTCTGAAGTGGACAAGCAGTTCCTCTTCTTCTTTTTCAAAAGTCCAGCCTTTGCTCTCAATGGCTCGGCAGAGCTTTTCATAAACAGTTCTTGCAGTATCCATAAATCCGTCTCCCTTCCGATCAAAGCTGCTCTTGCAGGAACTGCTCAATGGTGAGCATGCCCTTGACAAGCATAAAGAGTTTATCGTTGAAAGCATCCACGGTGGTGGACGCGATGGAAACCATGCGGGGGAACAGTTCCTCGCCGAGCTCACTTTCCAGGAAGCTGGTGGTCTGGCGGAAATAGACCGAGCCATCCTCCATCTTGTAGTCGAAGCAGCCGTCGGCAAGCTTGTCATTGATCACACATACTGCGATGGCAATGTCCAGCGCTTTTTCCTTGGGAACGGTGAAGGGCAGTCTGGACAGCAGCATGACGACCTGCTGTTTGGCGAGCACGCTGATCATGTGGTCGATGGGCAGATCATCGCTGGACATGGAGCAGGTGATGACCAGATCGTCATCATGACGGTCATAGTGCCAGCCGTTGTTGTCAAAGGATGTACACAGCGTTTTGTAGGTCTGTTGCGCTTTCAGAGTTTTTTCTTCCATATGAAACATCTCCTGTTCAATGATGTGCGGAATCTTGCAGAACACACATATTTTACCATAATAAGCCAAAGCTCGTCAATGTTCTCTTGCCATGGCACAAAAATATCCTACTATATAAATCGGCCCCCACAAAAAAGGGGGGGGTAACAGAAGCCGTATCCCTCGTGGGATACGGCCTCTTTTTATGACTTCATGCGCACCAAAATGGCGGCGGCTTCGATGCGGGTGATGGGGGCGGCAGGACGGAGGAGGTCGCCGCTTCCTTGCAGGAAGCCCTCCCGGGTCATCCATGCCATGGCGGTGTGTGCGTAGGGCGCGATGGCATCTGCGTCCTCATAGGACAGAACTTCGTCTGCCTCCGGCTCACCTGCCTGCCGCCACAGAATCACTGCCAGCTCTTGCCGGGTCATGGCTCTGTCCGGAACGAAACGGTCTTGGGAAACACCGCTGACCAGCCCTTCCGCCACAGCCCATGCCACAGCGTCAAAATACCAGCTGTCTTCCTCCACATCGGCAAAGCCGGGATCTTCCGCATCTGCCGGTTTCTTTTCCAGATTGCGCAGCACCTGCACCATCATGGCGCGGCTCATGGAAACATCGGGGGAAAACTGCTGCGGTGCGGTGCCGCTGAAAGCACCCATTTCCAACGCCTGCCGCACGGAGGGATAGTACCATGCACCGGGGATCAGATCATCAAAGGGCAGAAGCTCTCCTTTCACCGTCACGGTGCAGCTTGCCTGCAGTCCGCCGGATGCGTGTACGGTGACGGTGGTCTTTCCGGCAGACAGGGCGGTGAGTGTGCCGTTGGGGGATACCTTGATGATGTCTTCATCCTCGGAAGACCAATACAGCATGGCAGCCTGCGGCTCGACCTGCGGCTGCAAAGAAACGCTGTCACCTGACGTTATGGTCAGCTTCTGAGGCTTCAGCTCCAGCGACTGTGCTCTGACGGCTCTCCACGGGTTTTCCGGGGCAGGATCGGTGGGATCCCAGCCGTTGTGCATTTCCTCTGTGATCTGTGCCACCATCTTCTCGGGCTTGCCCAGCGGACCGGGGGAGGCGGGATCTTCATAGACCGTCACAGGTGTTCCGGCAGGGCAGTTGTCGTAGATCCATTTGGCATCACAGGTCTGCAGACGCACACAGCCCATGGATGCGGCTTCGCCCAGCGAGTTGTACGCTTCCCGAATCATGGCATCGTGGGAATCGTCTGCGTAGCAGATGGAATGGAAAAGGTAGTGCCCCTGAAAGCAGGTGGCATACTGTCCGTATGTACCGTCCAGCATGAGCCGCCACGGGGAGCGGAATTCCTTTAAATAGAATGTGCCGGTGGGTGTGATGTAGCCGTCTCTTGCCGTGGAGCAGATCATGGCTTTGACAGGTACGGTATAAGCACCGGTCTCGTCCAATTCATAGATCGTCACCGTGTTGTGGCTGAGGTTGACGCGGATGGCATAAGGCACCTGTCCCGGTGCGGCAGATACCGTCACAGCAAGCAGCATAACTGCCAGAAGCAAACACAAAAACCGTCTCATACAAAACTCCTTCTCAGCGTTTGCCCTATTTTACCATATGCCCAAAGACACCGTCAACGACAGAAAAAGACAGGCTCTCTTTTGACGAGAGCCTGTCTTTTTCAAATCCGATCACACGGCAGAAGCGCAGAGGTAATCGGTGAGGAGGTTTCGAAAGAAGCCGACGATGTCGTGAGCGGCGCTGTCCAGTGCGGAGATCAGTTCATCGCACCGATCGGGTGTTTCCGCGGGAGCATCCTCCTGCTCTGCGAAGAAGCCGGTGACAGTCTCTGCCAGTCGGTGCAGGAAACTGCCTGCTGCAGAAAGAATCCGGTCGGCGGTGTTTTCCTCCGTGGGTGCCATGGCATTGAATTCAGCAGGGGGATCTGCCTCAAGATCCTCCCCGGCGGTGATGATGGGATCCACACCGCCTGCAGAGGCAGACACCGTAAAGGAGCCCAGCAGGATGGCGACGATGAGGATCACGGAAAGCATGTTGTTCATAATTCACTTCTCCTTTGTAAGATAAGTTCGGTTGATTGGTTTATGTACTTATCTTAACGCGGGAAGAAACGCCTTCCAAAAAGGGGGGCTTTTTGTGAATTGACAATTGACAATTGCGGTGTCGCTTCGCGATGGATTGAATGCAGTCATTGCCATGCTTGTCATTGCGAGGAGGATTTGAAAAATCCGACGTGGCAATCTAAAAACTGCCTGCACCGCACCCTTGGCTCCCCTTGTCAGGGGAGCTGTCACGGCAAAACCGTGACTGAGGGGTAGTCTGGTCGTTCTCTCCCTCCGGTTTCGCTTCGCTCAACCACCTCCCCCATCAGAGGGAGGCGGGGTGCATTCGTAAGAGACCGCGTCCTCGACGTCCCGCGTGCAGGCAGTTTTACAGGCTGCCTTTTGGGCCCACGCTGAAGCGCGGGACGAAACGGGTGGACAATGTGGTGGTGAGGACAGGCGCGTTGGGCGCATGATGAGGAACTTCGTTCATACTGAGTCTGCGGTGCAGGTGCTCTACTGCCACGGCGCCCAGCTCTTCCTTGAAGGAATGGACGGTGGACAGAGGCGGATCCAGCATCTCACACATGGGAATATCGTCAAAGCCCACCACGGATACGTCTTTGGGAATATGAACGCCGTGCTTTTTCAGCACCCGGATAACAGCGGCTGCAATGATATCATTTTCGCAGAACAGTCCTTCCGGCAGGTCCTTTCCTTTTTTGTACCATGCGTCAAAATCCTGGAACGCGCCTTCGGAAGAAATATCCACATCCACCGTGACGGCAAGAGACAGTCCTGCCTCCTCCAGCGCAGCGCGGATGCCGTGTTCACGCTCGATGAAGTTGCGTACTCTCGGTTTGGCGCGGACATAGCCGATGGTCTTGTGCCCTGTCCGCAGCAGGTGTCTGCCTGCTGTCCGGGCGCCGCCGTAGTTGTCGTTGCCTACGCAGTCCACCCGGTCACACAGAAGCAGATTGTCCACCATGACCACGGGGATGCTGTCAAGGCACTCCAAAAACTGCTCGATCTCCGGCAGCTGGGGGCGGCTGATATCCGTGCCGAGGAAGATCACCCCGTCTGCCTTGCGGATCAGCGCGAGGGTCTGAGGATTGTACAGCTCGCCGATGTGGTGATAACGCACCTGGGTGCTGTAGCCCAGCTCCGCTGCCCGCGCCTCCACCCCCTGCAGCACGAAGGAGGAGAAAGAGGTATGCTCGGCGATGTTGACGATGGTCCCGGCATAGCGGATGAAGCAGATGGTTCGGTGCGCGGGGGCACCCGGAGCCGCCTCTGCCTTGGTATAGCCCATCTGCATGGCGGCTTCCAGCACAAGGGCACGGGTATTTTCGCTGACGCCGGGCTTGCCGTTGAGGGCAAGGGAGACAGCGGCGGGGGACAGCCCCAGCTTTTTGGCAATGTCCTTGGCGGATACGCCTGCCATAAGATCAGCTCCTTTTTCGTTTTCTACTATTATAAATAGGGAACAGGCAGGATGCAACTGAAAATTTAGATAAATATTTAGTAAAATATTTAGGTAAAAATTTAGAACAGCGGATTTTTGTGGTAAATATATACAAAATGGAAAGAAACAAACGGTGAAAACTAAACAATGCGCTCAGCTTGGGCGAAAATTCTATTGACATATTCGCTGCAGTTTAGTAAACTTTAGTCAGGACGTGAGTATTTGCGTCCAAAACAAAAAAAGGAGATTTGTAAAATGAAGAAACTGTTTGCTCTGCTTCTGGCTCTGATCATGGTCGTTGGCCTGATCGCTTGCGGCGCTGAAAAGCCCGTTGAGGAAGTCGAAGAAGTCGTCGAAGAAGTCGAAGAGACTGTCGAAGAGGTCGTCGAAGAAGTCGAAGAGACTGTCGAAGGCGGCAATCTGGTCGGCGTTGCAATGCCCACGAAGGACCTGCAGCGTTGGATCCAGGACGGCGAAAACATGAAGGCTCAGCTGGAAGCTGCCGGCTACACCGTTGACCTGCAGTACGCTGCCAACGATATCGCCACTCAGGTTTCCCAGATTGAGAACATGATCGCCAACGGCTGCGAAGTTCTGGTTATCGCCTCCATCGATGGCGAAGCTCTGGGCTCCGTGCTGGATCAGGCCAAGGCTGCTGAGATCCCCGTCATCGCTTATGACCGTCTGATCATGGGCTCCGATGCTGTTTCCTACTACGCTACTTTCGATAACTGGAATGTCGGCGTCAAGCAGGGCGAGTACATCGTCGAAGCTCTGGATCTTGCCAACGCTCCCGAAGGCACCACCTACAACATCGAGTACATCACCGGCGACCCCGGCGATAACAACATCAACTTCTTCTTTGATGGTGCTATCTCCGTCCTGCAGCCCTATGTTGACGCAGGTGTCCTGGTGACTCCCTCCGGCCAGACCGAAAAGGCTGTCGTCGCTACTCCCGGCTGGGCTACCGACGCTGCTCAGGCTCGTTTCGAGTCCATCCTGGCTTCCTACTATGCTGACGGCACTCAGCTGGATGCTGTCCTGGCTTCCAACGACTCCACCGCTCTGGGCGTTGCCAATGCTCTGGCTTCCTCCTACACCGGTGAGTATCCCGTTCTGACCGGTCAGGACTGCGACATCGCCAACGTTCCCAACCTGCTGGCTGGCACTCAGGCTATGTCCGTCTTCAAGGACACCCGTACTCTGGCCGCTAAGGTCGTTGAGATGGTCGACGCTCTGATGCAGGGTGCTGAGCCCCCCATCAACGATACCGAGACCTATGACAACGGCACCGGCATCATCCCCAGCTTCCTGTGCGAGCCCGTTTCCTGCGATATCAACAACTACGTTGAGATCCTGATCGACTCCGGCTACTACACCGCTGACCAGATCGGCGGCTGATCGCAAGATCTGAGCTAAGTAAGCTGAATAATTATCCTTATGAACGCTTTGGGCAAGATGGGGATCCCCATCTTGCCCAAAACAATATCAGAAGAGGTGATAGCTTGTCTGACTTTGTTTTGGAAATGAAAAATATCACCAAGGAATTCCCCGGTGTCAAAGCACTTGACAACGTGAACCTGCAGGTGAAAAAGGGCACGATCCATGCGCTGGTCGGCGAAAACGGCGCAGGTAAGTCCACGCTGATGAATGTTCTCAGCGGCATCTATCCCTACGGCACCTACGAAGGCGACATCGTCTACGAAGGTGACGTCTGTAAATTCGCCAAAATTACTGACTCTGAAGAAAAGGGCATCGTCATCATCCATCAGGAGCTGGCACTGGTGCCTTACATGACCATCGGCGAAAATATGTTCCTTGGCAATGAGCAGGGCAAAGCCTTTGCCATTGACTGGGACACCACCTACGCCGAGGCAGATAAATATTTGAAGGTGGTCGGTCTGAACGAGTCCTCCCGTACCCTGATCAAGGATATCGGTGTGGGCAAGCAGCAGATGGTTGAGATCGCCAAGGCGCTGGCAAAGAATGCCCGCCTGCTGATCCTCGATGAGCCCACCTCCTCCCTCAACGAAGAAGACTCCAGAGCACTGCTGGATCTGCTGCTGCGCTTCAAGTCCGAGGGCATGACCTGTATCATCATCTCTCACAAGCTCAACGAAGTTTCCTACGTTGCCGACGAGATCACTGTCATCCGCGACGGCGCCACCATTGAAACCATCGACAATGCCGGTCACGACATCGACGAAGACCGCATCATTCGCGGCATGGTGGGCAGAGAGATCGAAGACCGCTTCCCCAAGCGCCCCGGTGTGCAGATCGGCGATATGGCAATGGAAGTCAAGAACTGGTCTGTGTACCATCCTTTGTATCAGGAAAAGAAGGTTGTTGACAATGTTTCCTTCCACGTCCGCAAGGGCGAAGTGGTTGGCATTTCCGGCCTGATGGGCGCCGGCAGAACAGAGCTTGCCATGAGCCTGTTCGGCAAGAGCTACGGCACCGGCATCACCGGTACGCTGGAGCTTGGCGGAAAGCCTGTGACCCTGAGAAACGAACGCGCCGCCATCAAGGCAGGCCTTGCCTACGTGACCGAAGACCGTAAGGGCAACGGTCTGATTCTGAGTAATCCCATCCGCGTCAACACCACTCTGGCAAACCTTGACGGTGTGACCAAGAACGGTGTGATCGACCAGGATAAGGAATATGCGGTGGCAGATGAGTACCGCCAGAAGCTGCGCACCAAGTGTACCGGTGTGGAGCAGAATGTGGGCAACCTCTCCGGCGGCAACCAGCAGAAGGTGCTGCTTGCCAAGTGGATGTTTGCAGATCCCGACATTCTCATTCTGGACGAGCCTACCCGCGGCATCGACGTGGGCGCCAAGTACGAGATCTACTGCATCATCAACGATCTGGTGGCACAGGGCAAATCGGTCATTATGATCTCCTCTGAGCTTCCCGAGGTCTTGGGCATGTCCGACCGCATCTATGTGATGAACGAGGGCTGCATCGTTGGCGAATTCCAGCAGGAAGATGCTTCCCAGGAAGCCATTATGTCCTGCATCCTGAAATCCTGTAACGACTAAAGGAGAGAGAGTAACATGACGAAATCGAAAGTTTCAGCATGGCTGCAGAAGTACACCATGATCATCATTCTGGTGCTGGTGGTCGCCTTCTTTGCATGGCGCACCGATGGCAAGCTGCTTCTGCCTCAGAACATCAACAATCTGATCGCCCAGAACGCATACGTCTTTATCCTTGCCACCGGTATGCTGCTGTGTATCCTCACCGGCGGTAACATCGACCTTTCCGTTGGCTCCGTTGTCTGCTTTGCAGGTGCTGTCGGCGCCATCCTGATGGCAAAGGGCATGAACATCTGGCTGGCAGTTGCTGTTATGCTGGGTATCGGCCTTGTTATCGGCGCATTCCAGGCTTACTGGATCGCATATGTGAAAGTTCCGCCTTTTATTACCACTCTGGCAGGTATGCTGATCTTCCGCGGCCTGTCCAATGTGGTACTGGGCGGCAAGACCCAGACCGTGACCGACGCCACCTTCAAGGCTGTCTTCGGCGGCGGTGCAGAGTGCTTTGTCCCCGACCTGCTCAAGGGGCCCGAGGGTATGAATCTGCTGTGTGTGGTCGTGGGCATCCTTGCCTGCCTGATCTTCCTGTTTGTGACCTTCCGCAACCGCATCGTCCGTGTGAAGAAGGGCTATGCTGTGGAAACTCTGATCACCACGCTGTTCCGCAGTGTGATCATTGTGGCTGTTGTTATGTATTTCGCCATCCAGTTGAGCAAGTACAAGGGCATCCCCACTGCTCTGATCTGGGTCGCACTGGTGGTGCTGGTCTATGCCTACATCACCTCCAAGACCACCATGGGTCGTTACCTGTATGCTGTCGGCGGCAACGAAAAGGCCACCAAGCTCTCCGGTATCGATACCCGTAAGGTCTACTTCTTCGCTTACACCAACATGGGCGTGCTGGCAGCTCTGGCAGGTATTCTGACCATTGCCCGTATGTCCTCCGCTCAGCCCACCTACGGCGACTCCTATGAAATGGACGCCATTGGCTCCTGCTTCATCGGCGGCGCTTCCGCTTACGGCGGCGTGGGCACTGTCCCCGGCGTCATCATCGGTGCTGTCCTTATGGGCGTCATCAACCTGGGCATGTCCATCATGGGCATTGACCAGAACTATCAGAAGGTCGTCAAGGGCGCAGTCCTGCTGGCTGCTGTTATCTTTGATGTGCTTTCCAAGAAGAACGATACGAAATAATAGCTGACCGACAACGCCGGTTTCGCCCTCGGCGAGACCGGCGCTTTTAAAACCGAAAACGAACCGACATAAAGGAGTGGTTTCCATGTATTATATCGGTATCGATCTGGGCACTTCCGCCTGTAAGCTTTTGCTGGTGGACGAGAAGGGTCAGATCCTGAATGAAGTGACAAAGGAATATCCGCTGGAATTCCCCAAGCCCGGCTGGAGCCAGCAGGCCCCCGAGGACTGGAAGAAGGCCATGTTGGAGGGCGTGCCGGAGCTGCTTAAGGGCTTTGACGGCTCTCTCGTCGCCGGTATCGGCGCAGGCGGTCAGATGCACGGTCTCGTGGTGCTGGACAAGGATGACAATGTGATCCGTCCTGCCATTTTGTGGAACGACGGAAGAACCGCCAAGCAGGTGGACTACCTCAACGGCGAAGTGGGCAAGCAAAAGCTGTCCGAGCTGACCGCCAACATTGCCTTTGCAGGCTTCACCGCCCCCAAGATCCTGTGGATGCAGGAAAACGAGCCGGAAAATTTCAAAAAGATCGCCAAGATCATGCTGCCCAAGGACTATATCAATTATATCCTCACAGGCGTGCACTGCTGTGACTATTCCGACGCCTCCGGTATGCTTTTGCTGGATGTTCAGAACAAGTGCTGGAGCAAGGAAATGCTGCAGCTTTGCGGCGTGACAGAAGCACAGATGCCCAAGCTGTTTGAAAGCTACGAGGTGGTGGGCACGGTCCTGCCCGACGTGGCAAAGGCACTGGGCATTCCCGAAACTGCCAAGGTGGTCGGCGGCGCAGGTGACAACGCGGCGGCAGCCGTGGGCACCGGTGTGGTGGGCAGCGGCGGCTGCAACATCTCTCTGGGCACCTCCGGTACCATCTTTATCTCCTCCGACAAATTTGGTGTTGACCCCAACAATGCTCTGCATGCCTTCGCCCACGCAGACGGCGGCTGGCATCTTATGGGCTGTATGCTCTCCGCGGCCTCCTGCAACAAGTGGCTGTGTGACGAGATCCTGAAGACCAAGGACTACGCGGCCGAGCAGAAGGATATCACGGAAGACAAGCTGGGCAACAACCATGTCTACTTCCTGCCTTACCTTATGGGCGAGCGCAGCCCCATCAACGATACCAACGCAAGAGGCACTTTCATCGGTATGACCATGGATACTTCCAGAAGCGATCTGGTGCAGGCTGTGCTGGAAGGCGTGGCATTTGCCATCCGCGACTCCTTCGAGGTCGCCCGTTCCCTTGGCGTTGCCATCCCCACCACCAAGATCTGCGGCGGCGGCAGCAAGTCCCCTCTGTGGCGCACCATCTTCGCCAACGTGCTGGGCATTCCGCTGGAGCTGGTCAAGACCGAGCAGGGCCCCGGCTACGGCGGCGCCATGCTGGCCATGGTGGGCTGCGGTCTGTATGAGAGCGTGCAGGCAGCGGCAGACGCACTGGTGGAAGTGGCTTCCACGGTGCAGCCCGATCCGGAGCTGACGGCTCGCTATGAGGCGCGCTATCAGCAGTTCAAGCAGATCTATCCTGCCTGCCGTGAGCTGTTCGCCAAGATCGTGTAAGGAGGACTTATGAACATTTATTCCGTATTTGATAAAGAATTCAAGTCCTATGGTCAAGTGGTCAGAGGCATGGAGGAAACGGTCAAAGAGCTGACCGAAGCTCTTGCCGCCACCCCCTGCACCGACCATGTGGAATATGTGCCCTATGACGACTGCCTGCAGAAGCTGCCTGCCATGGTGGAGATCAGCGAGCACTGCTTCGGCGGCATGCCCGTGCAGCTTGGCTGGTGCAACGGTCATAATACGAAGCTCAACTGTCTGGAATACCACCGCGACAGCGAGTTCAATCTCGGCACAGAGGACTTCATCCTCCTGCTTGCCCGTCAGGACGAGATCGAAGACGGCATGCTGGACACTGCCAAGGTCAAGGCGTTCAAAGTGCCTGCCGGTGTTCTGGTGGAGGTCTTCGCCACCACCCTGCACTATGCTCCCTGCCACGCGGACAAGGAAAAGGGCTTCCGCGTCATGGTCGCCCTGCCGTGGCTGACCAACACGGAGCGCCCGGAAATGAAAAACCTCACTGCCGAAGATGAGATCATGACTGCCCGCAACAAGTGGCTGCTGGCACATCCCGACTCCTCCGAGGCAAAGGGCGGCGCAAAGGTGGGCCTTTGCGGCGAAAACATCGACATTGCAGATCTGATTTAAAAGGAGATTATCATATGAATATTCCCGAAGTAAAACTCGGCATCATTGCCGTTTCCCGCGACTGCTTCCCCATTGAACTGTCCACCAAGCGCCGCCAGAATATCGTGGCCGCCTACGGCGAGGGCATCTACGAGTGCCCCATCACCGTGGAAAACGAGCTGGACTGCCTGAAGGCTCTGGAAGATGTGAACAAGGCCGGCGTCAACGCGCTGGTGGTGTTCCTTGGCAACTTTGGCCCCGAGACGCCCGAGACGCTCCTGTGCCAGAAGTTTGACGGCCCTGTCATGTACATTGCCGCTGCCGAAGGCGACGGTGACATGATCAACGGCAGAGGCGATGCCTACTGCGGCGTCCTCAACTGCTCCTACAATCTGGGTATGCGTCATCTCAAGGCCTATATCCCCGAGTACCCCGTGGGCACTGCCGAGGACTGCGCCAGGATGATCCGTGAGTTCGTTCCCATTGCCCGCGCCATCGTGGGTGTGAAGAATTTGAAGATCATCACCTTCGGCCCTCGTCCGCAGGACTTCTTTGCCTGCAACGCTCCCATCAAGGGTCTGTATGAGCTGGGTGTGGAAGTGGAAGAGAACTCCGAGCTGGATCTGCTGGTCAGCTACAAGGCCCACGCAGGCGACGCCCGCATCCCCGCTGTCATGGAGGATATGCAGAAAGAGATGGACGGCAAGATCTATCCCGACCTGCTGGAGCGTATGGCACAGTTCGAGCTGACCCTGCTTGACTGGGCAGAGGCACACAAGGGCGCAAGAAAGTATGTTGCCTTTGCCGATAAGTGCTGGCCCGCATTCCCCGAGCAGTTCGGCTTTGAGCCCTGCTACGTCAACTCCCGTCTGGCATCCCGCGGCATCCCCGTGGCATGCGAGGTGGATATCTACGGCGCTCTGAGCGAGTACATCGGCGCCTGCATCACCGGCGACGCCATCACCCTGCTTGATATCAACAACTCTGTGCCTCAGTACATCTATGACGAGGACATCAAGGGCAAGTTTGATTACGATATCACCGATACCTTCATGGGCTTCCACTGCGGCAACACTCCCAGCTGCAAGATGTGCGGCGGCTGCGCTGTCAAGTATCAGCTCATCCAGAACCGTCTTCTGGAAAACGGCGGCACGCCCGACATCACCCGCGGCACGCTGGAAGGCGACATCGCCCCCGGAGACATCACCTTCTACCGTCTGCAGTGCGACTCCGAGGGCAACCTGCGCTCCTACATTGCAGAAGGCGAAGTCCTGCCTGTTGCCACCCGTTCCTTCGGCGGCATCGGCGTGTTCGCCATCGAGGAGATGGGCCGCTTCTACCGCCATGTGCTGATCCAGAAGCGCTATCCCCATCACGGCGCTGTGGCGTTTGCCCATTGCGGCAAGGCTCTGTTTGAGGTGCTGAAGTACTTCGGCATCACCGACATCGCCTACAACCAGCCCAAGTGCCTGCCCTATCCCACGGAGAATCCCTTTGGCTAATTGACAATTGACGATGGATGTGTCGGCTCCGCCGACGGATCAAAATAGCGGGCGGCAGATTGCCGCCCCTACGAATGCACTCCTGCCTCCCCTTGTCAGGGGAGGAGGATTTTGCCGCAGGCAAAAGACGGAGGGGTAGCAGTCGTTTTCTCTCCCTCAGTCTCGCATCCGCTCGACAGCTCCCTCCTCAGAGGGAGCCATGGGTGCGGTGCAAATGTAGGGCAGGCAGAAAATTTCTGCTTTTGTGACTTATGCCTATTTAATCGTTAAAAATTTATCGATTTTTTCCCAAAAGGGCAAGGCGTTTCACCTTGACAAAACTGCCTTTTCGGAGTATCATAATCATGCACCGCACGACTGACGGATTTCGTGGGTCACCACGGGGGAATGCGATGTGTACTTATGCCGACCGTCTGGGCAATTCAGCTTTAGGTGCTGGGTTGTCCGTTTTTTATTTTAAGGAGAATACCCTATGAGCTTTACCTATCGCGGTCTGAAAGCGACCCTTGACCGCCACATCATCACCGACGCGGAGGTCGACCGCAGCATGGAGCGTCTGCAGCAGCAGAATCCCAGAATTGCGGTGATCAAAGACCGTCCCACCCAGCTGGGTGACGAGGTGGTGCTGGATTACGCAGGCTACTGCGACGGCGAGCAGTTCCCGGGCGGCACCGCGGAGAAGCAGACTCTCGTTCTCGGCAGCGGTATGTTCATCCCCGGCTTTGAAGAGCAGCTGGTGGACAAGGTGCCCGGTGAGCAGGTACTGGTAGAGGTCACCTTCCCTCAGGAGTACCATGCGGAAAATCTGGCAGGTAAGGCTGCCACCTTCCACTGCACCATCCATGAGATCCGTGTCAAGACGGCCTATGAGCTGGACGATGTTTTCGCCAAAGAAGTGGGCGGCTGCGATACGCTGGAGCAGATGCGCGAGCAGCTGCGCAAGAGTCTGCAGGACTACTCCGACGAGCGGGGCGAAATGGATCTGCAGGATCGCCTGCTGCGTATGGCGGCAGACACCCTTGATTTTACTCCTTCCGACAAACAGGTGGAGGCAGAGCTTGACAACCAGATGGACAATCTGCAGGCCCAGCTGGCGCAGCAGGGCTTGACTGTGGAGATGTACTGCCAGTTCCTGTCCACCACCCGTGAGCAGTTGCGGGAAGATGCCCGCGCCACAGCGGTGCAGAGCGTCAAGACCAAGGCTGCCATTGAGCAGATCGTGGATCTGGAAGCTCTGGAGGCCACCAAAGAAGAGATCGGCGAAGCTGTTGCCGTGATCTGCCGCCAGAACAATATGACGCTGGAAGAGCTCAAGCCCTATTACGACGCGGAATTTGAGTCCGCTGTGATCCGCAGCGTTCTGACCACCAAGGTCATGAAGCTCATCCGCGATCACGCACAGATCAACTAAGTTCAACATGCCCGGCTTGGCGGGCGTTGATATAAGACTGAAATATTTTATTAGGAGGACTGATTCCAATGGCTATTAATTTTGTTGATGGCAAGTACGTAGACGAAAAAGGCATCGTGAAGCTGGATCCCGCTATTTATAAGGACTGGCAGATCGCCGAAGAAGCAGAAAAGACTCTGCCTTCCGTGGATTTCTTCCGCGAGAAGCTGGGCCTGCTGCCCGAGGAGATCATCCCTTACGGCAAGACTCCCAAGATCGACTTCATCAAGGTCATGAACCGTCTGAAGGACAAGCCCGACGGCAAGTTCATCGAGGTTACTGCCATCACTCCCACCCCCTTTGGCGAAGGTAAGTCCACTGTTTCTCTGGGTCTGATCGAAGGCCTGGGCTACATCGGCAAGAACGCCGGCGGCGCTCTGCGTCAGCCTTCCGGCGGCCCCACCATGAACGTTAAGGGTACCGCAGCAGGCGGCGGCAACGCTCTGCTGATGCCCATGACCGAGTTCTCCCTGGGTCTGACCGGCGACATCAACGACATCATGAACGCTCACAACCTGGCTATGGTGGCTCTGACCGCCCGTATGCAGCACGAGCGCAACAACACCGACGAGTGGCTGGCCAAGAAGGGCCTGCGCCGTCTGGACATCGACCCCAAGCGCGTCGAGATGGGCTGGATCATCGACTTCTGCGCTCAGTCTCTGCGTAACATCATCATCGGTATCGGCGGCCGTCTGGATGGCTTCATGATGGAGTCCAAGTTCGGCATCGCTGTCGGTTCCGAGCTGATGGCTATCCTGGCTGTTGCCAAGGATCTGAAGGATCTGCG
>JAGBBD010000039.1 GCA_017938625.1 Oscillospiraceae bacterium | reverse complement strand
GATCCCGAGGGCGGACAGTGGGGCTATATCGGCTACCACATGGGTCATGTGGGCTGGATGTATCTGGACGATCCCACCAATCCGGAGCCTGCCCTGCGGCTCTACCCGGAGATCACAAACACCGTAACGGATACAGCACCGGAAGAAGCCCCTCACCCATCGCCTGCCTACGGCAAGGTTCTTGGTCTGGTCGGTCTGGTTGTCATCATCACAGCCGTCGGCATTGTAATACTCAAAAAGAAAAAATAAAGCAAGACCGCATCTGTATGGATGCGGTCTTACTTGTTGTTATTTCGGTATTCCCGTGCCGACATGCCGGTGAGCTTGCGGAACACTCTGGAGAAGTGGTTATAATCGGTAAAGCCCACGGCATATGCCACCTCTGTGACCGGCATGGTGCTCTCACGGAGTAGGTTCCGGGCATGAAAGATACGCCGCCTGCGGATATACTCGGCAATTCCACAGCCTAAATACCCTGCGGAGATCTCATACAGTCTTGTCCTGCCGATGCAAAGGGCTGTGCAAATCTCCTCCACGCCGATGCTGCCGCTCACATGATCTTCAATATAGCGGTCAAGCTGACGGATAAAGTCTGATTTTCCCGGTGTGACCCAGCGATTGGTCATCATAAAGCTGGTGATGGCCTGCAATACCGTAGCAGCTGCTCTGAGTTCCTCTTCCGTCTTGACCGGCAGCAGCTGTGCCGCCTCGGCAAGCTGTGGATATTTTTTTACAAGAGCCTGTCTGCATTTGCCATCTTGCCGCTGTGTGAGGATCTGACCGAACATCACATATGCCAGCACACCGTTTTTATCCGGCACAGGGACGACAGCCTCGGTCAGTCCTGCGTGACAGCGGTAGGTCACCACCTGTCCCGTGTCGGCACACCGTCTGCAGCCCGCCATGTCACTTTTCCGGCATGCCTCGTTGCCGCCGGGCATTTGCCGAAGGAGGGTGCAAAACTGTTCCCGGTCGGCAGGATACGCCAGCACTTCCCGAAACTGGGCATCGAAGATCACGATGCGGATCTTGGTCAGCGTATGGAAATCCCGCAAAACACCGTACAGATTGCCTGTATTGAGCTACAGCATGATCATCCCTCCTTTTTCACATTATAACACAGTTGCAGCCAACAGGATATATTTGTTTGTTCGCGGACAAATTTACCGTGTTTTGCGCGGACAAATCAACACCGTTTCGAATGAATATGCCTATTATCCGCAAAGCAAAACCACTAAGCTAAAAAGAGAACTCAAATAAGGAGGAAAACTCATGAAACAGATGACATTCGCACTTTGCTTCTGCAACCGCGGCTTTATGCCCGGCGAGCTGATCTACGGCGCACGTGACGATATGGTGAAAGCCGTCACAGACGCCGGCTACAACTATATTATGATGGATGCGGAGCTGACCCGCTACGGCGGTGTGGAGACCCGTGAGGAAGGCAGACTTTATGCCAAATGGCTGAAGGAACACGAAGGGGAATACGACGGTGTGATCTTCTCCATGCCCATTTTTGCCGATGAAAACGGCGCCATCACCGCCCTGCAGGACGCAGGTGTCCCCATTCTCATGCAGGCTTACCCCGATGAGATCGGCAAAATGGATTTTGCCCATCGCCGTGATGCCTACTGCGGCAAATTCTCCGTGACCGATGTGTTCTGCCAGTATCAGGTGCCCTTTACGGTCATGAAGCCCCATGTGGTGCATCCTCTAAGTGACCGCTTCCAAGAAAACCTCCGTGACTTTGCCGCCATCTGCCGCGTGGTAAACGGCATGAAGCGCTTTAATCTTGGCTGCATCGGTGCTCGTACCACCGCCTTCAAGACTGTCCGCTTTGACGAGATCGCCATGCAGAAATTCGGCATCAATGTGGAAAGCTTCGACCTTTCCGAGCTCTTTGCCAAGGTGCACGAAAAGACCGATGACGACCCCATCGTCCTTGCCAAGCAGGAACGGCTGAAGCAGTACACCGATTGCTCCGGTGTGCCTGCTCAGAATATGCTGACCCTTGCCAAGGTAGCTGTCGTCATTGACGAATACATCGAAGAATATCGTCTGGATGCTCTGGCACTGCGCTGCTGGAACGAGATGGAGACCTATCTGCGCATCTGCCCCTGTGTGCTGCTCAGCGAACTCAATGACCGCGGCATCGCCGCTTCCTGTGAGATCGATATGTGCTCCGCCATCACCATGCGAGCTATGAGCCTTGCCACAGAGGGTGCTACTGCTGTTCTGGACTGGAACAACAACTACGGTGAAGAAGAGGATAAGGTCATTCTCTTCCACTGCGGGCCTGTGGCACAGAGCCTTATGGCAGGCAAGGGCACTGTGACAGAGCACAAGATGTTTGCCAAAAACGATCCCGGCTCCGGTTGGGGCTGCAACGAGGGCAGAATCAAAGCCATGCCCATCACCATCTCCAACTGCCAGACCAAGGATGGGCAGATTCTGATCTATGCTTCCGAAGCAAAGTTTACAGACGATGTGATCGAGGAGAGCTTCTTCGGCTGCGGCGGCGTGGCACAGATCGATCATCTGGAAGACAAGCTGCTGAAGCTGGCAAGAGGCGGCTTCAAGCATCACACCGCCATCTGCGAAGGTCATGTGAAAGACATTCTGAAGGAAGCCTTCACCACATATCTTGGCTATACATGGGTGGAGATCGATGGTTAATCTTGGTGTAGATGTGGGCGGCACCGGCTGTAAATGCGCCGCCTTTCAAGAAAATGGCAGACAGATCGCCCTGTCCTACAAGGAATATCCCATGGCACAGGGCGCTGTGTCCATTTCCCCAGCGCTTCTGACCGAGTGTGTCTTTGATGTGATCCGCCAATGCGCAGCACAGGTAACAGATGAGATCTGCGCCATTACAGTTTCCTCCTTCGGTGAATCCTTCGCTGCGCTGGACGAAAACGGACAGCCCCTGTCGGACATCACCTTGTATTTTGGCGCATCGGAAAACGATGCCTTCTCCCGCCTTGTGGAAACTGCCGGAGAAGAGCGCTTTATGCAGATCGCAAAGATCATGCCCTCGTGCGCTTACTCTCTTGCCAAAATGCTGCAGTTCCCTCATGCCGCAAAATTTCTTTTTGTGGCAGGTTTTGTATGCTTCAAGCTCTCCGGCATTGCCGCAACAGACGAGTCCCTTGCCTGCCGCAGTCTTTTGTATGATGTGCAAAACGGCTGCTGGTCTGAGGAACTTCTGCATTTGGCAGGGCTTTCCGAAAGCCAGCTTCCCCAGGTACGTCCCATGGGCACGATCCTTGGTACGCTCCTGCCGGAAGTGGCACAGGAGCTCGGACTTCCCCGGACAGTATCCGTGGTACTGGGCTGCCACGATCAGATCGCCGCGGCATTGGGTGCAGGAATCAGCCTGCCCGGAGACGCTGTGGATATGTGCGGCACCTGTGAGTGTCTGACCCCCATGTTCTCCGCCATTCCGCCTGCCGAGTTTACAAAGCGCAACTTTGCCTGCGTCCCCTATTCCGGCGGCTACGTGACTTATGCTTACAACATTTCCGCCGGTTCTGTTGTCCGCTGGTTCCGCAATACCTTTGGGCAGTCCTATGAGCAGATGAACAAGCTGTGCCCCACCACGCCCACGGATCTGATCTGCCTGCCGTTTTTACAGGGGATGGGCGGCACACCGGATACAGACCCCTCTGCCGTTGGCACCATCACAGGTCTGACCACCTCCACAACTCTGCCGGAACTGTATCGCGGCATTCTGGAGGGCATCACCTATGAGCTGCGCTATAACATGGAGCTGCTGGAGCAGTTTGGCGTTTCCGTTCGGCAGCTGCGTGCCGCAGGCGGCGGCGCACGTTCTGTCCCATGGCTGCAGATCAAGGCTGACATCCTTGGCATTCCCATCGTCCCCATATTGGAGGAAGAGACCGGTGCCATGGGCAGCGCCATTCTTGGTTTTGCGGCAGTCCGTCATATGCCTGCAGAGCAGATTGCAAAGGACTTCCTGCGCTGCGGCGAGGCGATCCTGCCGCAGAAACACCATGTGGAAATATACAACGAAAAATACAAGCGCTACTGCGCCATTCGCCAACAATATACAGAAAGAAGGATCTGAGTCATGCCCGTTATTACAGGACGAGAAAACGTCCTTGCCGTGTATGAGCAGGCCGCACAGCGCGGTTGGGTAATCCCCTGCTTCTGCTCAGAAAATCTGACCACCACAGAAGCCGTACTGTCTGCTGCTTCCGCCTTTGCAAAGGAACACGGATATGATCGCGTGCCCGTGATTCTTGCCATTACCAATCAATATGACCATCGCAGTCAGTCTTCCAACTACACGCGTACAGGACGCTGGGAGATTGGACTGCAGCTGTTCCGCAGCAGCATCGACATTCTGGCGCAGGTCTTTGACAATGTGGATATTCTGATCCATCTGGATCACACTCAGCATGACAGCGACGCACAGCTTCTGGATAGCGATCTGAGCATGTACTCCTCTGTCATGTATGACGCATCCGCATTGCCGCTGGAAGAAAACATTGCCAAAACAGCCGACTATGTACGCCGGAAAGGTCATCAGCTGGTCATCGAAGGTGCCTGCGACGAGATCGTTGATGCCACAGGGGAAGCGCGCTGCGAGATCACAAATGCAGACAAGTGCGCTGACTACATGGCACGAACCGGTGTGGACATCGTTGTGGCAAATCTCGGCACGGAACATCGTGCCTCCGGAAAGGATCTGCACTACTATTCCGATGCCGCCAATGCCATCCGCAGCAAGATCGGTCATAAGATCTGCCTGCACGGTACATCCTCCGTGTCCAATGAGCAAATCAAGGCGCTGTTTGGTGACGGCATCTGCAAGGTCAATATCTGGACTGCCCTGGAACGGGACTCTGCTCCGGCACTGCTCTCGTTTATGGCAAAGAATGCAGCAAAATGCGCAGGCTCCGCCGCCGAAGACGCGCTGATCCGGGAAGGCTTCCTGACGCAGAGCAGCCGCAGCGGTGCTCCTGCCGATCTGCAGTATTTCACGACCACCGCAAGACAGCAGATCTTGTTTGAAGAGATGAAGAAGATCGTCAGAGGATATCTGGATCTTTGGTATGTATGATAAAACACAAAAATCGCCCCGGTGCCGAAGCACCGGGGCGATACCTATTTAATTAGGTTTGTTTGGTCAGATGATCCAAAGGATCAATCATAAACCAGCAGGGAGATCATCTCGTCGTCGATGTTCTCAGCGTTGTACCACTGAGCACCGGTGTCGACGTCAGCAACAGCTTCGCCGTTGGCAGCAGCGTATGCCAGAGCAACAGCCTGGTAGCCGATCTGATAGGGATCCTGAGTGACGGAGCCATAGAACCAGCCCTCGCGGACAGCGTTCTTCTGAGCAGCGCCTGCATCGAAGCCGGCGACGACCAGATCAGCGTACTTGCCGCCGTCAGCCAGATCGGTGCCGTCAGCAGTAGCAGCCAGGAAGCCGGTGACAGCGCCTTCGTTGGAGCAGAAGACAGCGATCAGGTTCTCGTTGGCCAGCAGAGCTGCGGAAGAGGTCTGCAGAGCGGTAGCTTCGGTGGTAGCGGAAACTTCAACACGGATGATGATGGCAGCATCGTCAACCTTCTTCTCCCACAGGGAGTGGCCTTCAACGGAGACCTTGCCGGGCTGGATGGACTCAGCGATCTCGACCATCTTGTTCACGAAGCCGGTGGTACGGCCGGTGACGGAAGCGGAGACAGCGTCCTGAGACAGGCAGCCGATGATGACGGGAGCCTCAGCGGTAGCAGCAGTCATAGCAGCGACCAGACCCTCGTGCTCGCCGAACTTCTCAGCAGCCAGAGCAGCGGCAGCTTCGTTGTTGGTGCAAGCGGTGGCGACAACAGCGCCGGTGGGATCGCCGGGAACACCGGAGTCGAAGCCGACAACGGGGATACCCTTTTCAGCGCACTCTTCCAGGATCTCGATGACAGCGTCGGTGGACAGAGCAGCCAGAGCCAGAGCCTGGGGATTCTTAGCCAGTTCCTTCTTGACCATGTCGACCTGAGCAGCGATCTCAGTCTCGGAAGCGGGGCCGTCGAAATAGATCTCTACGCCCAGATCAGCGGCAGCAGCCTCGGAGCCGGCAGCAACAGCCTGCCAGAACTGATGCTGGAAGCCCTTTGCCATAACGGGGATGTAGAGGGTCTCAGCGACTTCTTCAGTCTCTTCGACGACTTCTTCTTCAGTGGTTTCCTCAGTGGTGGTCTCTTCGACGACCTCTTCGGTGGTTTCTACTTCTTCCTCGGTCTTGGCGCCACAGGCGACCAGAGCGAAGACCATCAGCATGGCCAGAAGCAGAGCGATGATTTTCTTCATTTTGTTTTCCTCCATTTTTGAATTTTTATATAACCGCTTTCGCGTTTATACCGATGTTAGGACTTCTTGACGCGGTTGGCAGCCTTGGTTCTCTGGATATCCAGCAGAACGGCGCCGATAACGACAAGACCGGTGCAGAAAGTCTGCCAGGGAGCCTGCAGGCCCAGAGCGGACAGACCTGCCTTCAGAACGGACATGATGAACACGCCGATCAGAGTGCCGACCATGGTGCCGGAGCCGCCGGACATGGACGTGCCGCCGATGACGACAGCAGTGATGCCGTCCATTTCACGGCCGTTGCCGGTACCGGGAGTGATGGTGGTATAAGCAGCTGCATACAGCAGACCGGACATACCGATAAAGAAGCCGGACAGGGCGTACACAGCGATCTTCCAGTTGTCAACATTGATACCGGACAGACGGGCTGCTTCTTCGTTGGAACCGATGGCATAGGTATAGCGGCCAAACTTGGTCTTGTGCAGGATCAGAGCTGCAATGATAAAGAACCCGAACAGCCAGAAGGCACCCACAGGGAAGCCCTTGATGCCGAAGATCTCGGCGCGGATAAAGACCTTTTTGAACCAGCCGCCGACTTCAGCGGTGGCAACAGGCCAGGTCTGAGACTGAACCTTGGTGATGATGGAGCCGATACCCATGGACACCATCTGGGTACCCAGAGTGGCGATGAAGGGGGGCAGCTTCAGCTTGGCAACCATCAGACCGTTGAGAACGCCGAAGACAACACCCACAAGGATGGTCAGGATGACAGCCAAAATCAAATTCCAGCCGGACTTGAATGCGTAGCCGCCCAGCAGAGCCGCACACATCATGACTGTGCCAAGGGACAGGTCAATGCCGCCGGTGATGATGATGAAGGTGACGCCAAAGCCCATCAGGCCGATGTAGTAAGAGGATTCCAGAATGGTGATCAGGTAATCCGTGCTGAAGAATTTCACATTGTTGAGCACAGGGCACAGATAGGAGAAACCGACATACAGGATCACCAAAGCGATCGGAGCAAGCAGTTTCTGCAGATCCAGCTTATTTTCGCCCAGCTTTTTAACTTTATTTGCCATGATTTCTTACCCCACTTCTCTCTTGGTAGCAAATGTCATGATCTTTTCCTGTGTTGCTTCGGCAATGTCCAGCTCGCCGGTAACACGGCCTTCGCACATGACCACGATGCGGTCGGACATACGCAGCAGCTCCGGCATTTCGGAAGAGATCATGATAATGGACTTGCCTTCCGACGCCAGTTTGTTCATCAACTTGTAGATCTCGCTCTTGGCGCCCACATCGATGCCTTTGGTGGGCTCGTCAAAGATCAGAATATCGCAGTCGCGCATAAGCCACTTGGAAACAACGACCTTCTGCTGATTGCCGCCGGACAGGCTGCGAACCAGCGTTTTGACCGTAGGTGTCTTGGTAGCAAGCTGCTCTTTATATTTGCCGGCTTCCACAGCTACCTTTTTCTCGTTGACGAAGGCAGCGCTGCAGACCATATCCAAAGAGGGAAGCACCGTATTGTCTGCCACGCTCAGACCCAGACACAAACCGTAGCGCTTGCGGTCTTCGGACAGATAGCCGATACCGGCGCGGACTGCATCCTTGGGCGTTCTGATGTTGACTTCCTTTCCATTGACAATGATCTTGCCGCCGGTGCGCTTATCGGCACCGCAGATCAGACGCATGGTCTCTGTACGTCCTGCACCCATCAGACCGGAGAAGCCGAGGATCTCGCCTTTCTTCAGCTTGAAGGATACGTTTTTGACTTCCAGAGATTCCAGCCCCACAGCCTCCAGCACCACGGGAGCATCCTCGGGGACATTGGACTGGCTCTTGGGCTCTTCATAGATAACGCGGCCGACCATCATCTGGACAATCTCGTCCATGTTGGTCTCGGCAGTCTGAACGGTGCCAACATACTGACCGTCACGCATAACGGTGATGCGGTCTGTGATCTGGAACAGCTCGTTCATTCTGTGAGAGATATAGATGATACCCACACCGGTGGCCTTCAGCTGACGGATAAAGGTGAACAGATCTTCGATCTCACTTTCGGTCAGCGCCGTGGAAGGCTCATCCATAATCAGGATCTTGGTATTGTTGTAGGAGAGCGCCTTGGCGATCTCCACCATCTGCTGCTTTGCAACGGTCAGACGGCGAACCACCGTCTTGGGAGAAATGTCCAGATGCAGGGACTTCAACAGTTCCTCGGTCTTGCGGTTTTGCTCCGCCTTGTCCAGGAACAGTCCCCTCTCAGACTCTCTTCCGATAAAAATATTCTCCGCGACTGTCAGATCCTGCATCAAGTTCAGTTCCTGGTGCACGATGCTGATGCCCTTTTCCTGTGCATCGCGGGGGCTTGTGATCTCCACGCTCTCGCCGAACAGTTCCACAGTGCCGCCGTCTTTGGCGTAGATGCCGGTCAGGATCTTCATTAGGGTGGACTTTCCTGCGCCGTTTTCGCCGATCAGCGCCAGAACTTCGCCGGCACGCACTTCCAGCTGCGCATCATCCAAAGCATGGACGCCGGGGAAATATTTCTGGATGCCCTGCATTTTCAGAATCGTCTCGCTCATTGTACATCACCTTTCCGGTCCAATCGTTAAATTGTACCATATTTTAAAGCGAAGCCACTGTGTCCGCCACTCAGCGACACTGTGCTTTGCTCTTCCCAAGATTCCCTGCGCCGCGGAAAAAACATCACTTTTTTGTGACAGTTGCATAACCGCGATACATCGTTCTTGTGGAAGCTGCGCAAAACTCAGTGTTTTCGACGCTTTTCGCGAAACGTTTCGCGTTTGTTTCGTTGTGTAAAATCACAATTGGCAGCTTCAATATTGTCCTCAGTATAATACATATTGCATCAAAAATCAAGTAGTTATTTCTGAATTTTGTATTGACAGTGCAATCCAGTTTTTATATTATATTAGCGGAAGATGTTTTCTGTCGTCTTTCCGCGAAACGTTTTGCGCAGGAGAAGCTATGGCTACGATCAAAGATGTTGCCCGTCTGGCGGGTGTTTCCATTTCCACAGTTTCCAAATATCTCAATGGCGGAAATGTCCGCCCCGAGTACGCAGAACAGGTGCGCAAAGCCATCACAGAGCTGGAGTACCGTGCCAATCCCTATGCCAGAAGTCTGAAAACGCCCCGGGCAAAATCCGTGGGTATCCTGCTTCCCAATATGAAGCTGGACTTCTTCGGCAATATCATCACCGCCATGGACAAGATCCTGCGCAGCAGCGGCTATCACACCGTGATCTCCTGCTACGGTTCCGACCACGGACTGGAAAGAGACTATCTGCAGTTTCTTCTCAACAATGGCATCGACGGTCTTGTATATGTGCCGGAGCATCTGTCGGCAGAAGAATTCAAGGAACTGAGCAACAAGCGCTATGTCCCCATCATTCAGGTCGATCGCATGATCCAGGGTGTAAACTCCGATGCGGTGTTGTCCGACAATACCGATGCCGCCTACGCTGCCGTCACTCGGCTCATTCGTGACGGTCACCACAGAATCGCGCTGATCAGCAGCCCTGCATCGGTCTTCACTGCCCGGGAAAGAATGGTCGGCTATCTGCGTGCCCTGTCCGATCACCACATTCCCTATGACGACACGCTGGTGTGTACCGGAGAATACAGCTTCACAACAGGCTACCAGAGCTTTCACACCTTAACAAAGCTTTCAGAGCCGCCCACCGCGGTGTTCTGCGTCAACTACGATATGTCCATCGGTGTGATCACCGCTGCCCAGGAGCTGGGGATGCATATTCCGAAAGACATTTCCGTTCTCGGCTACGACTGTGTGGAGATTTGCTCCCTCATGTCCCCCCCTGTTCCGGTGATCCGTCAGCCGGAAATCAAGATCGGTCAGACTGCCGGTGCTTTTCTGCTGGAGCGTCTGAGCGGCTTTGACGGCCCTGCCCGGATCAAACGGCTGGGCTCAGAACTGCTGTTCTGAATTACAATTTGTGTGTACGACCGCGCCTGCGGCTATACAATATATTCCGACATCCGATACTTAGGAGGAAAAAATTATGGCAAAAAACAGATACATCGGCGATTATCCCGTGATTGGCATTCGCCCCATCGTTGACGGCCGCCGTGGCCCTCAGATGATGCGTGAATCTCTGGAGCCCCTGGTTTGGGCAATGGCAGAAGCCGCAAAGAAGCTGTTTGAAGAAAACCTCTTCTATTCCAACGGTGAGCCTGTGAAGGTCGTCATTGCCGATACCTGCATCGGTCGTGTCCCCGAGGCAGCTGCCTGCGCCGATAAGTTCAAGAAGGAAGGCGTTTCCATTACCCTTTCCGTCACTCCCTGCTGGTGCTACGGCTCCGAGACCATGGATATGGATCCCCATACCATCAAGGGCGTTTGGGGCTTCAACGGCACCGAGCGTCCCGGCGCTGTGTACCTGGCTGCTGTTCTGGCAGGTCATGCACAGAAGGGTCTGCCCGCATTCGGCATCTACGGTCATGAAGTTCAGGACCGCGATCAGGTCACTCAGATGCCTGAAGACGTGAAAGAAAAGCTGCTGCGCTTCGGCCGCGCCGCTGTCGCTGTTGCCACCATGCGCGGCAAGAGCTATCTGCAGATCGGCTCCCAGTGCATGGGTATCGCCGGCTCCATCATGGATCAGGCTATGATGGAAGAGTACTTCGGCATGCGCGTTGAGTCCGTTGACGAGGTCGAGATCCTGCGCCGCATGGAAGAAGGCATCTACAACGAAGAAGAGTTCCAGAAGGCTCTGGCATGGACCAAGGAGCACTGCAAGGAAGGCCGCGACGACAACCCCGAAGAAGTGGAATTCCTGGGTGAGAAAGTCCGCATCAAGTTCACTCCCGAAGAGAAGGAAAAGCAGTGGGAGTTCACCGTCAAGATGTACTGCATCATCAAGGATCTGATGGCAGGCAACCAGAACCTGCCCGATGCATTCGTCGAAGAGAAGGTCGGCCACAATGCCATCGCCGGCGGCTTCCAGGGTCAGAGACAGTGGACCGACCATTGGCCCAACTGCGACTATCCCGAAGCTCTGCTGTCCTCCACCTTCGACTACGAAGGCGCCCGTGAACCCTTCACCCTGGCCACTGAGAACGACATTCTCAACGGCATGGGCATGCTGATGATGCGTCTGCTGACCCATCGCGCCCAGATCTTCGCCGACGTGCGTACCTACTGGTCCGGCGAAGCCACCGAGCGTGTCACCGGCTACAAGCTGGAAGGCAAGGCTGCCGAGTCCAACGGCATCATCCATCTGCTGAACTCCGGCGCCGCATGTCTGGACGCTTCCGGCGTGTGCACCGACGAAAACGGCAATGCCACCATGAAGAAGTGGTGGGAAGTCACCGATGAGGACATCAAGAAGATGACCGACGCCACCGTATGGTGCGAAGCCGGTCAGGACAACTTCCGCGGCGGCGGTTTCTCCAGCCACTACACCACCAAGGCCGAAATGCCCTGCACCATGATCCGTCTGAATCTGGTCAAGGGTCTGGGCCCTGTGCTGCAGATCGCAGAAGGCTGGACTGTCAACCTGCCCGATGAAGTCTCCGACACCCTCATGGAGCGCACCAACCCCACCTGGCCCTGCACCTGGTTCGCTCCTCGCTGCGACGGCAAGGAAGGCTCCCCCTTCAAGACCGCTTACGAGGTCATGATGAACTGGGGCGCAAACCACGGCGCCATCTCCTACGGTCACATCGGTGCCGACCTGATCACCATGTGCTCCATGCTGCGCATCCCCGTTTGCATGCACAACGTTCCCGAGGATGACATCTATCGTCCCGCTTGCTGGAATGCTTTCGGCATGGACAAGGAAGGCCAGGACTACAGAGCCTGCGCCACCTACGGCCCCATGTACAAGTAATTCTTCAACTAAAAAAGTGGCGGTCTCACGACCGCCACTTTTTAAAAATCAGAACAGTTTGTGTTTGATGGCAATGGTTTTGGCGTAGTTTTCAGCCGCTTCCATGATGCCTATGGCATCCTCCAGATCTTCTCCCACACAGACCACTCCGTGGCCGCCCAGCAGTGCCACCGGTCTTCCGTCAAGAGCTTCTTCAATGCCTTGGTGGATCTCGTGAGTCCCATGGGCACCGTAAGGCAGGCACTTGATGTTGCCGAAGATCTGACTCAGAAAGGTATCCTTCGGGGTCTCAAAATCCCGATAGGCGAAGGCATAGGCCGACAGATACGGCGTGTGGCAATGCACCACCGCGCCAACGTCGGGTCTGGCTTTGTAGGCTGCTTCATGGAGAAAAAACTCCGAAGACTTTTTCCCTGTGCCGCCGATCTGCTCCCCCTGCGGGTTTACGATGCAGATCTCCTCTTCGGTCAGCAGGCATTTTGCCCTGTGGGAGGGTGTGATATAAATATTGCCCGTCTGCCGGTCTATGACAGACAAATTGCCTTCCAGACTGTTTACCATGCCCTTTTCCTCTGCCAGTTTGGAAAACATGGCGACCTGCGCTGCAAATGTCATATGCGCACCTCCGCATTTCGTTTTCCTTATGATAAAAACTTTTTTCCGCAATGTCAACTTAGGAGGTACAACTCATGCTGAAGAATATCCCTTCCATTCTCTCTCCCGAACTGCTGAAAGTCCTGTGCGAAATGGGTCATTCAGACCGTATCTGCATCGGTGACGGCAACTTCCCCGGCGCTGCCATGGCAAAAGCCAAGGGTGCTATTTTCCTGCGCGCTGACGGTCACGGCGTCCCCGAGCTGCTGGATGCCATCCTCTCCGTCATGCCCCTGGACACCTATGTGGAAACCCCTGCCGTCCTTATGGAAAAGATGGACTGCGACAAGGATCTGAATATCCCCGTGTGGGAGACCTACAAGCAGATCATCGCCAAGCACGATGACCGCGGTGCCCAGTGTGTCGGCAACATCGACCGCTTCAAGTTCTATGATGAGGCAAAGGATTGCTACTGCATCCTGCAGTCCGGTGAAACGGAGATCTATGCCAACATCATCCTGCAGAAGGGTGTCATCAAATAATGGCAGTCCTGTTATCTGTTCTGGAAACCGTCCTGCCGGTGGTCCTGGCGCTGATCATCGGCATGATGTGCCGGGAAAAGAAATTCATTTCCCGAGAAGGTATCGACACGCTGAAAAAGGTCGTGATCAATATCACCCTGCCTGCGGTGTTGGTCAATGCGCTTGCCACAGCACAATATGACCGCAACTCTGTCATCGTACCGGCAGTGGTATTCCTCGCCTGCTGTCTGGCATTGGTCATCGGCATGGGACTTTCCCGCCTGATGAAGCTGGGAAAGTTGCCGGCTTATCTCGCTACAGGCTTTGAGTGCGGCATGCTGGGCTATGCCCTGTTCGCCCTGCTGTTCCCCGGAGAAGCCACCTCCCATTTTGCCATTCCCGACCTCGGTCAGACCGTGTTCGTCTTTACCCTGTATAAAGCGCTGCTGTCCGGCAAAAGCGGCAAAAAAGCCGTGATCCGTGATATCCTCACCTCTCCCATCATCTGGGCGATCGTGGCAGGTGTTCTGTTGGGTGCCACCGGGCTTTACGGACTTATGGAAAAAGCAAATATCAGCGGTGTGCTCAATTCTCTGACCTCCTTCATCTCCGCCCCCACAGGTATGATCATCCTGTTGGTGGTGGGCTACGATCTGGATCTTCGCCAGATCAAATGGAGCGACACCATTGGCTTCATCGTCCTGCGTCTTGTGACCATGGGCGTGGTGCTGGCAGGTGTGCTTCTGCTGAACACCTATGTGCTGGGCGGTGTGATCCACACCGGCGCCATCATTCTGATGTTCCTGCTGCCGCCGCCTTATGTGCTGCCCATTTTCTCCACAGACGAGAGCCAACGCGCACGCCTGTCCTCTGCCATCTCCGCTTTGACGCTGGTGACCATGATCCTCTTTGCAGTCATGGCAGCCATGGTCTGATCACATTTTTCTGTGTCTGCCCCGGGCAGACACAGAATTTTTTTGAAAATTTTTCCAGACCAAAGCCATCCTCATACTATTACAATAATAAGATTAACCAATCAATCTGCTGTTTTTTGCAAACTTTCAACGGCAAAAAGTACCGTTTTTACTTTTTTCTTCCCTATTCTTTCAAATTTTTACTTTTCTACAATATCCCGCATAATTCTTGACACCGCAAGTGCAAAAACGTATAATGTAGGTAGTATGCGTATTGGTCGTAATGCGCGCATTATTCGGTCTGCTATGATCTTTGCAGGGAGTTTGACATGGTTTATTACATCGGTTTCTATGACACAATGACAGACGGACATTTTTCCCGTGCGGTTTCCCCCGCTGCTGTCAGAAAAATGGATTACGTGATCGACAAGATCGCGCAGCTCGGCAAGGATATCACCGTTGTGTCCACCGCCCGTGCCAATGCAAAGACCAAGGGACTGCAAAACAAAGTCCGCGTTAACGACCGCATCAAAATCGATTATTTTCCTCTGGGCAATTTTTCTGCAAAACTGCTGCGTTCTGCCTCGGAAAAGCTTATGCCTCTCTGGCTTTTCCTCTACTGCCTGTTCCGCATAGGCAAAGATGACAAGGTCGTCTATTACCATTCTCCCGTGACAGACGGAGCAGTAAGAATCGCAAAAAAGCTAAAAAAATTCGACTTGATCGCCGAGATCGAAGAGATCTATTCGCTGGTCTGGAACAGAAACAGACGCGATACCAGAAGTGAGCAGCGGTTTCTGCGCCAATGCACGGAAAAAGCCATCGTGGTCTCCGAGTCTTTGAAAAACTATCTGAAGCATCCCACCGCAGTCGTTTCCTACGGCTCTTATGCGACCTGCACAAAGCCCAAAATCCGCCGAAATGATGATGATATCATGCTGGTCTACTCCGGCGCGTTTGATAAGGTCAAGGGCGGTGCTTTCGCCGCATTGGAGATCATGCAGCATCTGCCCGAAAACTACAGACTGGTCCTGAGTGGAAAATGCTCCGACGCGCTGCTTCCGGAACTGCACGAAAAGATCGCGCAGATCAACGCATCGCGCGGAGAAGACAATGTCCGTTTTGCAGGACTTCTGCCGGAAGAAGATTTTGAGCAGCTGCTGCGCTCTGCCGATATTGCACTGAATTTGCAAAATGAAGGTGCCTTCTCCGGGTTCCTGTTCCCCTCCAAGCTGCTGACGTATCTGTGCTACGATCTGCCCGTGGTCACCACCCCGGGTGAGAGTATCACCGCTTCAAGTCTTTCGGATATTCTCTACATCACAGGCGATTATGACGCCGAAAGTATTGTGCAGACGATTTTGTCCGTCGATATCGACCACGAAGATGACTATCGTCGGCGTCTGACGGAGATGGACGCCCAGTTCGTGCGGCAGCTCGGCGAACTTCTTCAATAATCTCCCAAAAGGTTGCTGTTTTAAATGTCCAACGAGATCACAATCTCCATTGTCTGTATTACGTTTAACCACGGTCGGTATATCCGGCAGACTCTGGAGGGCTTTCTGTCCCAGACCCTTCCTGACAAATACAAGTATGAAATCCTGATCCACGATGATGCCTCTACCGATGATACCATCGGGATCTTGAAAGATTATGCAGCCCGGTATCGTGATGTTTTCACCCTGTTTCTGGAGGAAGAGAATCAGTACGGCAAGGGCAGGAGTTATTTCCTGGAACTGTTTAGGAAAGCCCGCGGCAAATATATCGCCATCTGTGAAGGTGACGATTTCTGGACGGATCCCACCAAGCTGTCTCAGCAGATCGAAGCGTTGGAGCAGCACCCGGAGTGTGTCGCCTGCTGCCACAACGAAGTGGTCGTCAAAAAAGATGGCACGCCCTGGCCGGACTCTTATCAGAAGATCTACCGTCAGGATCGGGACATCATTCTGGACAGCGCCTTCCTGTATGACCACAACAAGTTCTCTCACACGGCATCCATGGTCGTCCGGGCATCTCTGTTTCAGAATCTGACCGAGGCTATGGTGGAAGATTTTCTGTCTACCAAAGCCAACGGCGATATGAAGTGGGCCGCCATGGCCGCTGCCTGCGGCAAGGTTTTCTTTATAGCAAAAGACATGGCTTGTTATCGCTTTGTCCCGGCCGGTGGAGACAGCTGGAGCGCAAAAAACGCCGGCAAGAACATCTGCCTTTCCACCTATGAGCAGCTGGAACGTCTGCAGGGACTGATTTCCCGGTTCTACGATGTGGAGATCGACTACGGCGGCAGCATGGATCGCCTTTGGCAGACCGCTGTGCTGACCTGGTTAAAAAAGCCCAGCAAATCCAACTACAGCATTCTGAAAAAGATTTCCCAAAAGCAGAACAAGAATGTTCTGCATATGGTCACGATACTCGGCAGCAGAGTTATGAAAAAGCTTTGCCGCAGCAGCAAATGAGTTTGAAAAGAGTTTTAATACATGAACAGAAAGAGTGTCTTCAGCGGATTGATCTGGCGCTTCCTTGAGCGCTGCGGTGCACAGGGCGTGGCCTTTGTGGTGTCTGTGATCCTCGCCCGTGTGCTGGGCCCGGACATCTATGGCACAGTCGCCCTTGTCACGGTTTTCACCACGATCCTGCAGGTTTTTGTGGACAGCGGCATGGGCAATGCTCTGATCCAGAAAAAGGATGCCGATGATCTGGATTTTTCCACCGTGTTTTACTTCAATCTCGCTGTGTGTTTTATCCTGTACGCGCTATTGTTCCTCTGCGCGCCCTGGATCGCAAAATACTACGAGCTCCCGGAATTGACGGCCATCGTCCGCGTGATGGGTCTGATTCTGATCATTTCCGGTGTCAGAAATGTCCAGCAGGCCTATGTTTCCCGCCATATGCTGTTCAAGCGGTTCTTCTTTGCCACACTGGGCAGCACGATCTTCGCCGCAGTCGTCGGTGTTGTTATGGCTTACTGCGGCTTTGGGATCTGGGCTCTGGTCGCGCAAAATCTTCTCAACCTTGCCATCAGCACTGCCATTCTGTGGGTCACCGTGAAATGGCGCCCGAAGCTGTGCTTCTCCGGCAAGCGTCTCGGCAGTCTGTTCTCCTTTGGCTGGAAACTGCTGGTCTCCTCTTTGCTCAACACGGTTTACAATGAGATCCGCTCTCTGATTATCGGCAAGCGATACAGCAGCGCTGATCTGGCCTTCTACAACAAAGGCAAGCAGTTCCCCAATCTGATCGTCAACAACATCAACACCTCCATTGACAGCGTGCTGCTGCCGACCCTGTCCGCCAATCAGGATGACCGTGATCGTGTCCGCTCCATGACTCGCAGAGCCATCAAGATGAGCACCTTTTTGATGATGCCTCTGATGGTGGGTCTGGCTGTTTGCGCAGAGCCGCTGATCCGCCTGCTCCTGACAGAAAAATGGCTGCCCAGCGTATTCTATATGCGCATTTTCTGCTTTACGCTGGCATTCCATCCCATCCACACCGCCAACCTAAAGGCCGTCGTGGCCATGGGTCGAAGCGATCTGAACCTGATTTTAGAGATCATCAAAAAGGTCATTGGGTTGTCTGCCGTGCTGATAACCATGTGGATCAGCGTGGAAGCCATGGCTTACAGTCTTCTTGTCATCAGCGTTCTGAGCCAGATCATCAACGCATGGCCCAACCGCAAACTGCTGGGCTACAGCTATCTGGATCAGCTCAAAGATATGCTGCCGCAGATCGCCCTGTCCTGTTTCATGGGTGCTGTTGTCTTCTGTGTCACATTCCTGCGGCTTAGTGATATTCTGACGCTGCTCATCCAGATTCCTCTGGGCGCAGTGGTCTATATCGCCGGTTCAAAGTTATTTGGAATTGACAGTTTTACTTACCTGCTGGATGTTCTCAAAAGCTTCCGCAGGAAAGAGTCTGCCAAACAAAAATAAGAGGTATTGCTCATGACACCGATTTCTCTTGCTCTGTATCTCTCTCAGGCCTATCAGGATGCACAGGCTGATTATGTCCGTGCTCTGACATGCCCCACATTTCCCTGCTGGGACTATATTATCCTGACCGCCTCCGATGAGAATCAGGCGGAAGGCTATCGGGCGCAGCTGCGGATCCGTGAGCTCCCTCCCAGAACACATTTCGCCGTCATCGCAGATGAAGGCGGTCAGCGAGTGGGCAGCGGCGGTGCCACACTGTCTGTCATTCGTTATATCGAAAACCACGGCGGTCTGGACGGCAAGAAGATTCTCGTCATCCATTCCGGCGGCGACAGCAAGCGTGTACCGCAGTATTCTGCGCTGGGCAAGCTGTTTTCCCCTGTCCCCCACGAATTAACGGGCGGCAGATCCTCCACCTTGTTTGATGAGTTTATGATCGCCATGAGCTCCGTCCCCTCCCGTCTCGGCGCAGGTATGATGCTGCTGTCCGGTGATGTGCTGCTGCTGTTCAACTCCCTGCTGATCGACTACAGCGGCAGGGATGCCGCCGTAATCTCCTTCAACGAGTCTGTTCAGACCGGCAAGGATCACGGTGTCTATCTGGCAGGCTCTGACGGCAACGTGCGGCGTTTTTTGCACAAGCAAAGCGTTGAAACACTGACTGCTCTGGGCGCGGTCAATGAAAACGGCAATGTTTCCATCGACACAGGTGCCATCATTCTCAGCACCGATATGGTCAAGGCGCTTTACTCTCTGATCGATACGGATGAAAAATATCATCGTCTTGTCAATCCCACCGTACGGCTTTCTCTGTATGGCGATTTCCAGTATCCGCTGGCAGAGGACAGCACACTGGAAGACTTCTACAATGAGCAGCCCGAGGGCAGCTTCTGCGATGAACTGACCGAAGCGCGAACCTTGGTTTGGAACACGCTGCGTCCCTATCGGATGAAGCTGCTGCGTCTGGCTCCCGCCAAGTTTATTCACTTTGGCACCAGCCGCGAAATCCTGGAACTGATGAGCAGCGGCATTGATGCCTACTACGAGCTGGGCTGGCGCAAGCACATCAACAGTTCCTTCACCGGCAATACTGCCGGCTATAACTCCGTTCTTTCTTCGAAGGCAGCCATCGGTACCGGCTGCTATCTGGAGACCAGTTACGTACATTCTGACGCATCCGTCGGTGACGGCTGCATCTTATCCTATATCGATATCCATAACGAAACGATTCCCTCCAATGTCGTGCTTCACGGTCTGAAGCAAAAGGACGGGAAGTTCGTCTGCCGCATCTATGGCGTGAATGACAATCCGAAGGAAAACAGCCTCTTTGGCTGTGACCTCAGCGCCTGCGGTCTGGAAGATCTTTGGGAGAATACAGATCCCAAACTCCTTTGGACTGCGAAGCTGTATCCCGTTTGCGACACAGTCGCAGAAGCTGTATCGGCGGCGCTGAACCTATACGAGCTTCTCCACAACGGCGGCGACCTGTCCGCATGGAAGAACGCCCCCCGCAAATCCTTGTGTGCAGGCTTCCGCGATGCCGATCCGGAAGCGATCATTGCATGGGACAAGCGCATGGCAGAGTTGGTGCAGATGGACAAGCTCTCCAAGCTGATCGCCCAGAAGATTCCTGCCACAGAAGCAGTAGGCATGCTGAAAGCACCACTGACCCCTATTCAGGTACAATGGCTGGAAGGCAGACTGCAAAAGGTCAACTATTCCGAAGCGATCCGTCTGCATTACTATGTGGGAACCGCCATGGGCGGACTGTCCGGCGACAAAGAGATCTCTCAGTGTTTCCGTGAGATTCGCACCGCCATCCTTTCTGCCACCAAAGCAGGGCTGAAAGAAAACAAAACTGCGCGGATCGTCAGTGACCGTCACGAAGTACGGCTGCCTCTGCGCGTAAACTGGGGCGGCGGTTGGAGTGACACTCCTCCTCACTGCAATGAAAATGGCGGAACTGTGCTCAATGCCGCCATCAAGCTTAACGGCGAATTCCCCGTATGTGTCACACTGGAACGAATCGATGCGCAGAAAATCATTTTCGACAGCCGCGACATGGATGTGCACGGAGAGTTTGATGATATCACCGCCCTGCAGTCCACCGGTGACCCCTTTGATCCCTTCGCCCTGCAGAAGGCAGCCCTGCTCTCCTGCGGTATCATTCCCGCTCAGGGCGGGAGTCTGGAGGAAATACTCCCCCGTCTCGGCGGCGGCTTTATCATGCACAGCGAAGTGACCGGTGTGCCCAAGGGCAGCGGTCTCGGTACAAGCTCCATTCTTTCTGCCGCCTGTGTGAAATGCCTGTTTGAATTCTTCGGTATTCCTTATACCCTCGATGCGCTCTATGCCCATGTGCTGGCAATGGAGCAGCTGATGTCCACAGGCGGCGGCTGGCAGGATCAGGTCGGCGGTCTCAGCGGCGGCATCAAGTATATCACCAGCCGTCCGGGCATCAACCAGACCCTCAAAGTTGACCATGTGACATTGGATCCTTCCGTTGCACAGCAGCTGCAGGAACGTTTCTGTCTGATCTACACCGGTCAGCGGCGCCTTGCCAGAAACCTGCTGCGTGATGTGGTTGGCCGCTACGTAGGCAACGAACCGGAAAGCCTGTATGCACTCAATGAGATCCAGCGACTGGCCGTTTTGATGCGCTTTGAGCTCGAACGCGGCAATGTGGATGAGTTCGCCAAGCTGCTGGACAGGCACTGGGAGCTGAGCAAGCAAATTGACCGAGGCAGCACCAACACACTGATCGATCAGATCTTCCACAGCATCCGCGATCTGATCGATGCCAAAATGATCTGCGGCGCAGGCGGCGGCGGCTTCCTGCAGGTGATCATGAAAAAGGGTGTTTGCCGTGAGGATGTCCACAAGCGCCTAAAGCAGGCATTCTCTGACAGCACCATCGACGTATGGGACTGCGAACTGGTGTGACCGGGCGCAGATCCCTCATTACTGACCAATGGAGAAAAGAATCATGTCCATCAATGTGACCCGCTCCTCTATGCCTTCCTATGAAGAATACTGCCGGGAGATCAAGTCCATCTGGGATACGGTCCATCTGACCAATATGGGCCCGATCCACAATCGGCTCAAGGCACAGATCTGCGAGTATCTCAAGGCCGACAACACAGAGCTGTTTGTCAACGGCCATCTTGCCCTGTACTGCGCTCTGAAGGCGCTGGGGCTGACCGGTGAGATCATCACCACGCCCTTCACATTTGCTTCTACCACCAATGCCATTGTGCAGGCAGGCTGCACCCCGGTGTACTGCGACATTAAGCCGGATTACACCATTGATGAAGATAAGATCGAAGCCCTTATCACAGAAAAAACCTCTGCCATTCTGGCAGTTCATGTCTATGGCAACATCTGCAATGTGGAAAAGATCCAGAAAATTGCGGACAGACATGGGCTGAAAGTCCTCTACGATGCCGCCCATGCCTTTGGTGTGGAATATAAGGGACGCGGCATCGGTACCTACGGCGATGTTTCCATGTTCTCCTTCCATGCAACCAAGGTCTTCCACACCATTGAAGGCGGTTGTCTTACCTACAAAGACGAAAGCCTGACACAAAAGATCGCTCTGCAGCGGAACTTCGGTGTCTGCGGTGAGGAACTGGATTGCTTTGGCAGCAATGCAAAGATGAATGAATTTGCAGCTGCTATGGGCATCTGCAATCTGCGTCATCTGGATGACGAGCTGGCTCTTCGAAAGGCAGCCTTTGAGCGCTACCACGAAAGACTGGCAGGTGTTTCCGGCATCCGGGTGCTGCAGGTCGTCCCGGGGCTGAAGCAGAACTATGCATACTACCCTGTTCTGATCGATCCTTCCGCTTTCGGCATGGATCGCAACAAACTGGCAGAAAAGCTTGCAGAGCACGAGATCTATGCCAGAAAATATTTCTACCCTCTGGTCAGTCAAAACAAGGAGTTTGGGCAGGATCTTGCGTCTGCCACACCTTATGCAAAAACTTGTTCCGAGAACATTCTGTGTCTTCCCCTGTTCGCGCAGCTGACCCCTGCGGACGTTGATCGTATCTGCGACATCATTTTGACCTAAGGAGGCGCTTTTATGAAGGGCATCATCCTCGCCGGCGGTAAGGGCACACGACTGTATCCCATGACACAAGTCGTATCCAAGCAGCTTCTGCCGATCTACGACAAGCCCCTGATCTACTATCCTTTGTCCATCCTGCTCCTTGCAAGCATCCGGGAGATTTTGATCATCTCCACGCCGGAGGACACCCCTGTTTATGAGCAGCTTCTGGGCGATGGTAGCCGTATCGGCATTTCCATTTCCTATGCTGTACAGGAGACCCCCCGCGGTCTGGCCGATGCGTTTATTCTGGGAGAAGAGTTCATCGGTGATGACAGCGTATGTCTGATCTTGGGCGACAATGTGTTCTACGGTCAGAACATGACAAAAGTGCTCCGCACTGCCATGGAGCGTGAGCACGGTGCCACCATTTTCGGCTATCAGGTCAAGGACCCCCGTTCTTTCGGTGTGGTGGAATTTGATGAGAACCATAAGGTCGTGTCCATTGAGGAAAAGCCGGAGAACCCCAAGTCCAAATATGCCGTCCCCGGTCTTTACTTCTATGACAACCGTGTGGTGGAGATCGCCAAAAACGTCAAGCCCTCTCCCCGCGGTGAGATCGAGATCACCGCAGTCAACAACGCCTATCTTGAAATGGGTGACCTGCACGTGGCCCTGTTGGGACGCGGCATGGCATGGCTGGATACGGGCACGCCCAAGGGTATGCTGAAGGCCTCCATGTTTGTGGAAACCGTGCAGGATCGTCAGGGCTTCTATGTTTCCTGCATTGAAGAGATCGCATGGCGCCGCGGCTTTATCACCACCGAGCAGCTGCTGGCTTTGGGCGAACAGCTGAAGATGACCAGCTACGGCGAATATCTGATCTCCCTTGCAAAGGAGGGCATATAATATGACCGTGATCGTGACCGGCGGCGCCGGTTTTATCGGCTCTAACTTTATTTTCCATATGCTGGGCAAGTATCCGGACTACCGCATCGTGTGTCTGGACAAGCTGACCTATGCCGGCAATCTGTCCACTCTGGCCCCTGTGATGGAAAACCCCAACTTCCGCTTTGTGAAGGCCGATATCTGCGACCGTGAGGCCGTGTTCAAGCTTTTTGAAGAAGAAAAGCCCGACATGGTGGTGAACTTTGCCGCCGAGAGCCATGTGGATCGCTCCATTGAAGATCCCGGTGTGTTCCTGCAGACCAACATCATCGGCACGCAGGTCATGATGGACGCCTGCCGCAAGTACGGCATCAAGCGCTACCATCAGGTGTCCACCGACGAGGTCTACGGCGACCTGCCTCTGGATCGCCCCGATCTGCTGTTTACGGAGCAGACGCCTCTGCACACCTCCTCCCCCTACTCCAGCTCCAAAGCATCGGCAGATCTTCTGGTGCTGGCCTATCACAGAACCTATGGGCTTCCTGTCTCCATCAGCCGCTGTTCCAACAACTACGGCCCATATCATTTCCCTGAGAAGCTCATTCCCCTTATGATCGCCAATGCCCTCAACGACAAGCCTCTTCCAGTCTATGGACAGGGTCTGAACGTCCGCGACTGGCTGTATGTGGAAGACCACTGCAAAGCCATCGACCTTGTGATCCACAAAGGACGCGAGGGTGAGGTCTACAACATCGGCGGTCACAACGAAATGGCAAACATCGACATTGTCAAGCTCATCTGCAAGGAGCTGGACAAGCCCGAAAGCCTTATTACTTATGTGGCAGACCGCAAGGGTCACGATATGCGCTATGCCATCGACCCCACCAAGATCCACACAGAGCTTGGCTGGCTGCCGGAAACAAAGTTTGCCGACGGTATCAAAAAGACAATTAAATGGTATCTGGAAAACCGCAGTTGGTGGGAGACCATCCTCAGCGGAGAGTACAAAGACTACTACGAAAGAATGTACAAGAACAGATAAACAAGACACGTTTTACGGCACGCTCATCGGAGCGTGCCGCTTGCGTTATGGGAAAGAGTGGAGTATAATCAGCATATACTTTTGGGGGTGTTTGTTTGAAATTTTTGTATTGGTTGGAAAGCATCCGTACCCCTGCGTTGGATGCCTTCTTTTCTGTTATCACCCATCTTGGCGCAGAGCTGGTGTTTATGATCCTTGCTGTGGTGCTCTACTGGTGCGTCAGCAAGGCAGAGGGACTGTACCTTCTGGCTGTGGGCTGCCTCGGCACGACAGTCAATCAGTTCCTCAAAATCACCTGCCGCATTCCGCGCCCATGGGTCAAAGATCCCGGTTTTACCATTGTGGAGGCTGCCAGAGCCGATGCCACAGGCTATTCCTTCCCCTCCGGGCACACCCAGAGCGTCACAGGTGTCTTTGGCTGCCTTGCAAGGAACAGCTCTCGTCGGTGGTTTCAGTGGCTGTGCATTATCTTCATTGCCCTGACCGCCTTTTCCAGAATGTATCTGGGCGTACACACACCGCTGGATGTGGGCGTTTCTCTTGTGTTTGGCTCTGTGCTGGTTTTTGCTCTGTACCCTTTGAAAAAACGCATGGAGCAACATCCTGCAGCATCCCTGTGGCTTTTAGCTGCCCTGACGGCAATCAATGCCGCCTACTGGTGCTATGCCGCATTCTATCCTTTCCCTGCAGACGCAGATCCTGTGCAGCTTGCCCACGGTGTGGAAAATGCCGCCAAGCTGACCGGTGCGCTGGTGGGTATGCTTCTTGGCTGTGCGTTGGAGCAGAGGTTCATCCGCTTCCGGGAACAGGCACCTGTTTTGGGGCAGATCCTTAAAGTGGTGTTGGGTCTTGCAGGCGTGCTTGCTATCAAAGAGGGTATGCGTTTTTTGCCAGACGCCGTGCGTTATGGGCTCATGACCTTCTTCGCAGGCGGCATCTGGCCCATGAGCTTCAAATGGTTTGAAAGATTGGGAAAGAAAGTATGATACGACACGCAGTTTTGGCAGATGTTCCGCAAATTCTGGACATCTATGCCCCTTATATTTTAAATACTGCCATCACCTTTGAATATGATGTGCCGACGGTTTCCGAGTTTGAGGCGCGGTTTTTGTCCATCACCAAGGAAGGTCCCTGGCTGGTCTGGGAAGAGAACGGAAGGATCTTGGGTTACGCCTACGGCGAAAAAGCCTTTGTCCGCGCTGCCTACCAATGGGCAGCGGATCTTGCCGTGTATCTTCGCCCGGAGGCGCAGGGCAAGGGCATTGGCAAAGCCCTCTACACCGCCGTGGAGGACATTCTGCGGCAGCAGGGGTACTGCCTGTGCTACGGTGTAGTCACCTCCGCCAATGAGAAAAGCTGTGCCTTCCATGAGGCCATGGGCTATGTAAAGCGGGCAGAATTTCCCGACTGCGGCATGAAGTTTGGCAAATGGTATGGCACCATCTGGTATGAAAAACGGCTGCGTGATGGCATCCCCACCCACGCGCCCTGCCCGCCGGAGGACGCAGATCTTCACAGCCTCTAACAATAACAAACCATGCAGCATTTCCAAGTCCGAAAGGAGTCTTTTATGAATATTTGTGTTTACGGCGCATCCAGCAATGTGATCAGCCCCGCCTACATTGAAGCAGGTGAAGCTCTGGGCCGCGCCATGGCAAAGCGCGGTCACAGTCTTGTCTTCGGCGGCGGCGCTTCCGGCATGATGGGCGCGGCGGCCCGGGGCATGACGGAAGGCGGCGGTAAGATCGTCGGCGTGGCTCCCAGATTCTTTGATGTGGACGGTATCCTGTACCAGCAGTGCACGGAGTTTGTTTTCACCGACACCATGCGGGAAAGAAAGTCCATTATGGAAGAGAAGGCAGACGCCTTTATCATGACCCCCGGCGGTATCGGCACCTTTGAGGAGTTCTACGAGATTCTCACCCTACGTCAGCTGGGCAGACACAATAAGCCCATCGCCATTTTAAATGTGGGCGACTACTACCGCCCTCTGATCGATATGCAGGAGCGCGCCATCAAGCAGAAATTTATGAAGCCGGAATGTGAATCCCTGTGTGGCTGGTTTGACGACCCGGAAGCACTTCTTGACTATCTGGAAACCTCCGTCACCGCCACTGCCAGGGCGGAGGATATGAAGTACCTCGGAACATAAATAAAGCTCCGTCCCGATTGGGACGGAGCTTCTTGCTTACGCCGAGAGCAAATCAATAAAGTGCATCCAAAGCCTTTGCTGCTGCCATACCGCTTTCATAATCACCGGCGTAGATTTTCAGAACGATTTTATCAATTTTCGATCTCAGTCCTGTATTTTCATGGAGTCCTCCATAGAGGTCGATCAGACCGTCTGCCCCACTTAGGACTTCTGCCGCAGCTTCCAGATCCTCCACAGGATTATTATTCGGGTCGTTGGGAAGCGTTCCGTTGCTATCCGAATATGTCTGATCTGCATCTCCCGTCACAAGATAGGATGCCAGATCAAATGCAGCCTTTGCGTTTTCGCTGTCCTTGTTGATCGTCATGATCTGGCAGCTCAGGGAAATACCATCTGTTCCGTTTCCGGTCGGTGCATACGGATAAGCGAAGCAGCCCCAATCCAAGTCAGCACCTGTCATATTTTCGATCTCTGCCGGGATCCATGTTCCGGAATATACCATGGCTACATCTTCGTGCAGGCCGATTCTGTTCTGAGAAGAGGGCCACACTCTGGGAGCTTCGGGATCAAAATACCCTTCATTGACCCAGTCGAGCAGCTGATCGATTGCAGACACCGCCGCAGAGTTCTTTGCCCAGCCACCATTCACCGAAAGATTCTCAACCACACTTTCTCCGCACCAACGCTCCAAATGTGTTCCAAAGTAACGCGGTGCATAAGCATCGTCCAATGCAATAGGATAATACCCTACTGCCGCCAGTCTGCTGCAGACAATTTCAAATTCCGCCATTGTCTTAGGCGTTGTTTTAATGCCTGCTGCCTCAAACGCTTCCTTATTGTACCACCATGCATCAAAACTGGATATAACAGGAATACCATAGTATTGGTTATCGGTTGCCATTGCATCGGTCATACTCTCCCATGCAATGGCATATGTTTTGTGATCAAGATCAGATGCCGCTACCCGGTCGGTAATGTTCAGCGCGTATGCTCTCAGTTCAGATGCTGTTTCTTCGGAGGGCATCTTATAGAGATCCGGTGCGGTTCCGTCCTTCAGTGATTTATTCAAAGCCGCAACGAATTCATTCGTGCTATCCCATGTCACATAATTTACGGTCGCGCCTGTCTGCTCTTGCCAAACTTCAATGCTTTGGGCAGTTGCACTTTTTTCAGGAGAATAGTTCACTTCCCAATATGTCAGTGTTGTACCTGTCAGATCTTCCTTGTCATCATCGACCTTGTCGTCATCATCGACCTTATCGTCATCATCGACCTTGTCATCATCATCGACCTTATCGTCATCATCGACCTTGTCATCATCATCATCGACCTTATCGTCGTCATCGACCTTGTCATCATCATCGACCTTATCGTCGTCATCGTTGTCTTCCTCATTATCGTCACGACTAAGGAGGAAGTTGAGCAACAAACTGCCACTGCCAACACTGCAGAAGCGTTCCAGAATGGTTGCTACTTGTGCACGGGTGGCAAAGCCATTGGGATTGAGATAGCCGTCGCTGCCCTTGATCAGATCCTGTGCAACTGCCCACTGCATAGCTTCTACGGCATAGTCTGCCACAGACTCCGCATCGGCAAAGCTACCAAGCACCGCTCTGGGTTTGGTATCTCTGCCGCGCAGATCGGCAAAGCGGAACAGGATCACTGCCAGCTGCTGGCGGGTAATGGCATCATTGGGACCGAAGCAGCCATTGCCATAACCGGAAACGATTCCCTTATCATTTGCCCATGCAACCGCGTCGGCGTAGTAAGCGCCCTGCGCCACATCAGCAAAACTCCCGCTGTATGCCACAGGCTTGCCTTCCAGACGGTGTAAAATCGTCACGATCATGCCGCGGGTTGTGGTACCGTTGGGAGAAAACACAGTCTCCCCTGTGCCACTCATCAGACCTTTTTCATACACATACTCCACCGCGTCATAGAACCACTCGTTCCGGCTCACATCGCTGAAGGGCAGGGTGCCCGCTGCCACTGCTGCAGGAATCATGGAGATCACCATAACCAGTGCAAGCAAAAGGCTCACAATTTTTGTTTTTCTTTTCAACGTTCTCGCTCCTTTGTTTTTTCTTTTCTGCATAATCACAATGCACCAAACGGTACTACGAGCTTGCAGAAGTATAATCCCTCGTCTCAGGAACTATATCTCCTGTAATTATGCCACTATAGTTCCTGTTTGTCAACCAGAATCGGAAGTAAAATTCCTACAGTACCGTTTACAGGAGGAAGAATGATGCTTATTTTTGATCTTCGTGCCATTGGCAATCGACTGCTGGCAATTCGGAAGCGCGCAGGGCTGACACAGGCTGAGGTGGCGGAAGCAGCCGGACTCTCCGACAGAACTTATGCCGACATTGAGAGGGGCAGCGTCAATATGCGGACAGAAACCGTTCTGAAGATCTGCAATGTGCTGCATGTCACCCCCGATGCCATTATGACTGTAGATAATACAGCACCTGCAAAACGGCAGGAGGAGCTGATCGTAAAGCTCAATGCCTGTTCCCCCAAAAACCGCGAAACGGCTTTAAACCTACTGGACGTCTATTTACAGTCTTTGGAATAAGTTTATCGTCTTTGTCACAGCATAAAATGCGCCCCTCGGTTTTCCCGAGGGGCGCATTCATTATTGTTTTTTCCGGAAAAGACCGATGGCGTTGATCACAATGGAGGCAAGGGTCAAGATCCAGAACACTTTGGACATACCGGGCATGACATCTGCCAGAGCAGACCAGTCCTCCTTTGTGACCCAAATGCCGATCCGGGTGCAGAACGCACACAGCGTCAGCGCAGTCAGGGACAGGCTCAGGTAGGAGCACCATGTTCCGTCACAGTGCAGAAACCTCCTGATCACCCCCAGCACAGCCAGAAGTACTGCACCGGATCCAAAAATCACCCACATATGAGCACCTTATCTTGTCACGAAGATCGCGGTGGGGCCGTCGGCGCCGCCGATGATGCCCACAGATGCGTCTTCTTTGAATGTGCAGGCGGTCACAGACAGCAGCAGAAGCACAGCCAAGAGGACTGCAAGGAATTTTTTCATAAATGATACACTCCTTCTTTATTCGGTGTAAGAAACAGATTGCCACGTCGCTTTGCTCCTCGCAATGACACCATTATCCTGTTACGGCTCGATGCCCTTTTGGGCGGCGAAGTCCAGGAAGCGCCGGGCATCCTTGGTGGCGCTCATAAACACATATTCCGCCACACGGACGTTACCGGGCAGGGTCTTCTCCGCAGGATCCTTAAACTGCAAATTGAGATACACCGGCACATGCTCGCTGCCCACATCGCGGTTGGTATAGTCGTTCCAGCCCAGGGTGGTCTCCCGCAGATCCGGCTCGATGCAGGTCTTGAGGAACTCATAGGCTTCCGTGTTGGTCAGATAGACCTCATCGCCGCTGTCGTTATGGATGGAGCAATATTCAATATCCGCCGCCGTATAGTCTGTGCCAAGCTCCCGGACGATCTTATAATCGGGATCGTTGAACAAAGCTTCATACAGACGGATGGGGCTGTTGGGATCTTCGGACAGTTCAGGAGAAAGAGGCACATCATAGCTGCGGCGTACCATTCTGCCGTCTTTCATCCGGTAGGTCAGATAGGTGCTGCGATAGCCCCAGGAGCCCTGATGCCAATCATCCTGCTCCCACTCGTCTGTCTGCATGACGACCTTGTGGAAGTCGATGGTCTTTTCGATCAACTCCCGATCCTCGGACAGATCCTGCACCTCGTAGTTGTAGCCGATGGAGACGGCCTGCACATCATCGGCATCCGGGAGATAGCGACTGTAGCCGAACAGGTCAAAGCGGACACACAGCAAAACAGCCACGATCACGAGGGCGGTGACGCCGTAATTGACAAAATACTGCTTACGGAACACACGCACGGAGCGATGGAGCATCATCTGACCTGCGAAGTAGCCGAGGAACGCACCCACCAGCATGCAGATCAGCACTGTGACAAAGCCGTTTCTGCCGATACCGCTGAGGACGATGGAGGCAAGGAAGTAGCCGATGCACAGGCTGCAGCCGATGGTGAAGCAGTACAGGAATACAGGCTTCAGATGGCGCACGGCGATCACATCACCGGCAGACTCCATGCGGCGCTTTTTGTGGATCCAGAAAGCGATCAAGATGCAGGCGATACCCACGGCGGCATAGATCAGCAGCATCTTCCAGTTATAGAAGGTGGCAGACACGAACTTTTCTTCCACCCAGTTGCTGCGCACCCGGGGGCCTTCACCGGAAGAGAGCACATAGAACAAGGGCGATGCCCGGTCAAAGAGGAAATCACTGGTGAACCATGCGCCCGCCACAAAGATATCCAGCAGCTCACGGATAATGGCTTCCACCACCACGGCGGTGAAGTTGAGCACGCCGTAGATAAGAGGCAGGGCGATCAGATTGCCCACGATCATGGCGACCAGCATGGCAAAGCCATAGTAGAACAAGAAGCCAAGGCTCTGGGCAGCAAACCAGATGACACACTCAGAAAGCATGTTGCCGCCCCAGTAGGCACCTGCCAGCAAGGTAGCGATCACAATGATCACATTGGGCAAAATGCTGAAGCACAGGCCGCCCACAAGCTGGGTCAGGAACATTCCCTCCCGGCGCAGGGGCAGAGCGCCAAAGAAGTTGGCACTGCGGCTCTTATACAAATAGGCGCTGACCACACAGGCAACCGCAAGACCATAGACAAAATTCACCACATTGCAGGTGCCTGCCGCAGTCTGCAGGATGTATTCCTTCAGATAGACCACTTCCTGGTACTCGCCGTTGGACAGCAGCACCACAGGCAGGGCAATGAGCCAGCACAGCAGATACGCACCCCAGACAGGCAGTCCGCGGAACAAGGTGCGCTTTAAAATGGCAGTATTAAAGCAGGACATTCTTGACTTCATAGTCCACACCTCCCAGCTCGTAAATAAACACTTCTTCCAACGAAAGGGGCAAAACATCGCACAAGATCGGCTCACAGGCATTGAGGATCCGCTCTGCTTCCGCAGCACCGCCTCTGGCGATGATGGTCTGCACTCTGCCCACGGCAGAATGGTGCACCACATCCAGTTCCTTGGGCAAGGGGGCTTCCATGACCAGCTGGATCTTGACCATGTTCTCCTGCAGAGAAGAGAGTGAACGCTCCAGCATCATACTGCCCTGGTGCATGATGCCCACATGATCGCAGATATCTTCCAGCTCACGCAGGTTGTGGGAGGACACCAGCACCGTGGTTCCGTTCTCTGCCACATCCTCCAAAATGATGCTCATGATCTGGCGGCGCATGACAGGATCAAGGCCGTCCACAGGCTCATCCAGCACCAGAATCTCCGGTCTGCAGGAGATCGCCAGCCAGAATGCCAGCTGCTTCTGCATGCCCTTGGAGAAGCGGCGCACCTGCTTCTTTTCGTCCAAGTGGAAGACTTCCTTCAGGCGCTCAAACCGATCGTCATCAAACTTGGGATAAATGCCCTTATAGAGGTTTTTCAGATCCTTGATGGTATCGCCGGTGTGATAGTAGATCTCATCCGGGATGCACACCATGGTCTGCTTGACCGCGGTGTTCTCATACACAGGCTGACCGTTGACCGTGACCTCGCCGCAGTCGGGACGGTAGACACCCATAAGGTGGCGGATCAGGGTAGATTTGCCGGCGCCGTTGGGGCCGACGAGGCCATAGACCGCGCCGGTGGGAACGGTCAAAGTCAGATCGTCCAGAGCCTTGAAGCCGTCAAAGCTCTTGGAAAGATTTTTTACTTCAATCATGTTTTACCTCCTGTTCCAGCCGGGCCAGAATTGCTTCCAGCTCCGCTTTGGCAGTGCCGAGATTTAGAAGTTCACGGGCAGCAGCCTTGAATTCCTCAAGCTTTGCCGCTTTGCGCCCCTGATCGATCTCCGACAGAGCCGCTACATAAGAGCCTCTGCCGGTCACGGAATAGATAAAGCCTTCGCTTTCCAGCTCACGATAGGCGCGCTGGATGGTGTTGGGATTGATCGCCAAGGAGCCCGCCAGTTCCCGCACACTGGGCAGACGTTCATCGGTCTGCATGGCGCCTGTCAGAATCAGACGAATGAGATTTTCCTTGATCTGCAGATAGATGGGCCGCGGATCACGGGGATTGATGGTGATCAAACAGCACTCCTCCTTTCCAAGTGTATTAGTTGTATTAGTACACTCAATATAGCACAGGTGTGTTTTTCTGTCAAGAGGTACAATTCTTAAGATTTCACGCTACAATATTTGACGCACGAAAGAAAATGGGTTACAATAAATGGTTGAGAGGAGGAATGACATGCAGCTGCTTTGTCCCGTATGCCAAATGGAACTGAAAAAAGTCGATCGGCTGTGGCGGTGTGAGCAAGGTCACAGTTTTGACATTGCAAGACAAGGTTATGTAAACCTACTGACCGTCGATAAAAAGCACGCCCGTCATCCCGGAGACACCAAAGAACAGGTGGCTGCCAGAAAAGCCTTTCTGGACAGCGGTTACTATGCCCCCATTGCCGAGACTGTCTGTGAGATGCTGCTGCCCCATGCGCCCAAAGCCGTGCTGGATGCAGGCTGCGGTGAGGGCTACTATCTGACCTGCCTGCAGGACAAGCTGCCGCAGACGGAATTTGCCGGCATCGATATTTCCAAAGATGCTGTCCGCTTTGCCGCTGTGCGCAACAAGCAAGCCCTGTGGCTCACAGGAACTGCGGCGGCGCTTCCCTTCCCGGACGGCAGCTTTGACGCGGTGCTTTCCATGTTCGCTCTGACGGTGGAACAGGAATTTGCCAGAGTGCTGCAAGATGGCGGCAAGTATTTGCAGGTCATCGCAGGAGAAGACCATCTGATGGGGCTGAAAAAGATCATCTATCCCGAGATTCTGCGTAAGGAAAAGAACCTGCACCCCCACCTTGCAGGCTTCCGTCTGTTGGAAACGAGAACGCTGGAGTTCCCCTTCACAGTCACATCCACAGAACAAATTCAAAATCTTCTGAGCATGACGCCCCACTTCTGGCGCATTTCCAAAGAAGGCGCGCAGCGTCTGCAGCAGACTCAGACCCTGACCGATACGGCACAAGTCATTTTTAATCTCTATTGCAAGGAGTAAGCTATGCTGGACAAACTCAGACTGGTAGAGGCACGATATGCCGAAATGGCAGAGCGTGCCGCACAGCCCGATTTTTATAACGATCCCAAAGCTGCCACCAAGCTTTTAAAAGAGCAAAAGCAGCTCGAGCCCATTGTGGAGGCTTACCGCCAATATTTAAAAGTACAGCAGGAGCACAAGGATCTGCGTGAAATGCTGGACGGCACATTGGACGCTGACATGCGTGAACTGTGCCAGGAAGAATTCACCCAAAGCAAAAAGGATCTGGAAGAACTGGAGCAGAGGCTGAAAATCCTGCTCCTGCCCAGAGATCCCAATGATGACAAAAACGTTATCGTGGAGATCCGAGGCGGTGTGGGCGGTGAAGAAAGTGCCCTGTTTGCCCACAGTCTTTACAGAATGTATACCATGTATGCCGACAAGCACGGCTTCAAGGTGGAGCTTTTGAACTACAATGAAACAGAGCTTGGCGGTGTGAAGGAGGCGGACTTTGTCATCTCCGGTGACGGCGCTTACTCGAGGCTTAAGTTTGAATCCGGCGTGCACCGCGTACAGCGTGTGCCGGAGACCGAGTCCGGCGGCAGAGTCCACACCTCCACGGCAACGGTGGCTGTGCTGCCGGAAATGGATACGGTGGATGTAGATCTGCGGCAGGAGGATATTGAGATGCAGGTCTTCCGCGCCTCCGGCGCAGGCGGTCAGCACATCAACAAGACGTCCTCTGCTGTGCGTCTGATTCACAAGCCCTCCGGCATTGTGGTCGCCTGTCAGGAAGAACGCAGCCAGCTGCAGAACCGCGAGCGCTGCATGCAGATGCTGGCCTCGAAGCTCTATGAGATCGAGCAAAGCCGCATCAGCGAAGAGTTCTCCTCGGAGCGGCGCAGCCAAGTGGGTACCGGTATGCGCAACGAGCGTATCCGCACCTACAACTTCCCCCAGGGACGTGTCACCGATCACCGCATCGGTCTGACACTTTATAAAATCGACAGCATTATGGACGGCGATCTGGACGAGATCATCGATGCTCTCGTCACCGCCGACCAGGCAGAAAAGCTGCAGAAGAGCAGCTGAGAAAGAGAAGCCTATGGATACAAAGCTTTTTTCTCCTCCCTTTTCGGAGGAACAATTTGAAGAAGCAGCCGCTATCATCAGACAAGGCGGACTGCTGGGCATCCCCACAGAGACCGTCTACGGTCTTGGCGCCGATGCTCTGAATGAGGACGCCTGCCGCAGGATCTATGAGGCTAAAGGCCGCCCGCAGGACAACCCGCTCATTATCCACATTCCGGATATGAGCTGGCTGCCCCGCTACTGCAGGGATATCCCGCCTGCAGCCTACGCTTTGGCGCGGCGCTTCTGGCCCGGCCCTCTGACCATGATCCTGCCCAAGCAGGACTGCGTTCCCATGCGCACCACAGGCGGCCTTGACACCGTGGGCATCCGCTGCCCCGACCATCCTGTGACTCTGCAGATCATCCGCAGAGCAGGTGTGCCTGTGGCAGCGCCTTCCGGCAACACCTCCGGCAGGCCCAGCCCCACCACGGCACAGCACATGGTGGAAGATATGTGGGGCAAGATCGACGGCATTGCCGATGGCGGCGCCTGCGGCGTGGGTGTGGAAAGCACCATCATCGATCTGACCTGTACACCGCCAAGGCTCCTCCGCCCCGGCGGACTGCCGCTGGAGGATCTGCAGCAGGTCCTTGGCGAAGTGGTGGTGGATGAAGCCGTCACCGCAGAGCCGGAGGAAGGCGTCAAGCCCAAGGCTCCCGGCATGGCATACCGTCACTACGCACCCAAAGCACCGGTGACCGTGATCTCCGGAGACGCGGACGCCGGCGCCCGGTACATCCTTGAACATTGCGACAGCACAAGCGGCGTGATCTGCTTCCATGAATACCTACCTCTGTTTTCAAATCTTGTGACCTATGACTTAGGGCACAAGGACAACAAGGCAGAGCAGGCACACGCCGTGTTTGACGCCCTGCGCGCCTTTGACGGCACGGACGTCACCCACATTTTTGCCCAGTGCCCGGACAGTTCCGGTCTGGGGCTTGCTGTGGAAAACAGGCTCAAGAAAGCCTCCGGCTTTCATGTGATACACGTTTAGGAGGGTCTATGCGGATCATCATCGGCATCACAGGCGGCACCGGCTGCGGGAAAACCACGGTACTGCAGCTTCTGCAGGAAGAGGGCTTTCACGTGATCGACTGCGACGCGGTCTACCATGAACTTCTGAGGCAGGATAAAGAGATGCTCCTTGCCATCGATGCCGCCTTCCCCGGCTCATTTGAAAACGGACACCTTGACCGGAAACGTTTGGGCCAGGCCGTGTTTTCAAATGAAGCGGCTTTGGATAAACTAAATCATACGGTCTGGCCCTTTGTCTGCCGCGCCGTGCAGGCCCGGCTTGACACCGCAGCGCCCGAAAACTGCGCCATTGACGCCATTGGGTTGTTTGAAAGCGGATTGGACAGGCTGTGCACCCACACCATCGCCGTCACCGCCCCAACACAGGCGCGAATCCGTCGGCTCATGGCACGGGACGATATTTCCGAAGCATACGCTGCCCTGCGCGTAGGCGCCCAGAAGTCCAACGAGGAATTTGCCGCCCTTTGCACCCTCGTGCTGGACAATTCTTATGAAACATCGGCGGAATTCCGCCAATACGCACAACACGCCTTAAAGGAGACGATCTTATGAGTGAACTGCGAGAAAAACTGCTGCGCAACACCAAGCACGGCTACGACCGCATGGATGTGTCGGAAACCGATGCCATGGAACGCTACTGCACCGACTACCGCAAATTTCTGGACAACAGCAAAACAGAGCGGGACTGCGTGGACTATACCATTGAACTGGCACAGGCAAAGGGCTTTGTGCCCTATGTTCCCGGCATGGCGCTGGAACCGGGCAAGAAGGTCTATGTCAACAACCGTGACAAGGCTATCATGCTGGCCGTCATCGGCAAGAAGCCTCTGAGTGAGGGCATCCACATTGAGGTGGCCCATACAGACAGCCCCAGACTGGATCTGAAGCCCAACCCTCTGTACGAAGACAGCGACCTTGGTTACTTCAAGACCCATCACTACGGCGGTGTGAGAAAGTACCAGTGGGTGACCATCCCTCTGGAGCTGCATGGCGTGGTGGTACGTGCCGACGGCAGCCGCGTGAAGATCTGCATCGGCAAGGATGAGAACGATCCCCAGTTCGTCATCAACGATCTTCTGCCCCACCTTGGCAGAGAGCAGGGCAAAAAGCCCTTGAATGAGGCCATCCCTTCCGAAAGTCTGAACATCCTCATTGGCAGTAAGCCTCTTGCCGACGAAGAAGGCAGTGACCGCGTGAAGCTGGCCATCTTAAATCTGCTGTTTGAAAAATACGGTATCACGGAAGAGGATTTCATCTCCGCAGAATTGGAAGCCGTGCCTGCTATGAACGCAAGAGATCTTGGCTTTGACCGAAGCCTCATCGGTTCTTACGGTCATGATGACCGCGTGTGTGCCTACGCAGAACTGGCTGCCCTGCTGGAGTTGGATGTGCCCGAGACCACAGCCGTTTGCCTGTTTGCCGACAAGGAAGAGATCGGCTCCTACGGCGTCACCGGTATGCAGTCCAATGCCTTTGACTGGTTTATTGAGCAGCTGTGCTTTACGCAGGGCACGGATCTTCGCACCTGCTTTGCCCACTCCTTCTGCCTGTCTGCCGATGTGTGCGCAGGCTACGATCCCAACTTCTCCGAGGTCTATGACCGCCGCAACAGCGCCTATCTCAACCGCGGCGTAGGCCTTTGCAAGTACACCGGTTCCGGCGGCAAGTCCGGTGCTTCCGACGCCTCTGCCGAAGTGGTGGGCTTTGTGAGAAAGCTCTTCAACGACAACGGTGTTCTCTGGCAGATGTGCGAAATGGGCAAGACCGATGCAGGCGGCGGCGGTACTGTTGCCATCTTCATGGCACGCCGCAACATCGATGTGATCGATGCAGGCGTCCCTGTTCTGAGTATGCACGCTCCCTACGAGACCGTTGCCAAGCTGGACTGCTATATGACTTATAAGGGCATGAAAGCATTTTTTCACGCTTAAATATTGAAAAATTCCCTCACAACAGTTATAATCTGCTGTGAGGGAATTTTTTACAAGAACAATGGTGTGTGGCCTGTTCTTAGTTCATTAAGATAGGAGCTTGTAAATGAAGATCAAGATCACATCCGATTCCACCTGCGATCTCAGTCCCGAGCAGATCGCCCGGCATAATATCGGCATCCTGCCTCTGACCGTCACCATGGCAGAGCGCAATTATTTGGACGGTGTGGACATCAAGCCCACGGACATCTACGACCATGTGGCACAGGGCGGCGACCTGCCTACCACCTCTGCCAACAACATCGGCCAGTATCAGGAGGCCTTTGAGGGATTTTTGAAGGAATATGACGCAGTCATCCATCTGAATATCTCCTCCGGCTTTTCCTCCTGCTATCAGAATGCCTGTCTTGCGGCAGAAGAGTTTGAGAATGTCTATGTCATCAACTCTCTCAACCTCTCCACCGGTCACGGTCTGCTGGTCATGAAGGCAGCCGAGCTGGCAGAAAGCGGCATGGAGCCTGCCAAGATCGCGGAAGTCCTCAACGAGACCGCGCTTCGCGTGGATGCCAGCTTTATTCTCGACAAGCTGGAGTATCTGAAAAAAGGCGGACGTTGCTCCGCAGCGGCAGCGCTGGGCGCAAACCTGCTGAAGCTCAAGCCCTGCATCGAAGTCAAGGACGGTAAGATGGGCGTTGGCAAAAAGTACCGCGGCGCTTTTGAAAAGTGCCTGAGAGAATACATCACCGACCGTCTGGCAAACCGTGACGATCTGGATCTGGATCGCATCTTCATCACCCACTCCGGCGTCAGCGAGGAATGGCTGAAGATCGCCCAGGACACTGTCCGTGAACTGCAGCCCTTCAAGGAGATCTGCATCACCTCCGCCGGCTGCACCGTCTGCAGCCACTGCGGCCCCGATACCATCGGCGTGCTGTATATCAGAAAGTAAAAATATCTCCCGCTTCTGAGGAAGCGGGAGATATTTTAGTTAAATGACTCGTCATCAAAGGTGATGACCGTATAGTATTTGCTGCCGTGGAACTGGACTTTTTCGTCGATCATGGCTTTGAGTTCCTTCTTTTGATCGTGCAGATCAAAGGGCAGCACCAGATCAAAGATCAGATTGGTGTGCTCCGGGCCGCGTACCATGCGAAAATCGTGGATGGACAGGCGTTCATCAATGGCTTTGACCTCCTGCTTCACCAGTCGGTACATGGCAGTGTTTTCATCGTCGTTGGTCACAATGGGATCATAGTGGATCACCAGATGGATATGGAACAGGCTTCCGATCTCTTTTTCCATATTGTCGATCAGATCATGGCACACCAGAGGATCTTCCCGGCTGTCCATCTCCACATGGACAGAGGCAAACTGTCTGCCGGGACCGTAGTCATGGATGATCAGATCGTGGATGCCCATGACCTTGTCATAGCCGCGCAGCGCTTCCCGCAGCCGCTCCACCAGCTCCGTATCGGGGGCTTTGCCGAGGATGGGATCAACGGTCTCTTTGGCAATACCGATGCCGCTGTAGAGGATGAACAGGGCTACCGCCAGACCCACATAGCCATCCACCTGCCAGCGGAAGAACATCTCCAAAAGACCTGCCACCAGAACAGCCAGCGTGGCAAGGACATCATTGCGGCTGTCTGCCGCCGTGGCAAGGAGCGCGGCAGAACCGATCTTCTTGCCAAGGTTTCTGCAGAACCCCGCCAGCCACAGTTTGACCAGAACCGAGGCGATCAGAATCGCCGCCGTCAGCCATGTAAAGGACACTGCTTCGGGATGGAAGATCTTGCCCACAGAGGTCTTGACCAGCTCCACACCGATGAGCAAGATCATCGCTGCCACGATCAGTCCCGACAGATATTCCATTCTGCCGTGACCGTAGGGATGGTCGGGATCTGCCGGGCGCTCCGCCATTTTAAAGCCAAGGAGCGTCACAAGCGAGCTGGAGGCATCCGTCAGATTGTTGAAGGCATCCGCCATAATGGACACAGCGCCGGACAAAAGGCCTGCCAGAAGTTTGAGCGCAAACAGCAGCAAATTGCACACAATGCCCACCGTGCCTGCCAGCTTTCCGCAGGCAGCGCGATATGCCACATCGCCCGGTTTGTCGTGTTTTACAAACAATTTCAGAATAAATTCTGTCATATCATTACCTCATATCATTTCATTTTGCCCATTCTATCATATGCACGAAGACGATTCAACTGTTGACCGAAACACAAAAAAATGCTAAAATAACTTTGGTGTGTGAATCTAACAAAGGAGAACTGAAATTGAATACCTATCGTATCCTGACAGATTCCTGCTGTGACCTGACGCAGCAGATGGCAGATGAACTGGAGCTGATCGTTGCGCCTCTGAGCGTCAACTATAAGGGCAGCGAGCGCAAGAACTATCTTGACGGCAGAGAGCTGGATTCCAAAGAATTTTATCAAGGTCTGCGTGACGGTGAAATGACCTCCACCTCCGCCGCCAATCCCACCCTCTGGCAGAGCTTCATGGAACCTGTGCTGAAAGATGGTCTGGACATCCTTGTTCTGGCATTCTCCTCCGGTCTGAGCACCACCTACAATGCCGCCTGCATTGCTGCGGAAGAGCTGAAAGAAGCCTATCCCGAGCGCAAGATCTATGTGGTGGACACTCTGTGTGCCGCCTTGGGACAGGGCCTGTTCTGCCGGTATGTGGCAAACAAGAAGAAAAACGGCGCAACTCTGGAAGAAGCCCGCGACTGGGCTGAGGCCAACAAGCTGAAGCTGGTGCACTGGTTCACGGTGGAAGATCTGCACTTCCTCAAGCGAGGCGGCAGAGTTTCCGCTGCCACCGCTGTTGTGGGCAGCATGCTGCAGATCAAGCCTGTGCTCCACGTGGACAACGACGGCCATCTGATCGCCAAAGCAAAGGTCCGCGGACGCAAGGCGTCCATTCAGGCACTGGCCAACAAGGTCGGAGAGCTGTGTGAAAATCCCTCTGAGCAGACCATGGCCATCTGCCACGGCGACTGCATTGAGGACGCCCAATACCTGGCAGGTATTCTGAAAGAGACCTACAACGTCCCCGAAGTCATCATCCATGTGATCGGCCCGGTCATTGCATCCCACTCCGGCCCCGGCACTCTGGCTGTGTTCTTCATGGGTAAAGAACGATAACATATACGCCCGAAGGAGTGATCCTTCGGGCGTGTTTTTTACGGCTTTTCAAAAAAACAGAAATGTGATATTATATACTTAAGGAGGTGTTCTTCCATGAGTGAACAAGAATATAACATTCTGCGCAGCAGTCTTGCATCAACATATATGGAAGGCTTTCCTGTTACAGGGCAAACCGAAACGGACTGCCTTCGTCTGCTTCGCGGCGAGATCTCCGTGGCAGATCTTGTAAAAGAGATCTGCGCCCGTCCGTCAAAGGCGGTGTGAGATGGCATATCGTATTGATCCCATCTGCGACAATTGTTATCCTGGCACTGCCGTTTTGGTCAACAAATTTGATATCAGAAACGAAGAGAAACTAAATGAAGTCGAAAGTGTTATCACTTCTGCCAGAGCTGCAGAGTGGTTAAATGCCCCGCAGATCGACACATTCGATTTTTCCCACTATTGTGCTGTCCACCATTTTCTTTTTTCTGATCTGTACCATTGGGCCGGTATGGTTCGTACCGTCAACATCAGCAAAAAGAGGACTGTTTTTACCCCCGCTGACCAAATTGAAACACAGGCAAACGCAATTTTCAATGGTCTGAAATTCCGTAATTTTTATAAGGACCTTCCTTTTGACCACTTTGTCGAGGAAATTACAGACTTCTACTGCATGACAAATACTTTACACCCATTCCGTGAGGGAAATGGCCGCACGCAGCGTGTCTTTTTATCGCAGTTGGTTTCCAATGCCGGCTACAGCATCAATTTTTCTCATATCGACACAGATCTTTTGATGCTCGCAACCATTCAATCTGCACAAGGTGTTCAGGATCTCCTGCTTGAGGTATTGCGAGCAGCTATTCAAGAAAAATAAGGAAACAGCGTGCTGTTTCCTTATTTTTTCTCTTTATACGGCGGGTCTGCCGGGTAGATGCCTTTCAGCTTCTGAATGGTGCGAGCCACGGCGTCACGGGAGTTTTTCCAGTCGGCGCCTGCCTGACGGTAATCAAACATTCCCACAAACCAGTCAAGATCCTCTTTCACGCGGGTGAGATTTTCTTCCATAAGGGAAAGAACCGTGGGATAAAACCAGTCGTGAAGATTACCCGGGAGCTTATCCTCCGCCACTTCCATAAGCTTGGCAAAGTGGCGCATACAAAAGCCCTTGCAGCTTTCCACCTTCTGCCGGAATTCCGGATCGCGGAGCATGGCAAAGAAGGTATGGTAATACCGCAGCATATTATACTCATTTTTTTCGCACAGATAACAGGAGTGTTCCTTCTCCTGCAGCCGCTGCCACCAGCGGTCTGTGACGGTCTGCTTTTTGGCAAACAGGCTTTTTTTAGGCGGCGCTTCAAAATCTGCCGCGTCCTTTTTGAACTGCTCCAGCAGTCCCGCGTAGTGGGTCTGCAAAATCAACGCGCAGCCCAGCATATTGCCGTAGTTATACAGCTTTTTTGTATGCTCACGGCAAAATCCCTTCTCATCCGTCACGCCCCGGACATCCGGCTCCATATAGCTGGCGCCCGGCCCGATCACATAGCGGATGGCGCTCTGCTCGGCTTTTCTTTCAAGCAGACAAAAGGGACATTCGTCATGCTCGTCAAAGGCCTCGCTGACGGGAATGGTATCGATCTGTTCTCTCATGGCGCATCGCTCCTTTGCCATGATGATACCAGATTTTTATAAAAATGGCTACTGTTTTCTCCACTTCGCGGCTTTTTTCAGCAGCGCTTCTTTCTGCTGCTTTGCCATGCCCTGGGCGATCTGGGGATAATCATTCTCTGTGCCGTTGGTCGCCTGCACCTCGTAGGTGCCGTACTTGTTGATCACATCGTCTTTTCCCTCCGGCTGTCCCGGCCCTCGTTCCTGCATACTATCACCTCCCGTGTTAGTATGCGCAAAAAAGAAGTTCTCCAAAGGGCGGTTGTGATCAAGGAGGAACCGCCTCAAACGGAGAACTTCTTTTTTACAAGATCACGCTGATCATCAGCACATAGATCAATAGTGACACGATATCCACAATGGTGGTGACGATAGGGCTTGCCAGCAAGGTGGGGTCAAAGCCCACACGTTTGGCAAGCATGGGCAGGGAGCAGCCCACGATTTTTGCCAACAAAATGGTGCACAGCAGCGACACGGAAATGGCAGCTGCCACAAGAAGGCTCTGCCCATCCAGCAGCAGGATCTTCAGGAAGATCAGTCCTGCCATGGGCACGCCGCACAGCAGCGCCACACGGAACTCCTTCCAGATGACGCGGAAGAGATCTTTAAATTCCACTTCCTGCAAGGACAGGCTTCGAATGACCGCAACGGAGGTCTGAGAACCGGAGTTGCCGCCCGTATCCATAAGAAGCGGGATATAGGCAACGATCACCGTTGCCGCCATGAGCACATCTTCAAAGCCTGTGATGATCCAGCCCGTGATGGTGGAGGCGATCATCAGCGCCAGCAGCCACGGTACACGCTGCTTGAAGCTGTCAAACACACCGGTGGACAGATAGGGACGATCGGAGGGCGTCATAGCCGCCATCTTCTCCATGTCCTCTGTTGCCTCTTCTTCCATAATGTCCATAGCGTCGTCCATTGTGACGATGCCCAGCAGACGGTTGTCGCCGTCTACCACGGGAAGGGCATTGAAGTTATACTTGCTGAACATCTGGGCGACCGTTTCCTGGTCTTCCAGCGTATTGACCGACACCACAGTGGGGGTCATGAGATCCTGACAAAGGGCATCAGGATCTGCCAGGATCAAGGAACGGATGGAGATAACGCCCTTGAGCTTATGGGTCCTGCCTGTAATATAGCAGGTGTTGATGGTCTCTTTATCCACACCGACGCGGCGGATGTGCTCAATGGCCTGCGCGGCAGTCATGCTGCCCTGCAGCTCCACCATCTCTGTGGTCATCACAGAGCCGGCGCTGTCTTCGGGATATTTGAGAATGTTATTGATCATTTTCCGTGTATCCGGGTCTGCCTGCGCCAGAATGCGGCTGACCACATTGGCTGGCATTTCCTCCACCAGATCGACGGCATCATCCACATAGAGTTCTTCCACCACAGCTTTCAGTTCGCTGTCGGAAAAGCCACGGATGAGGATCTCCTGCTGCTCGGTCTCCATTTCCACAAAGGTCTCCGCTGCCAATTCCTTGGGCAGCAGACGGAACACCAAGGGCAGGGATTGGTCGGACACGGCACCAAAAGCCTCGGCAATGTCCGCCGGGTTGAGAGTCGTCAGGAAGTCACGCAAGGAGGCATATTTTTTCGCTTCTGCCAGCTTGATGATGGTTTCTTCCAGAACGGCGATTTTGTTGATCATGGTCTTTCCTCCTGTTCAAATCGATTTGGACAAAGAGCAAGACACAGTATGACCTCAGAGGTCGGCGTCCCACACGGACGCCTGCGTTCGTCGGCCCAATTCTGTGCCGCTGCTAATGTCTGCGTCCATGCTGTTACACCTCAACTTTCAAAAATAAAATCAAAACTCCCCGTACGACGGTACGGGGAGCATCATTTCTGCACGCCTGCACCGTCTGAGCTTCAGCATCGCAGGGCGGTGAAGTTGCGTTAGGTGACACCTTGTGCTTCGATGTCCCCTGCTGACCATCTGGCAGTGTCTCCACTGCTTCGCGGCAGCAACCCATATCCCTGCGGTAGCCTTGCCTACCGGAATACTATAATTCATTTTAGACCATTCTGATGGGATTGTCAATGCGCATACGTGTTTTTTCTGCCATAGACCAAAACGGCGATCCCATCGTAAACAGTGACGACTGCGCGCCTGCCTGTAAACTCATTGCTGACACCCAGAGGGAAACGGTTTGTCAAGATCGTATCTTCCAGTTCATACCGAAGGCCCTGCAGAGTAACGCGGCTTTCTTCCGTGTAGGAAAATACAGAAACAAAGCCTTCGCAGCTCTGCTCAAATTCCATGGTACCGCCGCTGAGGGCCGTGATGATCTGGGTTTTATCAAAGATCAGGCACTCCATCCCCTGTTCCGCCAGAGCAGCCGCCGTCTGGATATTGGCAAGGGTGTGATCAAATCTGCCGCCGGTGCAGCCATAGAGGTGGAATCTTCCGTAGCCAAGCTTCCTGGCGTGCTCGATGGCAGCCCAGGTATCGGTCACATCCTTGACCGTGGGCAGAGTGATGACCTGCTTTTCCTTCGGGGCCGCGCCCAGAGAATCAAAATCTCCGATCACAAGATTGGGGCAAATGCCCGCTCTTTGCAGCTTCTCATATCCGCCGTCCGCCGCGATCACAAGATCGCCCTGTTGTGGAGCAAAATCAAGGCCGCAGTCCTCGCCCGCGCCCACGATATAGCAGATCTTATCCATCATCACGCGCCTCCCGGGGCACTCGTCTGGATCGGCGGTAGAAGGTCCAGATGACCACAACGCCCTGCAGCGCCACGCAGATCAAAAATACCTTCGCCATGATCAGTCCCGGAACGGTTAAGAATATCGTAAGTCCCGACAGCCAGATCAGCGCCGACCATGCCCCCAGCTGCAGCCACAAATTCCACCAAAGCATGGTGAAGATCACGCCAAGGAGCGCCACAATGGCTGAGCCATAGAGCAAAAACAGCCAGGTATTAAAGGGCACATTGAAGATCTCAAAGGCAACGATCAGCACGGTGGAGATCACATAGACCAGCGCCGCAGAGAGCAGATAGATATAAAGATGCAGATGGGGACTTGTGCGGATCTCAGGCTTGGTCTCCCCGATCAAGGTTCCCACTGTAATGCCGTAAAGCTGAGCGATGCAGGAAAGCACATAGACATCCGGGATGCTTTCGCCCCGCTCCCACTTGGAAACAGCCTTGTCCGTATAGTTTAATTTTTCCCCCAGTGCCGCCTGTGTATCCCGATTAGCCTTGCGGTAGAGGGCAATATTTTTTCCGATGGTTTTGCGCAGAGCGTTTTCATCGAACTGCATGGTCATCACCTCGAAATCCAGTCATTTCAATGGTTTTGAGAAAATTCTACTGCCGGTAGAGTCCAAATCTACCCCTCGTTTCCATCCGAGCCGCCGCGGTAGGGTGACTTTTCCCCGAAAAGCGGGTATGATCACAGCAGAAAGTTCCTCTTGCACCCCTCATGCGAGAGGTACACAATATTATACCATTTTGCCGTCTTTCTGGCAAGTGGTATTGCGCATTCGGCTCCCACACACACCAGGCCGAATGCGCTTATTTTTTTGGTTGACACTTCCTTGTTCATGCAGTATTCTACATAAGGAAAATTATGCTTATTAAAGAGGTTTGGATATGAAGGAAATGTACGCCGCGCTGGGCATCTGTGCCCAGGTTTATGATTTTGGTGAACAGATCCTGCACAGTCTGCAGGAACGTTTTGCCGCCATTGACAAAAATGCAGAGTACAACCAAGCCAAAGTGCTGAAAGCCATGCAGGAAAACAAGATCAGCGCCTCCTGCTTTGCCGCCACCACCGGCTACGGCTATGACGATATCGGCAGAGAGAAGCTGGAACGGGTCTATGCCGACACCTTCCACACGGAAGCGGCTCTGGTGCGGCCCCAGATCACCTGCGGCACTCATGCTCTGGCTGTGGCACTGTCTGCCAATCTGCTGCCCGGTGATGAGCTGCTCAGTCCTGTGGGCGGCCCCTATGACACCCTGGAAGAAGTCATCGGCATCCGTGAATCTCCCTGCTCCTTGAAGGAGTACGGCGTGTCCTACCGTCAGGTGGATCTGCTGCCGGACGGCAGCTTTGACTATGAAAATATCAGAAAGGCCATTGGTGAAAAAACCAAGCTGGTCACCATCCAGCGCTCCAAGGGCTATGCCACCCGTCCCACCTTCTCCGTGACTCAGATCGGTGAACTGATCCGGTTCTGCAAGCAGATCAAGCCGGATATTCTGGTTATGGTGGATAACTGCTACGGTGAGTTTGTGGAGACCATTGAGCCTTCCGACATGGGCGCCGATATGATCGTAGGCAGTCTGATCAAAAACCCCGGCGGCGGTCTTGCTCCCATCGGCGGTTATATCTGCGGCACAAAGACCTGCGTGGATCGCTGCGGCTATCGCCTGTCTGCCCCCGGCCTCGGTCAGGAGGTAGGTGCGAACCTCGGTCTGCTGCCTGCTATGTATCAGGGCTTCTTCCTTGCTCCCACGGTGGTATCCGGCGCGCTGAAGGGCGCCATCTTCGCCGCCAACATCTATGAAACTCTGGGCTACCACGTGGTTCCCAACGGCACAGAGAGCCGCCACGACATCATTCAGGCTGTGGAGCTGCGTACCCCGGAGGCCATGCTGGCCTTCTGCGAAGGCATTCAGGCAGCCGCGCCGGTGGACAGCTTCGCCACCCCTGTCCCCTGGGCTATGCCCGGCTACGACTCGGAAGTGGTCATGGCAGCAGGCGCTTTCGTGCAGGGTTCTTCCATTGAGCTTTCCGCCGACGGCCCCATCCGTCCGCCCTATGCCGTGTATTTCCAGGGCGGTCTGACGTGGTACCACGCAAAGCTGGGCATCCTTATGAGCCTGCAGAAGCTGGTGGACGCCGGGATCGTCACCAAAGATGAACTGAACATCTGATTTTCATATAACACAAAGGGTCAGCTGTTGCTGACCCTTTGTGTTATATGTCCATTGACTTTTGCCCTTTAATACGGTATAGTATTGGAAGAATCTATTGTTTCAGGAGGCTATTTCTATGCAGCCAATGAGCAGAAAATGTGCACATTTCACCGATTCCGTCATCCGTCGTATGACGCGTATCGCCATTGCCAATAACGCCATCAATCTGGCGCAGGGTTTCCCCGATTTTGATCCTCCCAAGGCTCTGACCGACCGTCTGGCCGAGGTCAGCGCACTGGGCCCCCACCAGTACCCCATCACCATGGGCGCCCCCAACTTCCGTCAGGCTCTGGCCCGCAAGGCAGGCCGCTTCATGGGCCGTCAGCTGGATCCCGACACGGAAATGGTTGTGACCATCGGCTCCACCGAAGCCATGGTGGATACCATCTTCGCTCTGACCAATCCCGGTGACAAGATCGCCATGTTCTCCCCCTACTTTGAGAACTACCGCGCACAGGCCATTTTCGCTGACTGCGAGCCTGTGTTTATCCCTCTGGTACCTCCCACCTTCAACTTTGATGTGAACAAGGTGGAAGACGCCTTCAAGCAGGGCTGCAAGGCCATTTTGATCTGCAATCCCTCCAACCCCAGCGGCAAGGTGTTTACCTACGAAGAGCTGAAGGCCATCGCCGACCTGTGCATCAAGTATGACGTCTATGCCATTATGGATGAAGTCTATGAGCACATCATCTACGACGGCAGAAAGCACATCTATATGAACTCCCTGCCCGGTATGTGGGAGCGCACCGTTTCCTGCAGCTCCCTGTCCAAGACCTACTCCATCACCGGCTGGCGTCTCGGCTATGCCATCGCCCCCAAGGAGATCATGGACAAGATCAAGCAGTATCACGACTTCAACACCGTCGGCGCCGCCTCTCCTCTGATGGAAGCCGCTGTGGTGGGTCTGGATATGCCCGACAGCTACTATGAAGAGTTCGGTGCCCACTATGCCCACATGAAGAAGCTCTTTACCGAAGGTCTCGATGCCATGGGCATGGAGTACACCGATCCGCAGGGCGCTTACTTCGTGCTGGCAAACATCGGCCAGTACCTCAAACCCGGTCAGACCGATGTGGAGTTCTGCGAATGGATGGCAAAGGAAGTGGGCGTTGCCTGCGTGCCCGGCACTAGCTTCTTCATGGAAGATGTCAACGACATCGTCCGTGTCCACTTCGCCAAGAAGGACGAGACCCTGTACGAAGCACTCAACCGTCTGAACGATCTGAAAAATAAGCTGTAAACACAAAAGCGTTTCTCTCCAAGGAGAGAAACGCTTTGTTTATTTCTTTAGCACTTCCGATGGATTTGAGCCTGTTTCCCGCTTGAAGCAGGCAGAGAAGTAGCTCTGGTTGGAAAAGCCCAGGCGGCGAGAGGTCTCTGTAACGCTGATGCCGGACTGCAGGTACTCGGTGGCTGCCTTGATCTTCTGCATCAGAAAATACCGATGGACGCTGACACCTGCGTACTTGCGGAACAGACGATTGAGTCCGGAAATGCTCAGCCCCACCACGCGGGACAGCTCCTCCACAGATACGGTCTTATGGACGCTGATATTGAGATAGTCCACTGCCACACGGAAGACCGCTGCATCGGGCGCCGTGTTTTCAAGAGATCTTCCCTCGCTCTCCAGCAGAGAGATCAGCAGCTGCGTGGCAAAGCTCGCCGCCATGACAAGGGCATAGGGATCTACCTCCAGCAAACGCATATAGGGCAAAAACCAGCGGTTGCTCTCATATTCCTCCACCACCAGCTTCCAGCGCTCCTGATAGGCGGCATTGCCCACCATACGCGCATCCAGAAAGACAAACATCTGCTCAATGATGCTGTTTTGAAATGCGTCGAGGGCAAATACCTTCTGGGACAATTCATCTCTTAAAGACGTCTGCGCCGTAAAGGAAAAAATCATCACATCGGCGCCGTCGGGATCATCCACAAAAAAGCTGTGGAACTCCATGGGCCTGTGAACGATCAGCTCCCCGTCCGACAGCATATAGACCTGCTCGCCTGCCGTGACGCAGATCCTGCCCTTTGTCACACAGACCACTTCCCAGAAATCATGCATCTCTCCGCGGAAGCTGTAGTCGCTGTCATAATGATGGCGAAAAAAAGAATACAGGCTCTTTAACCGCATCGGCTCACGAATCTCAACAGACGTATACATATGCCGCTCCTTTTTTTGAACGAAAATCATATATGTTTGACCATTTATTATATTGAAATACAATATTGCTTTGCTATAATTATAATGAAAAACATCCTTTTGTAAAGGGGTATTGAACATGAAAAAATTGAAAGTCATTCTCATCGGTGCCGGCAACCGCGGCGAGGCATATACCAATCTGATGCTCAAGCTGCCGGAAAAATATGAAGTGATCGCCGTGGCAGATCCCGAGGTCACAAGGAGAGAGCACTTCAAGAAGCTGCACAATATGGCAGAGGAAAACTGCTGCAAGCACTATGACGAGCTGCTGAGCCGTGAAAAGTTCGCAGACCTTGTCATCATCTCCACCCAGGACAAGCTCCACTATGATCCTGCCATGAAGGCCATTGAAAAGGGTTACGACATCCTGCTGGAAAAGCCCATTGCGCCCACCGCCAAGGAATGTCTGGAGATCACCAATGCCGCCGTCAAAAAAGGAGTGCGGGTCATCGTGTGTACCGTGCTGCGCTACACTCCCCTGTATGGCACCATCAAGCAGCTGATCAAGGACGGCAGACTGGGTGACATCGTATCGGTCAACCATGAGGAGTGCGTCGGCAACCTCCACCAGTCCCACAGCTTCGTCCGCGGCAACTGGGGCAATGAGGGCCGCAGCGCCTGCATGCTGCTGGCAAAATCCTGCCACGATCTGGATCTGCTGCCCTGGCTCATTGGGAAGAAATGCAAAAAGATCCAGTCCTTTGGCTCTCTGAGCTATTTCAATGCCGCCCATGCTCCCGAAGGCGCGCCGGAGCGCTGCATCGAAGGCTGCCCCCATGCCGAGACCTGCCTGTACAACGCAGTGGATATCTACCTGCACACGGACAATCCTGCCGAGCGCGTGTGGTATCAGACCACCTCCACGTTGAAGCAGGATCCTACCGAGGAAGAAGTGGTGCAGGCACAGTGGAACACCCAGTACGGCAAGTGTGTGTACAAGTGCGACAACGACGTGGTGGATCACCAGACAGTCAATATGCTTTTTGAAGACAACATCACCGCCACCTTCACCATGAATGCCTTCAACCGCGGTGGTCGTTTCCTCAACGTGTTCGGTACCAAGGCAGAGCTGCGCTCGGCTTTGAGCAACGAAGAGACCAGCATCCGCATCTTTGACTTTGACACACGGCAGTGGTCTGAGATCGATGTGGGTGAAGGCTCCAACGAGCTGACCGGCGGTCACGGCGGCGGCGACGCCGGTATCGTCCAGTGCCTGTATGACTATCTGACAGATCAAGGCAAGACCGACGCCATCCCCACCATCGAGGAAAGCTGTCACAACCACATTCTGGTCTTCGCGGCTGAAGAAGCCAGACACAACGGCACCATCGTGGATGTGGATGCGTTTATTGAAAAGCTGTAAACAAAACCGAGGAATGCGCTGCATTCCTCGGTTTCTTATTCCTGTGGCGGACGTTTTTCTGTGATGATTCGGATCATGCCCTCCATAAACGGGGAGATCCAATGGTTTTTATGGCACAAGATCTGGCTGTAGTATTCCTGCCCTTGTCCAACGGTCACCTCTGTCAAAGTACCCTTTTCCAGATGGTGTCTGACAGCATATCGCGGCAGGAAGGCAACACCGAGGCCATGGATGGCAGCATCTGCAATGGCAATGGTGCTGTCCACCTCGATACTGCCGCGCAGCGTCTTGCCGTGAGCTGCCGCCAGATCCAGCAGGCGGCCATAGCAGATGCCGGTGCGCTCTGTGACCACAAAATCATATTCCAGAAGCTCCTCCATGGTTTTCGCTCCGGCTGCAGGATGGGTATTGCCGCAGACAAACACCAGCTGCTCCCTGCGCAGATAACAGCTGCGCAGATCCGGGTCTGTGTTTTGATCTGCAGACAGGTAGACCATGTCCAGACTATTGCCCTTCAGCTGCTGCACAAGCTCCGTGGTCTGTCCCATACGCAGCTGCAGATCCACATTGGGGTACTGTTCCCGAAACACAGGCAGCACCTCCAGCATGGTGCCGAAAAGCAAAGATTCCAGTACACCGACCCGCAGCGTGCCCCGGAGCCGATCCGGCGATTTATCCAGAGTCATTGCCATATCCACCGTCCGCTGCAGGGCATAGGCATGGTGTAAAAAGGCCTGCCCCATGGGCGTCAGAGAAACGGTCTTTCCGATGCGGTCAAACAGCTGATAGCCCAGCTCCTTCTCCAGCTGCTGAATCTGCATGGTCACAGTGGACTGGGCATAGTTCAATTCTCTTGCCGCTTTTGTAAAGCTCTTGATTTCCGCCACACGAAGAAAGGTCTGCACATTCCGAAAATCCATATGCCCCTCCACCATCAAGATTTTTGATAGAAGCTATCAAATCCATCTATTTTGCAAATCGATCATATCACACTATAATAGCCTTGTAAACAGTTTATGTGCCAAAAGAGACACAGAAAGGATCTATATTATGAACATGGAACATCTGAAAAACATGCCCATTGCCGTGCTGGGCGGCGGCGCCGTGGGCAAGACCTGCGCAGCCGACATCAAGCTGGCAGGCGGCGAAGTCCGTCTGTGGGACGCCATGCCCTTTGCAGAGACCTCTCTGAAGGATGTGGACAAGACCGGCATCCTCCTCGACGGCATTCAGCGCAACAAATACTGCTTTGAGCGCTCCGGTCGAGCCCACTTTGATCTGGTCACCACCGACATTGCAGCCGCTGTCAAGGGCGCCGGTCAGATCATCATTGCCATGGGTTCCTGGGGTCACGAACCTACCTTCCGCGCTCTGATCCCCCATCTGGAAGACGGTCAGGTCATCCACATTTTCACCGATAACTTCGCCTGTCTCCTCCTGCGCCGTCTCATGCGCGAGATGGGCTGCACCAAGAAGGTCATCGTGGGCGGCTGGTCCTCCGCTCCCTACGGCACCAGAATCGAATCCATCGGCAAATTCCAGTTCCCTCATGTAGGTGCCAAGTACCGCGCCATTACCCTGCGCGGCGCTGCCCTGCCCATGACCGACACGGACGCATTCCTGGAAGCCTCCAAGTATCTGCCCTGTATGGACGCTGTGACCTATGGTGACGGCGCAGCCAGAGCCAACACCATTCTGGATGTGGACTTTGCCAACGTCAACCCTGTCATCCACGTACCTGCCACGGTGCTGGGCGTTTCCACCATGGAAAACTGGGGCGTGATCTTCTGCGGTCACGACAGAACCACCTACTCCATGTACTCCCACGGTCTTTGCCCCTCCATCTGCGAGGTACAGTATCAGTTCTATAACGAAGAGATCGCTCTGGCGAAGGCCATCGGCGTTGGCTGCCCCGAATACAAATATGAGATGTTCTTCTCCCGCCGCAGCGTGCTGACCCAGGAATACATGGGTCTTGACAAGGACGGCAACGACAATGTGGTCTTCCCTCTGGACCAGCCCTCCAACGAAGGCAACACCGGCCCCAACACCATCCATCACCGCTACATGACGGAAGATGTGCCCATCGGCTGCAAGATCTATCACGATCTGGGTGTGCAATACGGTGTGCCCACGCCCATCATCGACTCCATGATCACGCTGGCAGGTGCTATGCACAAGAAGAACTTCTTCGCCGAAAGCCGCTACGATCTGAAGTATCTGGGCATTGACGGCATGAGCAAGGAAGAGCTGCTGGCCTACCTGAACGAGGGCATTTACAACCGATAACTTTCTTAGTAAAATAAGAGCAGGCTTCCCGGGAAGCCTGCTCTTTGATTTTGAGGTGATATGATGATCGGTTTTTCTGTGGAAAATAACTATCCCGTGCCCATGGATGAGGCTGTCCGGCTGCTGCACAGGATCGGGTTTGATGCCGTTTCCTTCAATTGGAAGCTGGGCGTGGATCTGACCGGCGGCATTCAGGCCGCAAGATCGCTGGATATGCCCATCCACTACCTGCACGCGCCCCAGGGGGCTTACCACACCTTGTGGACGCAGGACGCCCCGGAAATGCTGCAGCTGATCCTGCAGACGCTGGAAGACTGCAAAAGCTGGTCTGTTCCCATATATGTGCTGCACACCTGCAGTGATTTTGTGCCCATCACCCCCGATAGAGCCATAGGCGAACGGAACTTTCGCCGCATCACCGACACCGCCGCCCGGTATGGCATTACGGTGGCCTTTGAAAACACGGCCAGACCGTCCTATCTGAAAGCACTGATGGAGCTGTATGCAGACGATCCCCATGTGGGTTACTGCTGGGACAGCGGCCATGAGCAATGCTACGCTCCGCAGGAGGATTTCCTCGCGCAGTACGGCGACCGCCTGCTTGTGACCCATCTCAACGACAACATAGGCATGTCCACCCCCGGAGAGCCAAACTCTGCAGACGATCTGCATCTGATCCCCGGCGACGGCATTGCCGATTGGGTAAATCAACTTAAACGCCTTCGCGGCGCAAATAAGGTGGATATTTTGAGCTTTGAACTGAAACGGGTGTCCAAGCCCAATCAAAAGCTCCGCCTGTATGATGACCTGTCCCTTGCAGAGTATTTTGAGAAGGTGTATGTCCACGCCCTAAAATTAGAAGACGCCTACCGCAGATCATGGTGAAGCCCATGGAACAGATACCCACTCGAAAGCATCTCCGTCTGGAAGAGCATGACTATTCCACGCCCGGTGCGTATTTTATCACGGTCTGCACCGCAAACAGAGAGAATCTCTTTTGGTCTGACTGTAGGGGCGAACTGTGTTCGCCCGCCAGCATCCCATTGTCCGATCTTGGAATGATCGTGGATAAGGAAATCAAGAAGCTGAACGCCACATATGCCGCTGTTCGTGTTGATAAGTACTGCATTATGCCGGATCATATCCATATGATCCTGACGATCAATACTGATGAAGACGGGCGAACACAGTTCGCCCCTACGATATCGAGGGTAGTAAAACAATTCAAAGGATCTATTACCAAGCAAATCGAAAAACCTATTTGGCAGAAATCGTTCTATGATCATGGGATACGAAATCAACAAGACTACGACGAGATCTGGCAGTACATTGAGAACAATCCATTGAAATACCTATTAAAAACTGCACCGTGAAATCACGGTGCAGTTTTTGATCATTCTATAGGATAGTACATAACCAATAGTTTCCCCCATACACCACGCTGGCGCCGACGCCCAAGACAATAACAGGGCCGGCGATGGTAAAGAGCTTGGCGGCGATGCGAGGATCAATCCCTCTGCTTGTCAACTCAGGACCCATTCAATACCTTTCGCTTTATAAACTCTACAAAGTTTTTCACGTTGCCATAATACTCTTTTTCCACATAGTACGCATAAAGCGTATAGCGTTCCTTAAAATCGCACACATCCAAATCAACCACACCGGAAATTGTTTCAGCAGAGGGTTCGGATTGGCGACCAATTCCAATACCCATATTGCATTTTAAAAACTTCTCGTAGCATTCTATATCGTTACATACCACTGATATCTGCGGTTGAAACCCTGCCCGATTGCAGGCCTCCAGAAGGATTCTATTCATATTACCGTTTGTATCCATTAAAATAAATGGCTGCTTACACAGTTGGTTTAAGTAAAGTGTTTTATTGCACAGGGAATGTTCTACACTGCACTTTAGACGCAGCTGCATCGTGAAAAGCTCTATTCTTTCATATTCGGAATAACGCTCGTTTTCTTCATCGATAATCACATCATAATCAAGAAAGTCCACACCCTCTTGCTCAAAGACAATCTTGAAAGATGTGTCCGGATATGTGGTTTTGTATTCTGTAATGAAGTTTGTGATATTGCGGCGCATTCCCCTGACCAATAATTTAATCTCACGAGAATCTTGATTATGCGTGGAAAGCTTTGCAATTGTATCATCCAGCTCGTGAAATACAGCACAAAGAGATTGCTGCAACAGCCTCCCGTTACTATTCAACCGGATTCGGTTAGCATCTCGATCAAACAATTGACAGCCCAGTTCTTTTTCCAAACGCTTGATAGATGAGGAAACCGCACTAACAGGTACCAGATACTTTTTTGCAGTTACTGTAAAGTTTTGACTTTTGGCGCTCTCATAAAAGTAGCGCAGTTGTAATATCTCCATTCAAGCTCCCCCCCTTATTTCATTTTACTGCATAATTTTTCATATAGCAACAGCATTTTAACTAACTATATACAATTCAGAAAAAGGAAGCTATAATTGCGTGGGGTGATGAAAATGGAACATAATATTATCTTTTTAAACAACAAAGCAATGGAAAAAACCGGCGTGCTCGATATGCACACCGCCATTGAGGATGTAAAAAACGCATACATTCTGAACCGCAAGCAGGACGTAATCAATCCCGGAAAATGTGTTCTTCGTTGGGGACAAACCGTAGAAGACGAAAATGTTTTAGGTCGTATCAATGCCATGCCGGGATACATCGGCGGTGATTATGATATGGCAGGCATTAAGTGGATCGGCAGTGGACCTATGAACTACAAAAAAGGCCTGCCCAGAGCCAGTGTTACCATTATTTTAAATGACCCGGAAACCAAACTTCCGGTTTGCGTCGCAGATGGAACTGCAATCAGCACTGTTCGCACAGGGGCTTCCGGTGGTGTCGCAATTGAATTGCTTGCAAAGTCGAACGCCGAGGTTATGACCATTTGCGGAGCCGGTGCCCAGGCACATACCCAGCTGGAGGCCGCTTTAATCAGCCGTCCCACTTTAAAGAAAGTCTATGTGTATGACATTATCGCCGCAAACGCAGACAGATTTATTCGTATCAGCAAAAAGAAATACCCTGACATCATTTTTAGCAATACCAATGATGTAGAGAGCGCCGTAAGAGAAAGTGATATTATCGATTGCGTCACTCTGGCAACCGAGCCTTTTATCAAAGGAAAATGGCTGAAGAAAGGCGCACTGGTTATGAACATGTCCGACTACGAGGTTGAAAACGATTGTGTTGAACTGGCCGACAAGGTTGTGGTGGATTTTTGGGAGAGCATTAAGCATCGTATGATCAGTACCGTTGCTCTCATGTGGAGAGATGGTTTTTTCAAAGACGAAGATCTTCATGCAGAGTTGGGTGAAATTTTGATCGGGAAGAAGTGCCCCAGAGAATCTGATGACGAAATCATTTATTTTAATGCCGTTGGCGCAGGCATTCTGGATATTGCAGTTGCTGCCAGATGCTATCAAAAGGCTCTTCGTGAGAACATCGGTATTACTGTTCCCTTCTGGGAATAAGTACACAAAAGGCTTGACCAATTTGGTCAGGCCTTTTGTGTCAGAATAGAGTTGTTATCCAATAAATCAAGCCATAGACTACACTGGCACTGACACCGTACACGATCACCGGGCCGGCGATGGTAAAGAGCTTGGCAGCGACTCCCAGGACAAAGCCCTCTGCACGAAACTCCATGGCAGGCGCAACGACAGCATTGGCGAAGCCTGTAATGGGCACCAGAGTGCCTGCTCCTGCGTGTTTTGCGATATCGTCATACAGACTCAGCCCTGTGAGCAAAGCGCTGAGGAAGACCAATGTGATGGATGTGGCAGTGCCTGCCTTTTCCGTGTCAAGCCCAAGGGCCGTATACCCGTTTAAGATCAGCTGCCCCAAGGTGCAGATCAGACCGCCGATGACAAATGCTTTTAAAACATCCATCCACATGGGAGACTTGGGACAGAACTCCTTGATGTATTGACCATAGTCATTCTTGTTGACTTTCATAACATCACTCCTTTGCGTTAGTTTGTGCAAAGTTTGCAGGATTATAAAACGGTTTGACATTCACAGGAGCGCAGATTTATAATGAGAGTGTTATGAACTATTTTGCTGAAAGGAGCTAAATCTATGTCAAACATGACCGACTACAGAGATGAATTAAACAGGATGCGACAGGAATTTCAGGTGCAGCAAAAACTACCCTGTACAAAGGAAGAAAACGAACACTTTGCCGCCCTGCTTCATAGTGGTGAACAGCTCCCGGAGGGCGTGTATCCCTACTATCCGGAACAGGCGGAAAATTGCTCGGAGTTCTGCCGTTACCATACCCATTGCTTCACCCGTGAGGAACTCACGGAGTATCTTACTTACAGGAACTTACAGCTGTTAAGCACCATAAAAAACTGTCTTGTATTTTTTACAGTTCTGACGATCGCATCTCTGGCACTTGCACTTCTCGGAATCACTCAAATCTAAAGACCGCTGCAAAAAAAGACCGCTGCCGAAGCAGCGGTCTTTCTTGTTGTTGGATTACACCAGCTCGATGATAGCCATCTCAGCTGCATCGCCCTTACGAGCGCCCAGACGGGTCACACGGGTGTAGCCGCCGTTACGGTCAGCATACTTGGGTGCGATCTCGCTGAAGAGCTTCTTAGCAACATCTTCCTTGGTGATATAGGACAGAGCCTTACGATAAGAAGCCAGAGTGTTCTTCTTGCCCAGAGTGATCATCTTCTCGGCAACAGGCTGCACTTCCTTAGCTCTGTAGAAGGTGGTTTCGATCTTGCCGTTTTCGAACAGGTAGGTGGTCATAGCGCGGAGCATGGCCTTTCTCTGCTCGCTGGTACGGCCCAGCTTACGAGTACCGAACATTGGGATTTCCCTCCTTTGTTAAAGGTTATCGCTTAGTTATTATTGGCGGCAGAGTCTTCGCTGGCAAGGGACAGACCCATGGCTGCCAGCTTGTTCTGCACTTCTTCAAGAGACTTTCTGCCCATGTTACGGACCTTCATCATGTCTTCGCCGGTTCTGGAGATCAGATCCTCGACGTTGTTGATGTTGGCGCGCTTGAGGCAGTTGAAGCTTCTGACAGACAGGTCAAGCTCTTCGATGGTCAGCTCCAGCACCTTTGCTCTGGGAGACTCGGGCTTATCCACAACAGTGGTCTTGCTTGCCACTGCTTCGGACAGGTCGGTGAACAGAGCCAGATGGTCGGAGAGGATCTTGGAACCGAGGGACACAGCATCACGAGCGGTGATGGTGGAGTCGGTCCAGACTTCCAGAGTCAGCTTGTCGTAGTCAGTCATGTTACCCACACGGGTGTTTTCCACGGTGTAGTTCACCTTGTAAACAGGCGTGTAGATGGAGTCAATGGCGATCACGCCGATGGGCATCTGAGCGTTCTTGTTGCGGTCAGCGGGCACATAGCCGCGGCCGTGGCTCAGAGTGATCTCCATGTTGAACGTCGCGTCGGGGCCCAGGGAGCAGATGTGCAGGTCGGGATTGAGGATCTCGACCTCGCCGTCGGCCTTGATGTCGCCGGCTTTCACTTCGCACTCACCTGCTGCATCGATATAGACGGTCTTGACTCCCTGGCAATGGAGCCGTGCAATGATCTTCTTAACGTTCAGAACGATCTCCGTCACGTCTTCCTTGACGCCGGGGATGGTGGAGAACTCATGCTGGACACCGGCGATCTTGATGGAAGTCGCAGCGGTGCCGGGCAGAGAAGACAGCAGAATCCGTCTGAGAGAGTTGCCAAGGGTGGTGCCGTAGCCACGTTCCAGTGGCTCAACGACATACTTACCGTAGGAACTGTCCTCAGGGGAATCAAAACATTCGATGCGAGGCTTTTCGATTTCTACCATATAATAAATACCCTCCTTGTAACTCCGAAACGTAAGTTTCGAGCCGATTTCAGCTTACCAAAAGACGAGGGTGAAGCATTACCTGGAGTACAACTCGACGATCAGGTTCTCAGCGATCTCGAAATCAATATCGTCTCTTGCGGGCATAGCGATAACCTTGCCCTGCAGGTTGTTCTTGTCACGCTCCAGCCACTTGGGTGCTGCCACGAAAGCGTCGGCTTCCTTCAGCATCTTGAAGCGGGTGTTGGATGCGCTCTTCTCGCAAACAGCGATCACGTCGCCGTTGCTGACCAGATAGGAAGGGATGTTGACGCGCTTACCGTTGACGGTGTAGTGGCCGTGGTTGACCAGCTGACGAGCTTCACGACGGGTGGAAGCAAAGCCCAGACGGTAAACAACGTTGTCCAGACGGCGCTCGACCAGGCTCAGCAGGTTTTCACCGGTGTTGCCGGCCATGCGCTCAGCCTTATCGAAGTACATTCTGAACTGCTTTTCCAGAATGCCGTAAACAAACTTGACTTTCTGCTTCTCAGTCATCTGCAGAGCATACTCGGACTTCTTAGCTCTTCTCTGACCGCCGGGGTTCTTGTTGGAAGTCTTGGAGTAACCCATTGCGGCAGGGGAAACGCCCAGAGTTCTGCAACGCTTGAGAACAGGCTGTGTATTCTTAGCCATAGGTGATTTTCCTCCTTCTGCGAATTAGACGCGGCGTCTCTTGGGAGGACGGCAGCCATTGTGAGGAATGGGAGTCACGTCCTTGATCATGGTCACTTCCAGACCTGCGGACTGCAGCGCACGGATGGCTGCTTCGCGGCCCTGGCCGGGACCCTTGACATACACTTCAACGGTCTTCAG
>JAGBBD010000038.1 GCA_017938625.1 Oscillospiraceae bacterium | reverse complement strand
TTGTTACCTCCTGCTGCTGCTCCTAATGGGATGCAGCGCATTTTTTATATGCAAGACCGAAGTCTTGACATCGGTTTCTTACGGCTCTTCCTCTTCTACAGGCTCGCCGTCTTCTGCAGGTGTCTCAGGCTCAATGCCCTGCATCTGCAGCCACTGTTCCTTGGTAATGAGGATCTGACGTGGTTTGGACCCCTCAAAAGGCCCGACAATGCCCTTTTCTTCCATCTCATCCACGATACGTGCCGCTCTGGCATAACCCAGTTTCAGCCGCCGCTGGAGCATGGAAACAGAGCCCTGTCCTGTTTCAAGGAACACTTCCACCGCTGCAGGCAGAAGCTCGTCTCCATCGGCGGAAGCATCGGCTTCCACATTAGAGACACCGGAAGAACCACCGCTCTTACCACTCTGCTCTGCCGTTTTGTTAATCTCATTCATAATATCATTGTCGTAGGACGCGGTAGCATTTTTCTTGATGAATTCCACCACATCCTGCACTTCATCATCGGTGATGAAGCAGCCCTGGACACGCTTGGGCTTACCCTGTCCCAAGGGAGCATAGAGCATATCGCCCTTGCCCACCAGTTTTTCCGCGCCTGCCGTATCGAGAATGATACGCGACTCCATGGCAGATGCCACAGCGAAGGCAATACGGGAAGGGATGTTTGCCTTCATCAGACCGGTGATAACATCAGCAGAAGGACGCTGGGTGGCAATGACCAGATGAATGCCGGAAGCACGGCCCATCTGTGCCACGCGGCAGATGCTCTCTTCCACTTCCTTGGCGGCAACCAGCATCAAGTCTGCCAGCTCGTCAATGACCACTACGATCTGAGGCAGCTTCTCTCTGCCCTCTTCCATGCCGCAGGTCTTGTTATAGGATTCCAGATCGCGCACACCTGCATCTGCCATAAGGCGGTAACGCTTCATCATTTCCGTCACAGCCCACTGCAGGGCTCCTGCCGCCTTTTTGGGATCGGTGACAACAGGAATCAGCAAATGCGGAATGCCGTTATAGATGCCAAGCTCGACCATCTTAGGGTCCACCATGATCAGACGCACTTCCTCCGGCTTTGCCTTGTACAACAGAGAAATGATCAAACTGTTCATGCACACGGATTTACCGGAGCCTGTGGTACCTGCGATCAGCATATGGGGCAGCTTGGCAATGTCGCCGACCACGCACTTTCCGCTGATATCCTTACCAACAGAAAAGGAGATCTTGGACTTGCTGTTGCCAAACTCCGGAGAGCTGATGACCTCATGGATATGCACTGTGGAGACCAGCTTATTGGGCACCTCGATGCCGACCACGGAGATCTTATCGGGAATGGCAGAAATACGAACACCGGACGCACCCAGAGCAAGGGCAATGTCGTCGGCAAGATTTGTAATCTTGGAAAGCTTCACACCGCGATCCAGCTCCAGCTCATATCGAGTGATGGAAGAGCCGCGGATAACATTGATGATGTGAGCATCGATGCCGAAGCTTGCAAGGGTATTGTTGATACGATCGGCATTGAGCTGCATCTCTTCCGTGCCATCCACCGTTTTGCCGTTGCCCTCTTTCAGAAGGCGCAGAGCCGGGAAGGTGTAGGGCTTCGGTTGATCCTCTGCCTGCGCGATCTCAGAGGCAATCTTCATGGCCTCCTGCTGCGCTTCTTCTTTTTTCACCTTCTGCGGCATATCCGGATCCAGAGGCAGCAGTTCTTCCACGCCCTCGGGTTCCTGCTTGGTTTCTTTCTTTACCACCAAAGGCGGCTGCTCCTGCACAGCGCGGGCAGCAGCTTCTTCAAAGCGCCTCTTGCTGTCGATCACAAGATCTTCCTCTGCCTCTTCATGCTCGACATCGGTCGTATTTTCTGTGACAGCGACCAGTTCCTCTGCCTGCTTGAGGTTTTCAAGGAAGGGATCTTCCTTTTCTTTTTTATTGCTCTTCTTTGCAGGCTTTTTGACTGCAGGGGGATCGTCCACCTCCAGATCAAATTCCGAAATACCGGCGCGCTTGCGCTCTGTGCGCTCTATCTGCTTGGTGGTCACATGATTGACGATCACTTCCGCCGTGTCACGATGCTCACGGACAGGGGCATCGTACTCCGCTCTGGGGCGGTTTCGAATAGCAGTGATCACACTGCCCACACTCATATTGAACGCAGCAAGTCCCGCCAACACCATAATGATCAAACACAAGATCACAGCACCGACCTTATGGATACACAGAGCAAACAGCATTGCCAGGAAGCCAGCCAAAACACCGCCGGATGTGCCTTCCACACCGGTATGCCACAGCTGCACCATCATAGGGAAGCCCCAGGGAATCTCCTCTTTACAGCCAAACAGGTGCACCAGCATACCCACACACAGGACTACAACAAAGCTGCATGCCACACGCAGACGGACAGGTCTGCCGTCATGAAAGAGCAAGATAAGAAAATCCAGCAACAGCGCAAAGGGCATCAGATAGATTCCCGAGCCGATCAAGCCGCGGAACAGCTGCATCAGAGGGACGGTAAACGCACCTTTTGCCTGAAACAAGCCCAACAGGATAAGTGCCGCAACAAACAGACACACAAACGCACTGATCTCTCTGCGAATAGGTCGGGGTTGCTTTTCCTGTTTCTTTTTCGCTTTTGCTGTGTTTTTAGAGGCAGCCGATGTTTTCTTTTTATCAGCCATTTTCAAACTCCTTTTATCGGATCAAAGACAAAATCAATGCCACAAGTCCGGCACCCCAACAGTAATAGCAGAAGCCGCCAAAGCTTCCACGCTGGGTGATGAACTTCAGAAGACAGATCGACAGATAGCCGGAGACCGCAGCAACGACCACTCCGACCAGATAAACGGGCATCAAGCTCCAGTCAATTCCCATCTGAATGGCATCGATCAAAGACAGCACATTTGCACCCAGCACGGCAGGAATAGAAAGCAGGAAAGAGAACTTCACCGCAAACTCACGTCCAAAACCACGGCCCATACCTGCTGCAATGGTGGTACCGGAACGGGACAGTCCCGGCACAGTAGCAAGCGCTTGTGCACAGCCGACCAAAAGGATGTCCACAATGGTGGCGTTCTTCACATCCTTGTTTCCTCTTCCGAAACGATCGGTGAGAAACAGGAGCAAACCGGTAAACAGGAGTGCACAGCCGATGAAAATAGTATTGGTATAAAGACCGTCTATGTAGTCCTTTACAGGCAGGATCACAAACAAAGGCAATGTTCCAAGAATGATAAAGAAGATCATTCTGCGGCTCAGCCGGTCAGGCTTCTGTCCTGCAGGCAGCTTGCGCACACCGATCATGGTGAAGAACTCAAGTACAAGGGCTTTGATCTCGCTCCAATATGCAGCAAACACTGCCAGAAGCGTACCCAGATGGAGAAGCACATCAAAGAACATGGTGTCCTCACCAACGGTCAAAAAGCCAAAACTCTGAAATAAAGACAAATGTCCGGAGCTGGAAATGGGCAAAAACTCTGCCACACCTTGAATCAGACCCAGCATGATCGAAGAAAAGAGATCCATACTTCTTCCTCCTTATTGGTTTTCGATAGACATACAAGACTATATTACCACAAACAAACGAATATTTCCAGTAGGACGTGAAAAAACACGGAAGACTTACCCTTCTTCCGTGTTTTTTCGCTCTTCGATCTGCCTGTGCAGGTACTCCAACGCATCGCCTACGCTGCCAAGCTGATCCACAAGGCCAACCTCCACAGCCTCTCTGCCATAAATGACAGAACCCACATCTGTTGCAATTTCCCCTGTTGCCATCATATAGCTTAAGAAGCGCTCCCTCGTGATCCCGGAATTGGACGTGACAAAATCCACGATCTGTTCCTGAATGCGATTAAAATACTGATACGTCTGCGGCGCTCCCACGACAACACCTGTCATACGGACAGGATGAATGGTCATACTGGCAGTCGGTGCGATCATACAGCGCTTGGCAGAAACCGCCAGAGGGATACCGATAGAATGACCGCCGCCCAACACAAGAGAAACCGTCGGTTTTCGCATACCGGCGATCATTTCGGATATAGCAAGACCCGCCTCAATATCCCCACCGACTGTATTGAGCAAAATAAGCAGACCATCGATCTCAGGGCTCTCCTCAATGGATGCAAGCAAGGGCAGAATGTGCTCGTACTTTGTAGTCTTTGCAGTTTCCGGCAGAATCTGATGCCCTTCTACCTGTCCGATGATGGTAAGCGTATAGATGGTGCCATGTTCATTCTTCACCGTTGCCGAGCCAAGATCCTGCAGCTGTCGTCTGTCCTCTTCCCGCGTCTGCGAATCTTTGATGTTTTGATCCATGTCTCCCACTCCTTTTTTGATAGAATTACCGCAAAATGAAAAATTATGCGAAATTTCAAAAAAGAAGTTGACAAAGAAGATCCTCTGTGGTAATATATCAAAGCTGTCCGACAGCACAATAGCTGCGCGAGTGGTGGAATTGGCAGACTCGCTAGATTCAGGTTCTAGTGTCCACTCCGGACGTGCGGGTTCAAGTCCCGCCTCGCGCACCAAAATAACACCAACATCTTTTGATGTTGGTGTTATTTTTATGTGCAGGTGCTGCCTTGAAGTCGCCTATGCCAGGGCTCCCATCGGAACCTGTTCCGATGGGAAAAGGACGAACAGTGTAATGAGTGACTTCTGCCGCTTGCGGCGGAAGAAGCGATATGGAACTTGTGAGGACGCAGTCCCGCCTCGCGCACCAAAATAACACCGACATCTTTTGATGTTGGTGTTATTTTTATGTGCAGGTGCTGCCTTGAAGCCGCCTATGCCAGGGCTCCTATCGGAGTATTTCCGTATTTAAAATGTTTTCGCAGATTCTGTGACGTTTTCACATATAGGCAAATACCGAGGCTTTATGATATAATTCTTATATAAACACAGAAAGGATGACACAATGAAAATACTGGTGATTGGCGGTACCGGTCATGTTGGTACGCCCTTGGTCAAGATCCTTGCAGAACAGGGACACGATGTGGTGATCTGCTCAAGAGGCAAACTCCCCTCTTCCCACACCTATCCCAACGTCAGATCTGTTGTCTGCGACTCTTCCGATCTTAACAGCCTGAACAAGCTGGCAGAACAGGAAACCTTTGATGCGATCGTGGACTTCCCCGGTACGGCCTGGAATGTATGGTGCACTTTTAAAGACAAGGTCAATCACATCATCGCCTGCGGTTCTATGTGGATGTTTGGCTATCCCAGAACCGTTCCCACACCGGAGCTGACCCAGAATTCCTGCTGTTTTGGTGGCTACATCGAACGTTACGATGAGATCATCACCATGATCTCTGAAAACTTCCGCTATAAGGCTGCTTTTACAGCCGTGATGCCTCCCAACATCTGCGGCCCCGGCAAGATCCCGCTTGACACTCTGGGCGGTCGTGATATTGAAGTCCACAAGGCCAATATGCGCGGAGAGACCGTGTATCTGCCGGACGGCCCGGAAGCACTGATCTGTCCCTGTGATGCCTATGATCTGGCAATGGTTTTCGCCCTTGCCATCAACAATCGCACCAATGCAGCAGGGCAGATCTTTAACGGCGGCACGGAGCACGCTCTGACCGCATCACAATTTGTCAATACCATGGGCGAGATACACGGCACAACCATCCCCATTGAATATGTGTCGTGGCAAGAGTACAGAGACAATATCAGCCCCTCCATCGGACACTGGTGGCATTTCTATGCTCATATGTGCCCGGACATTTCCAAGGCAAAGAAGCTGCTCGGCTATAAGCCCCGCTACACCTCGGAAGAGGCGCTGGCCCGTGCAGTCGTGTGGATGAAGGAGCAGAAGCTGCTGTAATATCTGAAGCGATCTAACATATTCGATGAATAATATCCGCAGGGGGATCTTGCTCCAAGTTCCCCTGCGGATATCTCTTCTCTGTCTGCACTGACGGTCTGAGGCCAGACCGTCCTACAAGTGCGCAGCGAAGCTGAGATGCGGCAGTATGGCCCATCGATACTGCCTGCACACGGGACGTCGTGGACGCCGTCCTCTACGGCGTGGCACACACTACCTACCATTTGGGTGCACTGCCCTCTCTTGGCTCCCCTTGTCAGGGGAGCTGGCACAGCAACGCCGTGACTGAGGGGTAGTTTCTCTCCCTCCGGTTTCGCTTCGCTCAACCACCTCCCTCATCACAGGGAGGCATGGGTGCATTCGTAGCCAGCGGCACCCTCGACGTCCCCTACGGGTGTGTAGGGCGGTCTTACCCCAAACCACCAGTGCAACTCTTTATGACACTGCCTGCACATACCTCACCCGTCACGGCATCGCCGTGCCACCTTCCCCTATGAGGGGAAGGCTTTTATTGGTACTTGTCAATTCCTAACACAAAAAGACCCCCGAGGGGGTCTTTTTTGTTTTAGGTCAGATAGTTCAGAGCAGAAGTTGCAAACTTCATGATAGCTGCATTGAGGGCATTTTCG
>JAGBBD010000037.1 GCA_017938625.1 Oscillospiraceae bacterium | reverse complement strand
TGTCGTTGGTTCGACTCCGACCGGAGGCACCATATGCGGGTGTAGCTCATCCGGTAGAGCGCCACCTTGCCAAGGTGGAGGTAGCGAGTTCGAGCCTCGTCACCCGCTCCAAAATGGCAATATAAGGAACGCCGCAGCGTTCCTTATATTTAACTTAATATGGTGACGTGGCCAAGCGGTAAGGCAAAGGTCTGCAAAACCTTCATTCCCCGGTTCAAATCCGGGCGTCACCTCCAGAAAACAAAAAGCGCTGCGTAAGCAGTGCTTTTTGTTTTCTGCAAAATAAATTTCAGGATTTGTGAGAGGCACTTTATGCGTGAAATAATGCTTTGCAATGTGAAATGCCGGATATACATTGTCTTGTTCCATAAAAACATAAGGTCATGTTTGTACAGATTGCAGATTGACGGAACTAAAAGGTTTTAGTAAAATAAAAATAACCGGATATCGCAGCGAGAAGGGGAGAAGTTCTGAAACACAGGGCGTTCATGTGGTTATGTGACTTGTTGCATTTATGCCATTTCGGTGCTTGCAATCCCAGAATCATTGTGATATAACGGGCGTATAGAGAGGTCTGTGTGCCTCAAAAACTCAGGATACTCAGAAAGGATAATGAGATATGTCTGAAATTGCATTGTATGGCGGCGAAAAGCTGAAGAAGACACCCTTTGGAACCGGCAAGCGTTTTGGTGAGCCGGAACTGCAGCAGGTAAAGGAAGCACTGGAGCAGAACACTCTGTTCTACTGGTTTGGCACCAAGGTCAAGGAACTTAACCGTAAGTTTGCAGAGATGTATGGCATGCCCTATTGCGTGTCCACCTCCTCCGGCACGGCAGCGATCCATACGGCTCTGATCGCAGCAGGTGTTACCGAAGGTGACGAGGTCATCACCAGCCCCATTACGGATATGGGCTCCATCATCGGTATTCTGTATCAGAATGCGATTCCTGTCTTTGCAGATGTGGACCCTAACAACTATAATATTACTGCCGAAACCATTCGTGAGAAGGTGACGGATAAGACCAAGGCCATCGTGGTCGTCCATCTGGCAGGCGCTCCTGCAGATATGGATCCCATTATGGAACTGGCAAAGGAGCGCGGCATCAAGGTCATTGAAGACTGTGCACAGAGCTACCTTACTTATTATAAGGGTAAACTGGTCGGCACCATCGGTGATTTCGGCTGCTTCTCTCTCAACGACTTCAAGCATATCTCTGCCGGTGACGGCGGCATGATCTTGACCCGTGATGAAGAGCTCTATCGCGCCGCGTTCCGTTCCTGCGATAAGAACTATAACCGTCTCGGCAAGACTACCGCTGAGATCCGTGCCATCGATTCTGTTGCCCCCAACTACCGTATGAGCGAAGTGGTCGGCGCTGTTGGTATTGCGCAGCTGGATCGTCTGGACTTCATCTGCTCTACCCGTAACCGTCATGGTGAACGTATTTCCGAAGCCATCAAGGATCTGCCCGGTCTGACGCCTCCCAAGGTGGTCGGCAAGGAAGAGGGCAGTAAGTCCTCTTACTGGTTCTATCTCATGCGTGCCGACGAAAAGGGCTTGAAGGTCAGTGTGCAGGAGTTCGTGGATGCTCTGAAGGCAGAAGGCATCAACGTTGCCAAGGGCTATCTCAACAACCCTGTCTACGGCTACGGTCTGTTCCAGAACAAGTGTGCTTATCTGGGCACTCATGCTCCCTTCGATTCCAAGTACTATGGCGGCAATGCCAGCTATGATATGGGCATGTGCCCTGTAGCAGAAGATGTGATCGAAAACAGCATCTATCTGGTTCTCAACGAGTTCTACACCGACGAGGATGTGGATGACATCATCGCCGCCTTCAAGAAGGTCTCCGATTACTATCAGAACAGGTGATAACTATGAAGCCTATGAAGATTTATGACGTCCATGCCCATTTGATGGCAGATCTGGGCGGTGAGCCGTGGCATTACTGCAAGCCTCATATTCTTCGCGGAGAAGAGCTTTACGGTATTTCCAAGTTCTATATCTCCACCATCGACGGCCCTGCGTATTATCCCGATGCAGATGTGCTCACCAGATGCAACGATATGACGCTGGACTTTATGAAAGAGCGTCCCGATCTTGTCCGCGGCATGGTTTACCTCAATCCCAAGAATGAAAATACTTTGGATGAGCTGCAGCGCCGTGTGGATGAAGGCTTTGTGGGCGTCAAGCTGTGGGTGTCCCAGTATTGTGACGATCCCAGCGTTTATCCTCTGGCAGAGCGTCTGATCGAGCTGGATATGCCTCTGCTGCTGCACGTGTTCTACAAGTCCATTGCTCAGTTCCCCGATGAGACCAGAGCCAACCATGTGCGCAATCTGGCAGACCGCTATCCTGAGCTGAAGATCGTCATGGCGCACCTTGGCGGCGATGTCTACCATGCTATGCGCGTGATCAAGGACTGCCCCAATGTGTATGTGGACAACTCCGGCTCCCGCGGCGGCGGCCCCGATATGACCCACGCTTATAAGATGGTGGGTGCAGATCGTCTGCTCTTCGGCTCTGACAGTCCCATCGATGCGGCCCCTGCTTTGGGTCAGATCCTGGACTTGGATATTCCTGAGGAAGAAATGGAAAAAATGCTGTGGAAGAATGCCCACAAGCTGTTTAAGGAGGATTTGAGATGATCGACTTTAACTGCTTCATTGGTTCCTGGGCATTTTACCCCACCTTCTGCGAGACCGTGCAGGAGCTGAAAGCCCTCCATGAGAAAAACGGCATTACCGGCGGCTGGGTCTCCAGTCTGAAGTCCGTGACTTACCGTGATTACTTCTACTCCGAAGAAGAGCTGCACAATGCCCTCGAGGGTACCGGCTACCGCCATGTTATGACGGTGGATCCCAGATTCCCTGCCTGCGCTGATATCGTCAAGTACGGCATTGAAAACTGGGATATCGTCGGTGTGCGCATCATTCCGGGCTTCCAGGGATACAAGCTGACAGATACTCGTTTGGAAGATCTGTGCAAGCTGCTGAAGGAGCATGACCTGCCCCTGCTGCTGACCCTGCATATGCAGGATGACCGCAACTGCTATCTGGTGCAGAATGTGCCGCCCACAAAAGACGAGATCTGCGATTTCCTCGCTGCGCATCATGATCTGAAGATCCTTGTGTGCAACGCGCTGCTGGGCGAACTGGAGAATATCGGCGATGCGCTGCTGGCACATCCCAAGGCATTCTGCGATCTGAGCGGCCTGCGTTCCCGCATGGGCTGCGTGGAGTATGTGAAGCCCGAGGTGCGTGAGCGTCTGGTCTTCGGCACTATGGCACCTATTCTGGGTGCTGCCATTGCCCGGCTGCATCTTGAAGTGGAGGATCTTGAGCCCCACATCGTTGAGCAGATCAAAACAGGCTCCAAATTTATCTGATACAAACTCCGCTTCCCAATAAAACGGGAAGCGGAGTTCTTTGCCTTTTCAGCGTGAAAAAAAGTGTTGCTTTTTTGTGTGTTGTTTAGTATAATTGACCACATGAAAAACAGATGTCCGCGTCACGCGGATATGTTTTTTAAAAAGGAGGAAAATAAAATGAAAAAAATCGTAGCAATGCTCCTGGTCCTGTGCATAGCGATCGGTCTGGTCGCTTGCGGTGCAGCTCCTGCCACCGAGAACACTGAGACCACCGAAACCACCGAAACTGTCGAAGCCGGCGATAAGGTCGTTAAGATCGGCGTCTTCGAGCCCACTTCCGGCGACTCCGCTTCCGGCGGCAAGAAGGAAGTCCTGGGTATGCAGTATGCAAACGCAGAGACCCCCGAGATCGAGATCGGCGGCGAGACCTACAAGGTCGAACTGGTTTATGCCGATAACGGCTCTTCTACCGATAAGGCTCCCTCCGCTGCTTCCACTCTGGTCAGCGAAGGCGTCTCCATCGTCCTGGGCTCCTATGGCTCCGGCGTCTCCATGGCAGGCGGCCCCATGTTCGGTGACGCAGGCATCCCCGCTGTTGGCGTGACCTGCACCAACCCCAACGTCACTGCCGGCAACGACTACTACTGGCGTATTTGCTTCCTGGATAACTTCCAGGCTGACGTTCTGGCTTCCTTCGCTATGGACAAGTTCGATGCTAAGGTCGCATACTGCCTGGGCGAAAGCGGCAACGAGTATGACCAGGGTCTGGTTGCTTTCTTCAAGCAGGTCTTTGAAGCAGCAGGCGGCACCGTTATCACCGACTCCTTCCCCACCGGCAACTCCGACTTCAACTCCTACCTGAGCAAGGCTAAGTCCGAGGGCGCAGACGTTATCTTCACCCCCGTCTCCATCGCCTACGCTGTTCAGATCATCTCTCAGGCTGCATCTCTGGGCATCGAAGCTCCCTTCCTGGGCTCCGACACTCTGGATGACAACATGGTTCTGGAAGCCATCAAGGGCACCGATCTGGAACTGTACGTTTCCACCTTCTATCAGGAAGGCGGCGCTCCTGAATTCGACGCAGGCATCAAGGAGTACATCAACACCAACTCCGAGGCTATGACTGCCAACGGCGGCAACGACACCATCTCCGCTGTTACTGCTATGGGTTATGACGCATACTACGTTGCTCTGGAAGCCATGAAGGCTGCCGGCTCCGTGGAAGCAGGCGCTGTCAAGGCTGCTCTGCCCGGCGTGACCTATGAAGGCGTCTCCGGCGCTATCGCATTCGACGAGATCGGCGACGCAGTCCGCGACACCGCTTACATCAAGACTGCTGATACTGCCAACGCAGCTTGGATTCTGGAGACTGTCCAGACCGGTTCCGCTAACTGATCCATAATCAACTGATTTCTATGGCGGGGGATCAAATGCCCCCGCCATACAATCGTATATAAACGGAATCTGAAACTGGGAGGATCCTCTGAATGCAGCAACTGTTATCTCTGGAATACATCGTATCCATATTGCTCAGTGGTATCTCTCTGGGTGGTCAGCTGGCGCTGATCGCCATTGGCTATACCATGGTTTACGGCATCCTGCGTCTGATCAACTTCGCTCACGGCGACGTGTTCATGGTCGCAGGTCTGCTTGGCATTTACATCACGGCAGCAGTGCCGATCTACATTGCCATCCCCATCGTGATCCTGATCACTGTGGCTCTGGGCTTCTTTATTGAGCGCGCGGCATATAAGCCTCTGCGTTCTGCGCCGAGAATGTCTGTTATGATCTCGGCGATCGGTGTGAGCTATCTTCTGCAGAACACCGCCACCTATGTCACCGGCGGTCAGCCGATGACATATCCTACTATCCAACTGCTGAACAAGACTGTCAATATTGCAGGAACGCCCATCAAGCTGGTCGTTCTCTTGACACCTGTTCTGGTGCTTCTGCTGATCGTTCTTTTGACGCAGATCATCAACCGCACCAAAATCGGTATGGCCATGCGTGCTGTATCCAAGGATTTTGAGACCAGCCGCCTTATGGGCATCAAGGTCAACACGGTCATTTCCGTGACCTTCGTCATCGGCTCCGCTCTGGCGGCCGTTGGCTCTATTCTTTATTTCTCGACTTATCCCGGTATCACCCCCACTGCAGGTGCCATGCCCGGTCTGAAGGCATTCGTGGCAGCGGTCTTTGGTGGTATTGGTTCTATTCCCGGTGCTGTCATCGGTGCATTCCTCATCGGCATCTGCGAGACTATCATCAAGGGCTTGCCCTCTGCATGGGACGTTTCCGTATTCTCCGATGCGTTCACCTTCGCACTGCTGATCATCATTCTGACCTGTAAGCCTACCGGTCTGTTTGGTGAAAAGGCAACGGATAAGGTTTAAGGAGGTGCCGGAAATGCTTGAGAAGAAAAAAAGCTTCAAAACGACCATTTCCGCAATGGTCGGCATTGCGTTCATTCTGGCACTTGTCGTGCTTCTTGAAAATCTGAGTGCATTGCTCCCCAATGTACCTGCGATCTTCCAGCCTACCAGCCAGTTGTTCACCGTGCTGAAAAAGGGTGCGGTCTACTCTCTGGTGGCAGTTTCCATGAACCTGCTCAACGGCTTTACCGGTCTGTTCTCTCTGGGTCAGGCAGGCTTCATGCTGCTGGGTGCTTATACCTATGCGATCTTTACGGTGCCCATGGCAGCCAAGGATCAGGTCTACTATCTGTATGGCGGCTCTGCTGTGAAGTTCTCTGTGACGGATCTGTTCCAGTCTTTCCTGGGTACCGGTGCGGCATCTCTGATCTGCACCGTGCTGGTGGGTCTCATTCTGGCAGGTCTTGTGGCTGCCTTGTTTGCAGCGCTCATCGGCCTTCCCGTGCTGCGTCTGAAGAGTGACTATCTGGCAATTGCCACGCTGGGCTTTGCGGAGATCCTCCGCGCCATCTTCCAGTGGCAGACCCTTGGCCCTGTGACCAACGGTGCAAACATGATCAAGTCCTTCCCCACATTCTCTGATTTCAACATCGAGAATGCGCAGGGTGTTGTGACGCTTCGACTGAGCACCCTTGTGCCCTTTGTGGTGGTTGCCCTGTGCATCGTGCTCATCGTGCTTTTGATCAACTCCTCTTACGGTCGTGCCTTCAAAGCCATCCGTGATGACGAGATCGCCGCGGAAGCTATGGGTGTGAGCCTGTTCAAGCACAAGATGATGTCCTTCATCACCTCCAGCTTCTTTGCAGGTGTGGGCGGCGCCCTGTTTGCCATGTATGTTTCCAACGCACAGGCAAAGGTCTTCACCTCTGCCATGACCTATGAGATCCTGCTGATCGTCGTCATCGGCGGTATCGGCTCCATCTCCGGCTCTGTGATCGGCACCTTCCTGTACGTCGCCTGCTCCGAGTGGTGGCTGCGCTTCCTGGATGCCGAGACATACATCGGCTCTTTCAAGGTGCCTCTGCTCCGCAGCGGCTTCCGTATGGTCGTGTTCTCCGTGGTCATTATGATCATCGTTCTGTTCTTCTCCAGAGGTATCATGGGCGATAAGGAACTCTCGTTCAAGGGAATTGGCGGCCTTCTGAGCAAATGTAAAAAGAAAAAGTCTGCCCCGGCAGAAGAGGAGGGGACTGTATGAGTGAAAACATGGTTCTTCGCATGGAAAACGTCACCATGCAGTTCGGCGGCGTTGTCGCTGTGAATAACCTTTCTCTCGAAGTGCCGGAGGGCAAGATCATTGCGCTCATCGGCCCCAACGGCGCCGGTAAGACCACGGCATTTAACTGCATCACCGGTGTTTACCAGCCTACCAACGGCAAGGTGGAGTTTATGGGCAAGACCATGGTCTGCAACCATCCCACCGGCAAGATGAAAAAGGCGTATCTTGGCAGCAATGGTGACAAGTATGTGAACCTGCGCAACATCGATCCTACACCGGATCATATCACCAAGTTGGGTATTGCCCGTACCTTCCAGAATATTCGTCTGTGGAAATCCATGACGGTATTTGAGAACGTTTTGGTCGCAAAGCATATGCGTGCCAAGCAGAATATGTTCTCTGCCGTATTCCGCGGCAATGCCAAGGAAGAGGCGAGAATGCGTGCTGAGACCATGGAACTGCTGAAAGAGCAGGGATTGGATCAATATGCCGATGAGATCGCCACCAGCCTGCCCTATGGTCTGCAGCGTCGTCTGGAGATCGCAAGAGCACTGGCGACCGATCCCAAGCTGCTGCTTCTGGATGAACCTGCTGCCGGTATGAACCCGCAGGAAACTCTGGAGCTGGCAGAGTATATCAAAGAGATCCGCGACACGCACAATCTGACTATCTTCCTCATTGAGCACCACATGGATCTTGTTATGAAGATCTCCGATTACATCTATGTGATCGATTTCGGCTCTGAGATCGCCCGTGGCGTTCCCAAGGAAGTACAGCAGAACAAGCGCGTCATCGATGCATATTTGGGGGTGACGGACGATGAGTAATATTCTTGAGATTCGTGACCTGCAGGTTCGTTACGGCGGCATTGAAGCCGTCAAGGGCATCAGCTTTGACGTACCGGAAGGGGAGATCGTTACCTTGATCGGCGCCAACGGCGCAGGTAAGAGCTCCACGCTCCGCGCGATCTCAGGCTTGGTCAAGCCTGCCGACGGCAGTATCAACTTCCGGGGTGAGGATATCACCGGCAAGGATGCCAACGAGATCGTGTCCAAGGGTGTGATCCTTGTTCCCGAAGGCAGACGCATCTTCCCCGATCTGACAGTCCTTGAGAATCTGAAGATCGGCGCTTACCTGCGTAAGGATGACATTACTGAGGATCTGAACTGGGTCTATGACCTGTTCCCCAGACTGAAGGAACGTTCCTGGCAGGCGGGCGGTACGCTCTCCGGCGGTGAGCAGCAGATGCTGGCGGTGGGACGCGCCCTTATGAGCCGCCCCAAAGTCATTATGATGGACGAGCCATCTCTTGGTCTTGCGCCCATCATTGTCAAGGGCATCTTTGATATCATCAAAGAGATCAACAAGCAGGGCGTCACAGTTCTGCTCATCGAGCAGAATGCCAATATGGCGCTGAAAACGGCGCACCGCGGCTATGTCATGGAAACAGGCAGAATCACATTGACCGGCACCGGCGAAGAGCTGCTGAGCAACGAAGCGGTGAAGGCTGCCTATCTTGGCACTTGACACGGATTTTCTTGTCTGCTATATTGTTAGTGAGATTTAGAGAGAATTGCGCCAAGGCGTGATTCTCTCTTTTTTAAGTTTAGAATTGGAGGAATATATCATGGAAACCAGACCTTATGTTGCATGGGAACTTATGAACAACTTTATGATCGATGTCTTTAAGGCATACGGTGTGCCGGAAAAGGACGCTGCCATCTGTGCCGACGTTCTGCTGGAAAGTGACCGCAGAGGCATCGAGAGCCACGGCTGCAACCGCTTCAAGCCCATTTACCTCGACCGTATTGACAACGGCACCTTGCTGCCTGTGACCAAGTGTGACATCGTCAAGGAAACTGCAACTACCGTGGTCATGGATGCCAACAACGGCATGGGCATGGTGGCCAGCCACAAGATGATGGAGATGCTCATTGAAAAGGCAAAGACCTATGGCATGGCAGGCGGTACCATCTTCAACTCCACCCACTATGGCATCGCAGGCTACTGGTCTACCATGGCTGAAAAGGCAGACATGATCGGTATCACCGGCACCAACGCCCGTCCCTCTGTGGCGCCCACCTTCGGTGTGGAACCCATGATGGGTACCAACCCTCTGACCTTCACTATGCCCACCGATGAGGAGTTCCCCTTCAACTTTGACTGCGCCACTTCCATTGTCCAGAACGGCAAGATCGAGTACTATGAGCGCATCGGCAAGCCCACTCCCGCAGGTCTGGTGGTCACTAAGGATGGCGACACCATGACCGACTCCGGCAAGATCCTCAAGGATATGCGCAAGGGTGAGTGTGCACTGTTGCCCATCGGCGGTATCGGCGAAGAGACCGGCGGCTTTAAGGGCTACGGCTTCACCACCATCGTGGAGATCCTGTCCGCTGCTCTGGCAGGCGGTCCCTACATGAAGGAACTCAGCGGCAAGGATGAAAACGGCAATAACAAGATGTATCGTCTGGGCCATTTCTTCTTTGTCATCAACCCCGAGTTCTTCATGGGTCTTGATACCTTCAAGCAGACTGCAGGCGGCATCTGCCGTGGCCTGCGTGCTTCCGAGAAGGCTCCCGGTGCAGAGCGCATCTACACCGCAGGTGAGAAGGAATACCTGGCATGGCAGGATCGCAAGGACAAGGGCGTGCCTGTTTCCGAGTCCGTGCAGAAGGAACTGATCGCCCTGCGTGACCGCTTCGATCTGCCCTATCATTTCGACTTCGAGAACTAAAACCATAAATTACTATTGACAAAACGTTCGTCCCGTGATAAGATACTCTGGCAAATGGCCCGGTGGTGCAGTCGGTTAGCACGCCAGCCTGTCACGCTGGAGGTCGACGGTTCGAGTCCGTTCCGGGTCGCCAAAGATGCCGCAAAAAATTTGCGGCATCTTTTTTTACTGTTTTCACAAGGAGATATAGAGACATGGAACAGAAAAGAAGTTCATTTACCGGTTCCATCGGGTTTGTTCTGGCAGCAGCCGGAAGTGCCGTTGGTCTGGGCAACATCTGGAGATTCCCGTATCTGGCAGCCAAGGATGGCGGCGGTGTATTCCTGCTGTGCTACCTGCTTCTGGCACTGACCTTTGGCTTTGCGCTTCTGACCACGGAGATCGCCATCGGCAGAAAGACGGGCCAGAGCCCTCTGACGGCATATGGTATGCTCCATAAAAAGTTCAATTGGATCGGCGTGTTTGCCTGCATCGTCCCTGTCTTGATTTTGCCTTACTACAGCGTTATCGGCGGCTGGATTCTCAAGTATGTGTCTGTATTCCTGACCGGTGGTGCAGCAGACGCTGCACAGGATAGCTACTTCACCGGCCTTATCACCGCCCAGTGGGAGCCCATCATCTGGTTTGTGATCTATCTGCTTCTGACCACCTTCGTGGTCTACAAGGGCGTGGACAAGGGCATTGAGCGTCTGTCCACTGTGCTGATGCCCATTTTGCTGGTGCTCATTATTGGCATTGCCGTTTTCTCTCTGACCCTCAGCCATACAGATGATGCCGGTGTCACCAGAACCGGTCTGCAGGGTCTGGGTCGTTATGTGATTCCCAACTTCAAGGGTATGAGCATCAAGACCTTTGTGACCATTTTGATGGATGCCATGGGCCAGCTGTTCTACTCCATCTCCGTTGCTATGGGTATTATGATCACCTACGGCTCTTATGTGAAGAAGGAGACCAACCTGTCCAAGTCCGTCAACCAGATCGAGCTGTTTGATACGATCGTTGCGTTCCTGGCAGGTCTGATGATCATCCCTGCTGTGTTCACTTTCCAGGGCGAAGCCGGTCTTGCCAACTCCGGTCCCGGTCTGATGTTCAAGGCACTGCCCAAGATCTTCTCCGAAATGGGCGGACTTGGCACTGCGATCGGCATCGTGTTCTTCGTTATGGTGGCATTTGCCGCGCTGACCTCTTCTGTTTCCATTATGGAGGCTGTGGTCTCCTGCTTCATGGATAAGTTCAAGCTGGAGCGCAAAAAGGCGACGATCGTGGTCTGCTTGATCGCGCTGATCCTTGGTCTTGCCGTGTGCCTTGGCTACAATGTGATCTACTTCGATCTGACCCTGCCCAACGGTACTGTGGGACAGGTGCTGGATGTGATGGACTATCTGAGCAACTATATCCTCATGCCCATCGTTGCCATTGCTACCTGCATCCTCATCGGCTGGGTGGTCAAGCCCAAGACGGTGCTGGACGAAGTTACCCTCGGCGGCGTCAAGTTCGGCAGACAGAAGCTGTATGTGGTCATGGTGAAATATGTCACCCCCGTTATGCTCTTCTTCCTGCTGCTGCAGTCTCTGGGTCTGTTCCTGTAATCATTCTGCCTGCGGATCTTTTGATCCGCAGGCTTTTTAAAAATATGCACAAAACAAAGGGTCAGGGAAGTCACAAATTTTATCTGCGCTTTTTTTCGCAAACCTTGACTAATGTTGTCATTTGGGGTATTATATAATGCGGTAAAACTTAGACCTGCAAGATGGTCGTGGGAAGGAGCGGTACACATGATGCTGAGATCTATGGGCGTGGCTGTGGCACTCGTTTCTCCTACTGACGTCGGGCAGGAGGATTTGTTCTGTTTCGGTTTTTCTGAATTGTAATTTCTTTCTTTGAAATTGCTGTTTCGGAAAAGCCGCTTTTTTTTAAGCGGAAAGGAATGAGATGGCTTATGAAAAAACGGTATTTGATCTTAGAAGACGGCACCATCTTCCAAGGATGGGCATTTGGCGCGGATAAGGCGGTCATCGGTGAACTGGTGTTCAATACCTCTGTGGTCGGCTATGTGGAAAACATGACTGACCCTGCCTACTGCGGTCAGATCTTGATGCAGACCTTCCCCATGGCGGGAAACTACGGCATCATGGAAGAGGACTTTGACGGAAAGCCCATGCTCTCCGGTTTTGTGGCGAAGGAGTTCTGCTCCATGCCCAGCAATTTCCGCTGTGAGTATGATCTGGATACCTTCTTGAAGGATCATGATATCCCCGGCCTGTGTGGTGTGGACACCAGAGAGCTTACCAACCGCATCCGTGAGTACGGTGTGGTCAATGCCATGATCACAGAAAAACTGCCGGAGGTCTTCGAAGAGATCGCCGCCTTTACCATCAAAGATACCGTGGCAAAGGCCACCTGCGAAACGGTGCAGATTATTGATGCAGAAGGGCAGAAGCAGTTCCATGTGGTGCTCATTGACTACGGTACTCAGAAGAGCCTGATCCGTGCCTTCACTACCCGCGGCTGTCAGGTGACAGTTGTGCCTGCATTTACCTCCGCTGAGGATATTCTCGCTCTTGCTCCCGATGGCATTGTTCTGTCCGGCGGCCCCGGCAACCCTGCCGAGAATACTTCCTGCATCGAAGTTATCCGTCAGCTTGTCGGCAAAAAGCCCATCTTCGGTATGGGTCTTGGTCACCAGATGCTTGCTATCGCCATGGGCGGTCAGACCAAGAAAATGAAGTACGGCCATCGCAGCGGCAACCAGCCCTGCCGTGCTGTCAACGGCACCCGTACCTATATTACCTCTCAGAACCACGGCTACGAGGTCAAGACCGAGTCTGTCCCCGGTGCCGAAGAGATCTTCCGCAATGTCAATGATGGCACCTGCGAAGGTCTGGACTACCCCGGCAAGAAGGCATTCTCCGTGCAGTTCCATCCCGATGGCTGCACCGTGGGTGCTGCCAACAACAATGAACTGTACGCACGGTTCCTGACTATGATGAAGGAGGGTTAACGTATGCCGCTGGATACCAATATCAAAAAAGTTCTTGTCATCGGCTCCGGCCCCATTGTCATCGGTCAGGCCGCTGAGTTTGACTACGCAGGCGCGCAGGCGTGCCGCGTTCTGAAGGACGCAGGCCTTGATGTGGTCCTCGTCAACTCCAACCCTGCCACCATCATGACAGACAACGCCATGGCAGATGAGATCTATCTGGAGCCTCTGACCTCTCAGACCATCAAGCGTATCATTGAGAAGGAAAAGCCTGACAGCATGCTGGCAGGTCTTGGTGGTCAGGTCGGTCTGACCATTGCCATGGAGCTGAACAAGGAAGGCTTCCTGGAGAAGCATAATGTGCGTCTGCTGGGCACCAATGCCGATTCCATCTCCCGTGCTGAAGACCGTCAGCTGTTTAAGGACACCATGGACAGCATCAACCAGCCCACCATTGCGTCCGACATTGCAAACACTCTGGAAGAGTCCATCGCTGTTGCTGACCGCATCGGCTATCCCGTCATCATCCGTCCTGCCTTCACTCTTGGCGGCGCAGGCGGCGGTGTGGCTTATAACGAAGAAGAACTGCGGATCGTTGCCCGTACCGGTCTGGATGTGTCGCCCATTACGCAGATTCTGGTCGAACGCTACATCAAGGGCTGGAAAGAAATTGAGTTTGAGACCATGCGCGACGCGGCAGGCAATGCCATTGCCGTGTGTTCCATGGAAAACTTTGACCCTGTGGGCGTCCACACCGGTGACTCCATCGTGGTGGCACCTGCTCTGACTCTGGCGCAGAAGGAATACCAGATGCTGCGCAAGGCCGCACTTGATATCGTGGAAGCGCTGGAGATCGTAGGTGGCTGTAACTGCCAGTTTGCCCTCAACCCCGAAAGCTTTGAGTATGCCGTCATCGAGGTCAACCCCAGAGTGTCCCGATCCTCTGCGCTGGCATCCAAGGCAACAGGTTATCCTATTGCAAAGATCACCACCAAGGTCGCCCTTGGTTATACTCTTGACGAGATCACCAACGACATCACCGGCAAGACCTGCGCCTGCTTTGAGCCTGCCGTGGACTATGTGGTCGTCAAGTTCCCCAAGTGGCCCTTTGATAAGTTCTATGGCTCCAGCCGTGAGCTGGGCACTCAGATGAAGGCAACGGGCGAAGTCATGTCCATTGCCCCCAGCTTTGAGATGGCGATCATGAAGGCTGTCCGCGGTGCGGAGATCGGCCTTGATACCCTCAATGCCAAGCCCATTTCCGATGAGACTCTGGAGCAGCGTCTGCACCATCAGGATGACCGACGCTTGTTCACCATCTTTGAAGCGCTGAAGGCGGGCTGGAGCATCGACAAGATCCACGAGATCACCATGATCGACGAGTGGTTCCTGGGCAAGCTCTTGAATCTGGTGGAGTTTGAAGCCTCCATCGAAGGCGTAGAGCTGGATAAGAAGGAATATATGAAGGCCAAGAAGCTTGGCTATCCCGATAAGGCTCTGGAGCGTATTACCGGTCACGAGCTGCCTCCCAAGAAGTGGGCATATTACAAGATGGTCGATACCTGCGCCGCAGAGTACAATGCCACCACGCCCTACTTCTATTCCACCTTTGATAATTTCTGCGAAGCAAGACGCTTCCGCCGTTCCGGCAGACCTGTGGTCATGGTCCTTGGCTCCGGTCCCATCCGAATCGGTCAGGGTATCGAGTTTGACTATTCCTCCGTCCACTGCGTTTGGACGCTGAAGGAACTTGGCTACGATGTGGTCATCGTCAACAACAACCCCGAAACGGTCTCTACCGACTATGATACGGCAGACCGTCTGTACTTTGAGCCTCTGACGCCCGAAGATGTGATGAACATCATCGAGGTGGAAAAGCCCATCGGTGTCGTTGTGGCATTCGGCGGTCAGACTGCCATCAAGCTGACCGAGTTCCTGGATCGCAACGGTGTGCAGATCCTTGGCACCAGCCAGGACTCCATCGACCTTGCCGAAGATCGTGAACGCTTCGATGCGCTGCTTGAGACCTACAACATCCGCCGTCCCAAGGGCATGGGTGTCCATTCCCTGCAGGAGGCGCTGGATGCTGCCGAAAGTCTGGAATATCCCGTTTTGCTCCGCCCCAGCTACGTCATCGGCGGTCAGAACATGGTCATTGCCCACTCCGAGGAAGATGTGCGCGTCTACATGGAGATGATCATCAATCAGGGCATTGAAAACTCTGTGCTGGTGGACAAGTATATGTCCGGCGTGGAGCTGGAAGTGGACGTTATCTCCGATGGCGTGGATGTGCTCATCCCCGGCATCATGCAGCACGTGGAGCGTGCCGGTGTCCACTCCGGTGACTCCATCGCTGTCTATCCTCCCTTCGGCCTGACTGACCGTCAGATCGAGAATGTGGTGCAGGTGTCCACAGAGCTGGCACTTGCCATGAAGACCAAGGGCCTTGTCAATATTCAGTATCTGTTCTATCGCGGCAAGCTCCATGTGATCGAAGTCAACCCCAGAGCTTCCCGTACCATTCCCTATATCTCCAAGGTCACAGGCGTTCCCATGGTGGATCTGGCTACCCGCGTCATGATGGGCGAGCCTTTGAAGGACATGGGCTTCGGTGTGGGTCTGTACCCCACGCCTCCCTATGTGTGTGTCAAGGTGCCTGTGTTCTCCTTCGAGAAGCTGACAGACGCCAACTCCCGACTTGGTCCCGAGATGAAGTCCACCGGCGAAGCACTCGGTCTTGGCAGAACCATGACAGAGGCGCTGTTCAAGGGTCTGACCTCCTCCGGCATGAGCGTTGCTTCCGTGGAGCCGGGTCAGCACATCGGCGCTCTGATCTCTGTGGATGATCACGATCTTCTGGAAGTGGTGGGTCTTGCCAAGAAGCTGGATGATCTGGGAATCTCCATGTATGCGACCCCCAAGACCGCCGATGCCATCGAAAAGCTGGGCATCGAGGTCAATCATGTTACCTCTATCAAGGAGTCTGACCACATCTTCGACGTGCTGGAAAGCGGTAAGATCAACTTCATCATTTATACCGGCGACCTGCTGGTGTCCACCTATGACCACTTCCGTGCACTGCACAGAAGAGCTATGCAGCTGTCCATTCCCTGCTTCACTTCTCTGGATACTGCCAATGCCCTTGCCGATATTATGGCAAGCCGCTATACGCAGGATAACACCGAGCTTGTGGATATCAACCATATGCGCCGTGAGCGTATGGAGCTGACCTTCTACAAGATGGAAGGTGCAGGCAATGACTATATCCTCTTTGATAATCGGGAGAAGATCATCAACTGCCCCGAGAGCCTTGCCATTACTGCCTGTGACCGTCACTATGGCATCGGCGGCGACGGTATTGCCATCATTGAGAACTCCGATGTGGCAGATGCGAAGATGATTATGTACAACCGTGACGGCTCTGCCGGCGCTGTGGCAGGCAACTGCATCCGCTGCGCTGCCAAGATCCTGTATGATATCGGTGTGGTCAACAGCGATGAGATCACCATGGAGACGCCCACAGGTATCAACAAGTTGAGATTGTACACTGCCAATAACCGTGTTTCCACGGTGGAAGTCAATATGGGCATGCCCAATCTGGATCCCAAGAGCCTGCCCTGTACCCTCAGAGAGCCTAAGATCGTGGACTATCCTCTGACCATCGGCGGCGAGAGCTACCGTATCAACTGTGTCAGCATGGGCAATCCCCATTGTGTGGTGTTCTGTTCTGAGGTGGGCAGTCTGGATCTGGAGAGAATTGGCCCCATGTTTGAAAATGCCAAGATCTTCCCCGATCGCACCAACACGGAGTTTGTCCGTGTGGTCAATAAGAACACTCTGAAGATGCGCTGCTATGAGCGCGGCAGCGGCGAGACGCTGGCATGCGGCAGCGGTGCCTGTGCAGCTGTGGTGGCAGCCGTGGAAAACGGCTTCTGCGCCAAGGATGTGGATATCACCGTTCAGGTCAAGGGCGGCACGCTGGTCGTGCGCTACACCGACGATGGCGTCCTCCTCACCGGCAACGCAAGTCTGGTCTACACCGGCAAAATGGAATACTGATCATTGTTACTTCAAGGAGCAGACGTATCGTCTGCTCCTTTTATTTCTCAAAAGCAAAAAAGGAAACGTACGCAGATCTCGAATTGTATCTGCGGACGTTTCTGTTTTTTGCCCCCCTTTTTGTACAGCTTATGGGACGTGCTAAATGTTAGAGTAAAAAAGAATCTATGGAGGTGCGTCTTATGTCAGCAGGAAAAAACAAAACAAAGTTTATGGATCAGCTGTCCATTTTCAGCGAACTGCTGTCCCTCCTGCAAAAGGAGGACGATACCGCTGCTGTGAAGGGGAAGGGGAAAGCCACCGGTGTGGAAAAAGCGCTCCGGGATCGTGAGCAGGTGCGGAAGCAGCTGGAAGAAAAGCGCCGCCGGAAAGAGGAAGAGCAGCGTCAGCAGGCTCTGGAGCAGGAACGAATCCGTCAGGTCACATCCATGGAACTGCCCATGGACTGGGAAAATGCCTTTGCAGCATCTCCTGCAGTTCGGGGTGTCCACGCGGCAGATGCTGCCGATGGCTTGATTTTGTCCTTGTCCAATCTTGCAAGGGTGGATATTGAGTATATTGCCTCTGTCACAGGCTCCGACTGCAAGAGCGTGATCTGTGCCCTGAAAGGCTCCATCTATCAGAATCCCGAGACCTGGGAGGAGTGCTTTTATAAGGGCTGGGAAACGGCAGAGCAGTATCTGTCCGGTAATCTGCGCCGCAAATGGCTGGCAGCCAAGGAAGCAGACAGAACGTATATGGGTTATTTTCAGGATAATATCCATGCTCTGGAGACTTTGCTGCCCGATATGGTCAGCTCTCAGGATATTTATATCACCCTCGGCTCTCCCTGGGTACCTGTTGAGGTCATTGATGCCTTCGTCACCCACATGCTGGGATTGAAGACGCCCTACAGAGGCACCAAGCATGACGAACTGACAGGCACATGGGAACTGCCCGGCAAGCATGACTATCTTCACAGCCGCACAGTGGCAGCCAACCATACGTTTGGTACGTCCAAGCTGGGCGCGCTGCAGATTCTGGAAAAGACGCTGAATATGAAGACTGTCTGTGTTATGCGCCCTGTTCCCGGTGATGAGAAGAAGCGCGTGGTGGATCGTGCCGAGACCGTTCTGGCGCTTGAAAAGCAGCAGAAAATGATCCGGGAATTCCGGGCATGGGTCTGGAACGACCATTCCCGCAAGGTCTTGCTGGAGGATATTTTTGACCGTAAGTTCGGTTGTGTGCGCAGGCGCAATTTTGACGGAAGCTTTTTAAAATTCCCCGGTATGTCTTCTGAGGTCATGTTGTATCCGTATCAGAAGAATGCTGTGGCACGGATCTTGTTTTCTCCCAATACCCTGCTTGCCCATGAAGTGGGCTCCGGCAAGACCTATATCATGATCGCTGCCGGTATGGAGGCAAGACGTATGGGACTTTCCCACAAGCACCTGTATGTGGTGCCCAATAATCTGGTGGGACAGTGGCGTGATACCTTTCTGCTGCTGTATCCCGAGGCAAAGCTGCTGTGTATTGGGCCTTCCCAGTTCACCCCAGCCAAGCGTACAGCGGTGCTGGAGAAGATCCGGGACGAGTCCTATGACGGCATCATTATGGCGGCAAGCTGCTTTGAGCAGATCAAGCTGTCCAAGTCCTTCTATATGGATCAGCTGACGGTGACAAAGGCTGATATCGAACGCATCGCCGCCAAGGCGGAAAAGTCCACCTCCGGACTCAAACGTAAAAAAGACAAGGTGGAGGAGGCTCTGGCAGAGCTGGTCACAGCACAGATCAGCGAAGCTGAGGGCATTTGCTTTGAGGATCTTGGCATCGACCGTTTGTTTGTGGATGAGGCACATAACTATAAGAATGTGCCCATCGAGACCAAGGTGGACAAGGTACTTGGCATCAGCGCCACAGGCTCAAAAAAGTGCCGTGATATGATGAACAAGGTACATTATGTCCAGAAAACTCATGATGGCGGCGGTGTGGTCATGGCAACAGGCACACCCATCACCAACTCCATTACCGATGCCTATATCATGCAGAGCTATCTGCAGAGCGGTGAGCTTGCCATGCTGGATCTGCAGAGCTTTGATAGCTGGATCGGTATGTTTGCCGAGCGTGTAACGGAGTTTGAGATCGATGTGGATACCAGCGGTTATCGTCTGGCAACGCGCTTTGCCAAGTTCCACAACCTGCCGGAACTGACCGTGCTGCTGTCGTCCATTGCCGATTTCCATCAAGCGGATGAAACGGCAGACCTGCCGCAGACCGATGGCTACAGCGATGCGCTTCTGAGCAAGACGGAGGCATTTGACGAGTATCTGAAAGAGATCTCTTCCCGCGCCGAGCTTGTCCGTGCCGGCATGGTGCCCCGCACAGAGGACAATATGCTCAAGATCACCACAGACGGACGCAAGGCTGCGCTGGATCTGCGGCTGGTGGATCCTGATGCAGGCTTCACTTACTGCTCCAAGGTCATGCGCTGTGCGGAAAATGTGTTCCATATCTACCGCACCACCGCAGCCAGCAGGAGCACCCAGTTGGTGTTCTGCGATACCTCCACACCCAAGACAGGCTTCAACATCTATGATGATCTTCGCGGTACGCTGATCGCCATGGGTGTCCAGCCCGAGGAGATCGCATTTATCCATGACGCAGAGTCGGAAAAGCGCAGACAGGCGCTGTTTGCCAAGGTCAGAAGCGGCGAGATCCGTGTGCTGATCGGCTCAACCTTCAAGCTGGGACTTGGTGTGAATATCCAGGACAAGCTGATCGCCCTGCACCATTTGGATGTGCCTTGGAGACCTGCCGATATGACCCAGCGTGAGGGCAGGATCCTGCGTCAGGGAAATGAAAACAAGCAGGTGAAGATCTTCCGTTATATCACGGAAGGCAGCTTCGATGCTTATTCCTGGCAGCTGCTGGAGACCAAGCAGCGTTTTATCTGCGATCTGCTCTCCGGCTCCATGGCTGCTCGCAGCGGATCGGATATTGAGAGCACAGTCCTGAGCTATGCCGAAGTCAAGGCATTGGCAGTGGGCGATCCCCTTGTCAAGGAGCGCGTGGAAACGGCAAATTTGCTCACCCGTTATCAGGCGCTGCAGCGCAAAGCTGTGGAAAAGCGTCTGTCTCTGGAGCAGGAAAAGCTGGAACTGCCCGGCGCCATTGCCCATCAGCAGGAGCTGATCGAAAAGTGCGCCGGCGATATGCAGGCGTATGCCTGTGCCCGTGCAGAACACGACAAGGATACGAGAAGGCAGCTGCGCCGCCTGCTCTACGGTGCAGTCAAGGAGCACGTGCTCATGCATAAGGAAGAAACGCTTATGACATATCAGGGCTTTGATATCATCCTGCCTGCCAATATGACTGTGCAGGAACCTTACATCTGGCTGCAGCGCCGCGGCAGATACCGTGTGGAGTTGGGCGACAGCGAGGTTGGTGCGCTGATCAGAGTGGATAACTGCCTGCAGGAACTGCCCAAGCATCTGGAGATGTTGGAGCGAAATCTGGATGGACTGCTTGCCCGTCAGCAGGATGTGCAGAAGGAACTGGACAAGGGTGAGGATCACACGGAACAGATCGAAAGCTGCAAGCGCAAGCTGGAGCAGCTGGATAAACGATTGGGGGCAAAGAAATGAAAGAGGTAAAAATGGGTCTTCTTCCGTCCATGAGCGTTGGCAGCGCCATGGACTCCCTGGCGGCGGTCTATCATGCCGCCGTCATGAAGGGCACAGCGTTTCGCACGCTGCCCTCCGTCATGCTGTGGGGCGCACCGGGTGTCGGTAAGTCTCAGGGTGTGCGTCAGCTTGCCAAGGATCTGGAGGAGAAAACCGGCAAGCGTGTTGTGGTCACAGATGTGCGGCTGTTGCTGTTCAATCCCATTGACCTGCGCGGCATTCCCACTGCCAATGAGGATAAGACGCTGGCAGTATGGCTGAAGCCGCAGATCTTCCGCATGGATGAGGGGGACGATGTGATCAACATCCTCTTCCTCGATGAGCTTTCCGCTGCGCCCCCGTCTGTGCAGGCGGCAGCCTATCAGATCACGCTGGATCGTGTGGTGGGTGAGCATAAGCTGCCGGAAAACTGCATCGTCATTGCAGCCGGCAACCGCGTCACAGACCGCAGCGTGGCATATAAAATGCCGAAGGCGCTGGCAAACCGACTGCTCCATCTGGAGGTGGAAGTGAACTTTGAGAGTTGGAAGACTTGGGCAACGAAAAACGGCATCCACTATAAGGTGGTGGGCTTTTTGTCCTTCCGTTCTGACTATCTGATGAAGTTTGATCCCTCCAATGATGATCTGGCGTTTGCCACCCCTCGTGCATGGGAGATGGTCAGCGCCCTGCTGCACTGTACGGGGCAGTCTCCGGAGGAACTGTATCCTCTCATTGCCGGTATGGTGGGCACAGGCATGGCGCTGGAACTGCGCACCTGGGACAGAGTGTACCGGGAGCTTCCCAAGCTTGAGGACATCTTTGACGGCAAGACACCGCCGCTTCCCAAGACTCCGGAGGCGCTGTATGCGCTGACGGCAGCCATGACGGACTATGCCAGAGCACACCGCCATGAGATCAGCCGCATTGCCAACTCCATTTCCTATGCAGACCGTATGACTCCCGATTTCTCTGCTCTTGTTATGCGGGATTATATGTATCTGGAACGGGACTACAAGCAGGTGCTTATGGGGATTCCTGCCTTTGTCCGCTGGTATCAGACGAAAGGAAGGCTGCTCAATGGCCATATCTGACGCGGCATATCTGGCATACGGTCAGAGACTGCTCCTTTCCCGTATGCGCATTTTGTGCGAAAACGGCTTTTTCGGTATGCTCTTGATGCATATGAAATACGCGGTGGATGAGCACCTCTCCACCGCCTGCACGGACGGAGAGCGGATCGTCTTCGGCGCAGCGTTTCTGGATGACCTGTCTGACCGGGAACTGGACTTTGTCATGATGCATGAGATCCTCCATGCGGCGCTGCAGCACTGTACCCGCGGCAAGGATCTGCAGGGCTTCCGCTTTAATGTGGCTTGTGATATTGTGGTCAATTCCATCATTTTGGAATCCCACAGAGATGACCTGACCAAGATCACCCTGCGAAAATACGGCACAGCTATGCACCTTGCGCCCAACGGGCAGGAGGGGAGGCTCTATACGGCAGAGCAGGTCTATCATATGCTGCCGGAGAAATGTCCGGAAGAAGGCTGGGACGATCACTCTTTGTGGGGAGACGGGCCTGCGGATGAAGCGCAGAAGGATCTATGGACAAAGCGTCTGGAGGATGCCTGCCGTGCCATGGAGTCAAGAGGCTCCGGCGGTGTTCCCGATGCTATTATGCGAGTGGTGAATGCTCTGCACAAAGGGCAGACGGACTGGCGAAGGGTTCTGCGGGAGTTTGTACAGGAAGAGGTGGTGGATTATTCCTTCCTGCCGCCGGACAGACGCAGAAGTGACAGCGATTTTTTCCTGCCGGACTTCAACGAGAAGGAATTGCTTGCCACGGATGTTCTGTTTATGATCGATACGTCTGCCTCTATGACCGATGCCATGATCACGGCGGCATACTCCGAGATCAAGGATGCCATCGACCAGTTTGACGGCAAGCTGAAGGGCTATCTGGGCTTTTTCGATGCCGGGGTCACGGAGCCGAAGCCCTTTGAGGATGAAGACAGCTTTTTGAAGATCCGTCCCAAAGGTGGCGGCGGTACCAGTTTTCATGCGGTGTTTGACTATGTCCGCGAGCATATGCTTGACCGGCCGCCCAGTACCATCGTGATCTTGACAGACGGCTATGCCATCTTTCCGGAGGAAGATGCCGCCTGTGATATCCCTGTTTTGTGGCTGCTCAACAACGAAGATGTGACGCCGCCATGGGGAAAGATCGCCCGTATTACCCTGCAGGATGCTTGAAAAATCGGCGGAGATTCGATAAAATAGAGGCAGCTTTACAGGAGGACTCTGCCATGTTCAACGGATTTTCACCCGAAACCATAGATTTTCTCTGGGGGATTCGGCTCAATAACAACAGACCTTGGTTTGAAGAGCACAAAAAAGAGTATCAGCAGTATTTGTATGAGCCTATGAAGGCACTGGCGCAGGAGGTTTTTGCGCCCTTCCGCGATGTGCCCAATATGGCATATAAATGCTCGCGTATCTATAAGGATGCCCGTCTGCATCCTGCTGTGCCGTATAAGGAGAGCTTGTGGCTCAGTATGCGCCCGGACAACCTGCCGTGGAGCGAGCAGCCCACCCTCTACTTTGAGATCAGACCCGAGGGCTACAGCTATGGCTTTATCCTCTGGAGACCCAAAACGGAGATGCTGGAAAAATATCGCAGGATGCTTCTGGCAAAGCCGGAGGAATTTCCCGGATTGATCAAAAAACTGGAAAAAGTATCCGGCGTTTCCTGCAAGATCGAAGAATATGCCAGAAAAAAGCCCTGTGAAAACGAGGAACTAAAGTCTCTGTTTAATATGCGGAGCATTTTCATGGACATTGACCGTCAGCCGGACGATCTGCTGTTTTCTCCAAAGCTTGCCCAAGAGGTCACCAAGACCCTGCAGGCGCTGTATCCCATGTATGAATACTGCCTTAAATTTACCGGTAGTCTGTGAATTTGAGATGTTACGGCATAGTGGATAGAGCCTCGCAGAGTTCCGCATCCGCAGATGCGGAAAAAGTGAAACAAAAAATTCGAGGACATATGCCTCGAATTTTTTACTTCTATCGTGCAAGTGTGCGACAAGGTCGTGCGCGCAGCACGATGCAAATTCCTTTACAAAAAATATCTTTGATATTTTTTCGGGAAAGCGGTCTGTGAGATCACAGACCGCTTGTTTTGTATTTAGATGGAGAGATGTTGTATTTTTTCCGAAATGCCCGATGAAAGGTCCTTGTGGTAGGGAAGCCGGCTTCTTCCGCGATCTGTTCCATGGAAAGATCGCTGTGCTCCAGAAGCCGCACGGCTTCATCCAACCGCAGGGAATTGATGTAATCGGGGAAACTGATCTTCAGCTTTTCGTTAAAAGTATGGGAGATGTGGCTGGAGCTTACATACAGCGCCTTGGAAACATCACCAATGGTGAGCGGCTCTTTGAAATGGGCGCTGCAGTAGCGGACAAGCTGGGAGACCATGCCGTCTTTGACCTGTTGCTCGGAAAAACTGTAGTGCTTCAGCAGTTTTTCCAAAATAGCAGACAGCAGCGGCAGGGTGACAGCGCGGTCATCGTTTTCCAGATGATCCCTCACCGCGATCTCCAGCAGCTGCACAAGATCGGGATCGTCGCAGGAATAGACTGCCGAAACAGGGGCTTTCTCCCAGATATGCCGATCTAAAAACAGACGGGCGGGATCGGCGATGATGAGCCGTGCTTCGCAGTCGGCGCTGTCTGTGTAGTGATGCACCTGCTCGGGAAAGGCGAGGAAAAAATCTCCGCAGCGGAGGTGATACTGCTTGCCCTGACAATATGCCGTACTGGTGCCGCGCACCATGTACACCAGCTCCAGCTTCTCATGAATGTGGGGCGGAAAGTCCAGATTGCGTGTCGTGACCAGTGCGAGCCGCTCTTGATTTTCTCGGAAATACTGTGCCATAAGACCACCTGAGTGCAGAAAATGTCTTAAATCTTGCAAGGATTTACTGGTATTATAGCAGTATTTTTCTTATAATACAAGAAAAAGGAGGAATTGCTATGATCACAGGATGCAAAGAACACATTGCCCTATCCCGCAAAGCTGCAGGCGAGGGAATGGTCCTTCTGAAAAATGAAAATAATATACTGCCTTTTAAACAGGGCACCAGGCTTGCTCTGTTTGGTGTGGGCAGCGTGGACTACACCAAAGGCGGCGGCGGCAGCGGCGATGTCTACTGCCAATATGTGCACAATATTTACGATGGCTTTGAACAAAAACAGGCAGAGGGGAAGGTGGAAGTTTTCGCCCCTCTGGGTGCATTCTATCGCGAATATGCCGAGAAAGAGCGTCCTGTTCATAGGAAGCGTTTGGAGGCACAGATCGATGAGATCATGCAGCGCTATGAGAAGCAGGCAGAAGCAGATCAGCTCAATGGAAAGGAAGAATTGTTCCTTGGTGAGGTCACAGGTCTGTTTGCCTCCCATGGTGTCACCTGGACCGATACGGAGCTTCTTCGCGGACAGGATATTGTCCGTGTGCAGGTGCAGCAGCTGCTGCCTCAGCCGGAGATTCCCGAAGAGCTGTTCAATCAGGCCGCAGCCTTTGCCGATACGGCAGTTTTGTCCATCAGCCGCTACAGCTCGGAAAACTGTGACCGTCTTCCGGAGCCGGGTGACTACTATCTGAGCAAAGAAGAAAAGGCGCTGTACGAAAGGCTGAAACAGGCGTTTTCCTCCGTGGTGGTGGTGCTCAACATCTGCGCCATCATGGATTGTGAATGGTTTGCCGAAGATGACCATACAGCTGCGCTGGTGGCATGGCAGGCGGGTATGGAAGGCGGCATGGCTGTGGCAGATCTGCTGTGCGGCGATGTGACGCCCTCCGGCAAGCTGACAGATACCATTGCCAAGGCTTACGATGATTATCCCTCCTCTGCAAAGCTGAATGAGGATGAATATTATGTAAACTATTACGAAGATATTTACGTTGGCTACCGCTACTTTGAGACCATCCCCGGCGCAAGGGAGAAGGTGCGCTATCCTTTCGGCTACGGTCTGTCCTATACCGATTTTTCTTTGACAGAACCTTGCGCAGAGGTGAGAGGCGATGATATCAACGTAAAGGTCACCGTGACCAATACGGGCAGCCTCCCGGGCAGGGAAGTGGTGCAGGTGTACTATGCAGCGCCCCAGGGCAAACTGGGCAAGCCCCAAAAGGCACTTGCTGCCTATCAGAAGACAAAACTGCTGGCTCCCGGCGAAAGTGAGCAGATCAGCTTGACCTACCCAGTTTCTCAAATGGCAAGCTATGACGATCTTGGCAAGATCTGCAAGTCTGCCTATGTGCTGGAAAAAGGGGACTATGTCATCTATGTGGGAACTTCTGTCCGGCAGCTGCAGGAGACCTGCGCCCATAGTGTTCCGTCAGATACGGTCATCCGGCAGCTGACTGCCAGATGTGTGCCCGGTGAACTGCCCGGAAGAATGGTTGCCGACGGCACGTATGAAGCATTGCCCATGAATCCTGTGCAGCAGACCTATAAAATCCCCGAAACCGTTCCGGAACTGGCAGATCTGACCGATGAAGAGCTGTGCCTGTTTATGGGCGGCTCGGAGAAGATCGGTGTGTGCAACACCTGCTGCTTCCCGCCGCTGGAAAAGAGAGGGCTTCCTCCCATGCCTACGGCAGATGGCCCTGCAGGTATCCGACTGGAAGAAAAATTCGGCATCCCCGCCACAGCATGGCCCAGCGCCACGCTCCTTGCCTGCAGCTGGGATCCAGAGATCGTGGAACAGGTGGGCGTCTGCGGCGGTGCAGAGGGTAGAGAAAACGGTCTGATGATCTGGCTGACCCCTGCACTTAACATCCACCGCACACCTTTGTGCGGCAGAAACTTTGAGTATTTTTCCGAAGATCCCTATATCTCCGGCACCATGGCAGCGGCACAGGTCAGAGGCATGCAAGCATCCGGCATGGCTTGTTCCATCAAGCACTTTGCCTGCAACAATCTCGAGCGCCACAGAACAAAGCTGGATGCCCGCGTTTCCGAGCGCGCCTTGCGTGAAATCTATCTCAAGGGTTTTGAGATCTGTGTTAAGCAAGCCGATCCCTGGACGCTCATGACTTCCTATAACCCCCTCAACGGTGTCCATACCAGTGAGAACTACGATCTGATCACAGGCATCCTTCGTGAGGAATGGGGCTATGCCGGTATGATCACCACCGACTGGGGCATGAAGTATGATCCTGTCAAGGAGGTTATGGCAGGTAACGATATGAAGATGCCCAGCGGCTATCCCGACGATCTGTACATTGCCCTGCGGAAGGGAACGCTCAAGCGCTCTCATCTGGAACAGTGTGCCAGAAGAATCATTGCAACGTATCAAAAATTGACAACATAAACAGTTTCTGCCTGCCTTCGTGTGAACATACGCGAAGGCAGGCGTTTTTCCATGATCTTGCAGGAAAAACTGCTTCTATTTTCTTGATTGTTTTGCCCTCGAAACAGCCATATTAACACAGGAAGAAACATGACGATCGAGGGAGAAGAAGTATGAAAAAACAATTTTTAAGGCTCCTGTGTGCCCTGTGTATGGCGGCAGTGTGCACAGTGTCGGCGTTGGCAGCGCCGCGGATGCTCATACCGGGCGGCAACACGGTGGGGATTAAACTCAATACAAGAGGATTGGTGGTCACAGATTTTGAAGAGGGGTCTTCTGCCAGGGAAGCCGGTATGAAGAAGGGTGATGTGATCACAAAGGTGGATGGCAAGGCCGTCCATACGGTGGAAGTTTTAAAAGAAAGTATTGAAGATGACGATGTGATCCTGACCGTTCTGCGTAACGGCAGACAGGCGGAGTTCTGCGTCACACCAAAGGAACGGCAGATCGGTGCCTATGTGCGAAACTCCATTGCGGGAATCGGTACCGTCACTTACTATGATCCCATCTGCGGCACCTTTGGCGCCTTGGGACACGGGGTCAACGATGCAAACTCCACCTGCCCCGTGCCTGTGGAGGACGGCGCTGTGGTAGGCTCATCTGTTGTGGAAGTGGAGAAAGGAAAAACGGGGACACCGGGAGAACTGAAAGGAAAATTCGATCTGCAGAACGTTCTCGGCTCTGTGGAGCGCAATTGCCCTCATGGGATCTTTGGCAGCCTGTATGAGCCGCTGTCCAAAAAACCCATGCCTGCGGCACAGGCAGAGGAGATCCAAACAGGCAGCGCCACCATTTTGTCGAATGTTTCCGGCACGCAGGTGCAGGAGTATGCTGTGGAGATCCTCAAGATCTACCCCCATGCCGATGAAACAGGCAGAAACCTTTTGCTCAAAGTCACAGACAAAGACCTGCTCAGCGCCACCGGCGGAATCGTCCAGGGGATGTCCGGCAGCCCGATCATTCAAAATGGCAAGCTCATCGGCGCTGTGACCCACGTGCTGGTGAATGATCCGACACGGGGGTATGGGATCTTCATCGAAAATATGCTCGAAGCGGCACAATAAAGTTTTGGCAGGGGGATACCCCTGCCATTTTTATACATCCTATGCTACAATAAAATTAGTTTTTAAAAGGTATTGACTCTCACGCTGCGTTATAGTGTATCCTTCCTTTTGTGAGGTGATAAAAATGAAAATGAAGATTAAAGAATTTGCTAAATTTACGGGTGTCAGTGTGCGTACGCTGCATTATTATGATGAAATTGGATTGCTCCGGCCTGCCGATGTTGACAGGGATACAGGATATCGTTTTTATGATGAACAATCCCTTCTTCGAATGCAGGAGATTCTCTTTTATCGTGAACTTGATTTTTCTTTAAAAAGCATCGATGAAATTTTGTCATCTCCGCACTACGACAAAGATAAAGCACTAAAAGCGCAAAAACAACTTCTTGTGTTGAAAAAAGAACGCTTGGAAAGGTTGATCGATGCAATTGACAGTGCTTCGAAAGGAGAAAATATTATGAAAGCATTTGACAACAGTGAATTTGAAAGCTATAAAGCCGAAGCACAGGAAAGATGGGGGAATACGGACGCTTACAAAGAGCATGCAGAGAAAACAAAGAATTATGGAACGGACAAGTGGAGCAGTCTTGCCTCCGATATGGATATCATTTTCAGAGAGTTTTCGATTTGTATGATAAACGGTTTTGTACCCGCTTCAGAAGAAGCCCAAAACCTTGTGAAGAAACTGCAAAGTCATATCACAGAAAACTATTACAAATGTACCAAAGAGATTCTTTTCGGTCTGGGACAGATGTATGTTGCCGATGAAAGATTTAAGAATAACATTGACAAGCACGCGGATGGAACGGCTGCATTCGTCAGTGAAGCAATCGCCTGTTACTGTGAAAAATAATGGATCTATGTCTGTTCTATGTTCAGAACTGTTGTCCCCAATGACTTTTCACCCGTGTCCGGCTCACCGATCATTCAAAATGGCAAGCTCATCGGCGCTGTGCCCCACGTGCTGGTGAATGACCCGACGAGAGGTTACGGGATTTTTATCGAAAACATGCTGGATACGGCAGGATAAGAGATAAAAGGGGCAGATTGCCCCTTTTATCTTTTTGTTTAGTATGATAAAATAAACCCAATCAATAGAAATACACAGGAGGAACAGCATGAAAAAGTTATTCTTGATCGTGGGGATCGTCAGCATCATTGCTTGCGTACTGTCCTTGCTGTTTGCGGCGCTGAGTTTGTTCGGGTACTACCATGTGCTGGACGGATCACCGGAGATGTTTGCCAGACTGCATCGGAGAATGATCTTGTTTTTTGTCATTGGGCTTGTTCTGGCTGCCATTGGCGTTGCTTGCTTGATCCTTCGCCGCAGAATCTGATCCGATGTTCTCATGAGACTGCCTTTTCCAGCAGTTTTGTGATACAATCAATAAAACAAATTTGAATTTAGTCAAGGGAGTGATCGTATGCAATGCCCTTATTGTAACAAAGAAATGGAATTGGGCTATATTCAATGTCGGGATGGTGTTACTTGGACACCCAAAGAACAGCTTGTTGCTGCATTATCGTTTTTGGGCAAGGGGAGCGTATCTCTTGCCAATGGTGCTGCTGACCATTCACGAACGGTTTATGCCTATAAGTGCAGTGCGTGTAAGAAAGTAATCATTGATTATTCCGCAGACTGATACCGATTTTGCAGAATTAAACAGAACGCTTACATAACAGCCATGCACTTCCGGTGCATGGCTGTTTTTTGGGGGACGATGTCTTGTATTCCGGCTTTTTTGTGATAAGATAATAAAAGCACCCGTAAGGAGATACATAACATGAAACGAGCAACCCTTGCCAAAGCAGCGCTGTTTCTGACAGCCATACTTTGGGGAACGACCTTTACCATAGGAAAACTTGCTTCTGAGGTGTTTTCGCCCTCGTTTATCATTGCCTTTCGGTTTTTGATCGCCGGGATCGTATTGCTTGTGGCTGCATATCCGCAGAGAAAGCAGCTGGATAAACAATACTGGATCCATGGCTTTTGGATGGGAATTACCTTGTTTGCCTCTTACATTCTGCAGGTGGGCGGACTCTCACTGGATACCTCTCCGGGGAAAAGTGCATTTTTGTGCACGACCTACAGCGTCATGGTGCCGTTTATCTATTGGCTTGTGACAAAGAAACGGCCCAAAGTGCACCATATTATCTGTGTGTTTCTGTGTTTGTTCGGTGTGGGACTTCTTTCTCTTTCCGGTGACTGGGGCATGTCAGCAGGTGATGTCTTGACTGTACTCAGCGGCGTTCCCTGCGCCATCAATCTTGTGATCTCTTCCATTGTCTGCAAGGACAGAAACGTTTTGTTGCTGACGACCATAGAATTATGGGTGGTCACGCTCCTTGCATGGATCTTTGTGTTTGCAGCCAATGGACTCCCGGCGCAGCTTCCCATGGATGCTGTGGGCGGACTTGTATATCTGGGATTGTTTGCAACGGCACTTTGCTTATATATGCAAAGCTATGGCTTTAAATATGCAGAGCCTGCCATTGGAGGTATGATCCTGAGTCTGGAGTCTGTGTTTGGTGTGCTCTTCTCCGTGATTGTCTATCACGAACGGATCACTCTGCGTATGCTCTTTGGTTTTGCTGTGATCTTTGCTGCGATTTTACTGTCTCAATGGGAAAGGAAAGAAGCCCTGTGACACAGAAAGAAAACACTTGGGACGCATTGCTGAAAATCAATACTGTCGGCAAGGACGATACCAATGCCGATGAATACCGCTATCCCTATGAGCCGACACCTTACAGCGTCTTGGAACGTCTGTCGGACAGCGGTATGATCGGTGAAGCAAATGTGGTTTTGGACTACGGCTGTGGGAAAGGCCGCGTTGGATTTTTCCTGTCCCGCCTTACAAAAGCCAACACCATCGGACTGGAATATGACGAAAGGATCTACCAAAGCGCCGTTCAAAACAAAAAAACAGCAGGCTGTGCAAACATAGACTTTGTGCTGACGAGAGCGGAGACCTACGAAGTGCCGCCGCAGGTGGATCGGTGTTATTTCTTTAACCCCTTCTCCGTGGAGATCCTGCGAAAAGTCATGGCAAGAATTTTGGCATCCTATTATGAGCAGCCGCGGGAGATCTTTCTGTACTTTTATTATCCGTCGGAAGAATATGTTTCCTATCTGATGACTGTGGATGAACTTGATTTTTATGATGAGATCTTCTGCGGTGATCTGTTTGAAGGAAAGGACCCGAGAGAACAGATCTTGATTTTTACGATATCTTGAAACAGAACGATCAGATGAGGTGTGTTTATGCATCGCTATTTTGAGATCAACGCACGATCGCACAATATTCGCTGCAAGCTCTATTGTGATGGTCGGCATGAAGTCGGCCGCGTGGTGATCTTCTGCCACGGCTTCGGTAGCCATAAGGACAACAGCGCAGCGGAAAAATTTGCTGAGCGCCTTGTGAGTAAATATAAAAATGCTGCCATGGTGACCTTCAACTGGCCCTGTCACGGCGATGATGTGAAGAGTAAGCTGTGCCTGGATGACTGCATGACCTATCTGGAACTGGTGGTCAGCCATGTGCGGCAGCAATTCGGCGAGCCGCAGCTGTATTGCTACGGCACCAGCTTCGGCGGATATCTGATGCTTCGGTATCTTTTGCAGCACGAGAATCCCTTTGTCAAGATCGCGCTGCGCTGTCCTGCGGTCAATATGTATGAAGTGCTTACGGGCACCATTATGACAGAGGCAGACAGAGCCAAGCTGCAGAAGGGCAAAGAGATTCCTGTAGGCTTTGACCGTAAGGTTATGATCGGCACACCGTTTTTGGAAGAGCTTCGGACAAACGACATCCAAAAAGCGGAGTTTTTTGATCATGCAGACAGTATTTTGATCCTGCACGGCACGGAAGATGAGATCGTGCCCATCTGTGCGGTACGTGATTTCTGTGAGCAAAAAGTGATCGAATTCCTCCCTGTGGAGGGTGCGGATCACCGTTTCCGCGATCCCAAGAAAATGGAACAGGCGATCAAGCATATTTTGGAGTTCTATGCTTTGTGACCCCCCTTTTTTCTGCGGCAGACTCATGTGGTATAATACTGACTGAGGTGATCACATGGAACTGAAAATGATTTGCGGAACTTGGATCAAGGAAGAAGATGAAAAAGTCCTTGAGGTTTTGCGGCAGTCGGATACATGGCTGACAGCGGAGGAACTGTCCGGGATAACGGGGCTTCCTCTTGGCAGAGTCGAGAGGACTTTGAGTATGCTCCACAGTCAAATGCGTCTGTACAGGGGAAGGATGAAATTCCTTGAAAAACATCCATTTGTGTAGACACAGCTTTTGCTGTGTCTTTTCTTATATCTTTATGATATAATCATAGTATCCTCCTCGAAAGGAGCACCAATGAAACAACTGATCTATAATCAAGAAAGCATCCCGAAGCACAAGTGGCGCTATGGTCTTCGGTCCAGCGCTGCCACGGGCTGCGGCTGGATCGCGGCGTACAATGCGCTGTGTCTGATGGGATATCGACCCAAAGAAGAAAAGCTGATCGTATGGTATGCGCGCAGCCTGCCTGTGATCAACGGCAATGTGGGCACATTCTTGCTGAGCCACCTTGCTTTTTTTAAGCGCCTTGGCTTTCCTGTCCGCATGACGGCAAAGGTTTCCCGGTTCGATCAAACCGCCAAGGACAGCGATGTGTGCATTTTATTCTACTATTGGCGAAAAAAGTGGAAGATCGGTGCTCATTATGTGACGCTGCATTATAAAGACAGCCGCTTTTACGGCTATAACACCTATAAAAATTCTACCGGTGCCGATGACTATGGCGAGAGTTTGCAGAAGTTTCTGAAACGGCGGAAGTATTTGCCGGCAGTACTCATTTCTGTGAAAGACCGCAAAAGGAGTGGTGTACATGAATAAGCTCGGATTTGGCTTTCTTCGCTTTCCCATGGATGGAGACCGGGTGCGTTATGACATTCTGACGCCCATGGTGGATGCGTTCTTTGCCGCAGGCGGAACATACATTGATACTGCCTATCCCTATCTCAACGGCAAAAGTGAGGAAGCTGTCCGTGAAACCGTGGTCAAGCGCTATCCCAGAGATCGGTATCTGATTGCCAACAAGCTGCCCGGCTATGATGTAAAGACTTACGAGGATTGCTATGCCTATTTTGAAGAGTCCCTGAAGCGCTGCGGCGTGGACTACTTTGATGTGTATATGCTCCATTGGCTGGATCAAAAGCACTATGCGCTGGCAGAAAAATATGATGAGTTCCGTTTCCTGCGGGAACTGAAGGCTTCCGGAAAAGCCAAACGCATCGGGTTTTCCTTCCATGATACGGCAGAGCTTTTGGATGAGATTCTCACCAAACACCCGGAGGTGGATTGCGTCCTGCTGCAGATCAATTATCTGGACTGGGAAAGCGAGGGCGTTCAGTCTCGCAGGTGCTACGAAACGGCGGTGCGTCATGGAAAGTCTGTCATTGTCATGGAGCCTGTCAAGGGTGGCACGCTGGCAAGAGTACCGGAAAAGGCGGCGCAGATCTTAAAGGCGCTTGACCCGGAGCGCAGTCCTGCGTTCCATGCGCTGCGCTTTGTTCAGAGCCTTCCCCATGTGGAGGTGGTGCTCAGCGGCATGGCAGCTGTGGAACAGATGGAAGAAAATCTATTGCAGGTAGAGCCTATGACGGAGCAGGAACTGGAGCTCCTGCGGCAGGCAGCAGAAGCCATCAGCGAAGCTACGGCTGTTGCCTGTACCGGCTGCGGCTACTGCGTGAAGCACTGCCCTAAGAACATTGCCATCCCCGAGTATTTCAGACTCTACAACGAAAACAGACAAATGCCGCGCCATGCATGGAAGCAGAAGCCCGCCTATCATGAGATCGCCCGTGAGCGCGGAAAGGCATCGGACTGCATTTCCTGCGGTGCTTGCGAGAAAAAGTGCCCCCAGAAGCTGCCCATTCGGGAGCATCTGGCGGCGCTCAAAGAAGTGATGGAGGGATAAGCGTGAAAAAAGTGTTGGCTTGGTGTAAAAAAGAAATGGTGCTGACCATTGCCATGGTGCTGGCGGTGATCTCTGCGTTTTTTGTGCCGCCGGATAAAAGCTATCTTTCCTATATCGATTTTCGTACGCTTGCCATTTTGTTTTGCTTGATGGCAGTCATGGCAGGGCTGCAGAAAAGCGGTGTGTTCCGCTTTGTGGCGGAAAAGCTTTTGCAAAAAGTCAAGCATATCCGTCTGACGGCATTCATTCTGGTCATGCTGTGCTTTTTCAGCTCGATGCTCATTACCAACGATGTGGCGCTGATCACTTTTGTGCCCTTTACCTTTATCGTGCTGCAGATGATCGGCGCGCAGAAGCTGGCAGTACCTGTGGTGGTCATGCAGACCATTGCTGCCAATCTGGGCAGTATGCTCACGCCCATCGGCAATCCGCAGAATTTGTACCTCTACGGCAAAGCCCAAATGGGGCTGGGAGACTTTGTGCTGCTTATGCTGCCCTACACCCTCGTTGCCTTCCTGCTGCTTGGCATCTGGTGCTTGACCTTTTCTTACAGCGGGGAAACGCGCGTCAGCTTTGTGCCGCAGCAGACCGTCAGCTTGTCTGTGCAAAAAAAGAGTATCGTGATCTATAGCATTCTCTTTGTGGTGAGCCTTTTGACTGTCGCCCATGTGATCGCCTATCCTGTGGCGCTGGCAGTGACTTTGGTCGCAGTCCTTCTGTTGGATCGCAGCGTTCTGAAGGATGTGGACTATTCTCTGCTTTTGACCTTTGTGGGATTTTTTATCTTCATCGGAAATATGGGCAGGGTACCGTCCTTCAAGGAATTGCTCAGTCAAGTGGTCAGCGGCAACGAGGTGATCACTTCTGTGATCTGCAGCCAGTTTATGAGCAATGTTCCGGCAGCGTTGCTCCTGTCCGGCTTTACGGCACGCTATGACCTTCTCATCATCGGCACCAATCTGGGCGGACTGGGTACCATCATCGCATCCATGGCAAGCCTGATCTCCTTCAAGTACATCGGCAGGGATTACAAGACCCAGAGGGGCAAGTACCTGCTGCAGTTTACGCTCTTGAACCTTCTCTTCCTGGCTGTGCTCCTTGGCGCATGGCTCTTGTTGGCATAAATAAGACGGCGGGTTTCCCCGCCGTTTTATTTGTGCTCTTTGATATACTGTCCCGGAGTGACGCCGATGACCTTTTTGAATACCTTGGAAAAATACTGCGCATCGGAAAAACCGCTTTGGGCGCTGATATCACCGATACTGGTAAACCCCTGCGCCATCAGATTGCAGCCATGCTGAATACGCAGCGAGTTGAGATATTCCGCAACGCCCATGCCAACATGCTGCTTGAAAACAGCGGATAAATACTTGGGGTGATAGCCCAGATGCTCTCCCATGGTACGAAGGCAAAGGCGGTGATCGGTAAAATGATCGTCCAGATACTTTTTTGCCTGTGCCCACGGCTGACCTTTCTGCAATCCGCGATGTTCCCGTTCTGTGGCTGCCAGATGGGAAAAGGTAAACAGCAAAACGCTTTCCGCGACCAAGCCGGACAGGGGCGTGATCATTTCAGCGCTGTTTTGCCAGAATGTTTTTAAACCGCCATGGCTGCGGGAAATGCAGTTGTTTCGGTCGATGCCCAGCTGCTGCATGATCTTGCTGCCGCGAGCTCCGAGAAAGCTGATATAAAAATACTCTGACTGCGCTGTGGTCTCCAGCGCAAAAGCCTCTCCCGGGAACGAAAAAAAGATATCTCCCATGGAAACAGGGATGATCTTTCCGGGCGTGTGGAGAAAACCGTGCCCGGTACTGAAATAATGCATTTTGTAGACAGCTTCCGTTTTTAATGCCGAAAATACTTGCTGTGTTGTTTCCAAAACAAAATTGATGACGCACAGATCATCCGGCTGTTTTTCCTGTGGTATGAAATGGCAGATATTTTCCCTTGGCATCCGATCACCTCAAGACGATCATAGCATAAAATCTTACGAATTTCCATAAATATGTGGAAATTATCCATTGAAACGAAAAAATACTTCCACTATACTGAACGCATCAAGAGCCTTTGGAGGTCTTAGCATGAAAAAAGTTCGAATTGGTGTCCTTGGCGGTTATCGCGGTACCAGTATGATCAACTATTGTAAGGCGGCAGATAATGCCCAGGTGGTCGCCATCTGCGACAATGCGCCCCATGTGATCGAAATGCAGAAAAAGCTGACACAAGGCATGGACATTGCTTTTTATGATAATTTTGAAGATTTCCTCAAGCACGATATGGATGCGGTAGTGCTGGCAAACTATGCCACGGAGCACGCACCCTATGCCATCCGCGCCATGAAGGCAGGCAAGCATGTGTTCTCCGAGGTCTTGCCTGTGCAGACCATGAAGGAGGCCGTAGAGTTGGTAGAGGCGGTGGAAGAGACGGGCATGATCTATGCCTACGGTGAGAACTACTGCTTTATGCCCGCGCCCTTTGAGATGAAAAAGCTCTATCGTCAGGGCAAGATCGGTGAGTTTGAGTATGGTGAGTGTGAATACATCGGCTCCTACGAGCCCATCTGGCACAGCATCACTTATGGTGACCCCAACCACTGGCGCAACAATATCTACTCCACCTTCTACTGCACGCACTCCATCGGCCCCATCATCCATGCCACAGGGCTGAAGCCTGTGTCTGTCATTGGCTTTGAGGGCGGCAGAAATGAGCGCCCTCTGCGCAACGGCTGCAAGGGTGCTCAGTTCGGCATCACCATGATCACGCTGGAAAACGGCGCTATCATCAAGTCCATCAACGGCTGCTTCCTGTATGAGCACTCTGTGTGGTATAATATGTATGGCTCAAAGGGCATGATGGAGTCTGAGCGCTGCGTGACGGTAGAAGGCGATCAGGATGCCATGGGGCAGGATGGTATCGTCCGTACCATCGTGGGCGGCGACGGCACCCAGCGCATCTTCGTCAAGGCGGACGAGTATTCCGGCGAGTATGGCGGCAGACCTGCCGAGCACTATATGCCCTTGCGCGGCCTTGAAAAAATGAGCGATAACTTTAACCACGGCGGCTCTGATTTCTATTCCATGTATTACTTTGTCGAGCGCATCAAGGGCGACAAGACTGCCGATATCATCGATGTCTATGAGGCTATGGATATGTTCCTGCCCGGTATGTTTGCCTACCGTTCCATTCTCGAAGACGGCAAGCGGATGCAGATTCCCGATCTGCGTGATAAGACCATCCGCGATGCGTGGCGTAATGATACAGCCTGCGTAGACCCCAAGGTGGCGGGCGATCAGTTGCTTCCCACCCAGAAGGGCGGCACGCCCAATATTGACGAGGCGGTTTATACAAGAGTCAAAGCCAAGTGGGACGAAGCCAACCGCACGGGAGACGATCCCTATCTCAAGGCGGCGTTCTCTCAGGGCAGCAAAAAGGAGGACTAATATGGGCCTTTTTACCGATGCGTATCTGGCTATGGATGAAAACGCCAGAGAGAGCTTCTATAAAACTGTGTTTCTCAACGATCCTTCCGACTATGCCCGGGAAGTCCGCACTGCGTACTACAAGTCTGTGCTGAAGCACATGGGCGAAAACGTGAAGATCGGTGCCGGCGTCAAGATCGTCAATCCCCATCTGGTCAGTCTGGATGATGATGTGATCATCATGGACAACTGTACCATCATCGCCCGGGAGGGGACACACATCCATCTTGGAAAAAATAACTACCTGTGCGAGCGGGTGTATCTGGACACGGAGCACGAAGGCGGCTACATCGAGACCGGCGAGTGGGTCTATGTGGGCACCGGCACCACCTGCTTCGGTCACCTCGGTCTGGAAATCGGTGAGAATACCCTCCTTGCACAGAATATTACCATTACGCCCTATTCCCACCATTTTGAAGATCCCGATAAGCGCATCTGGGATCAGGGGGGACACAGCAAAAAGGTCACCATCGGCAAGGATTGTTATCTTGGCATGGGCGTGTGCGTCATGTACTCCGGCGATATTGGTGACGGCTCTGTCATCGGCGCCGGCTCTACCGTGGTCAAGCCCATCCCGCCTTACTCGGTGGCAGTGGGATCTCCTGCCAAGGTCATCAAAAACAGGGAGTAAGCAATGTCATTGCCAGGAGCGAAGCGACGTGGCAATCTAAAAGGGTGCAGGATACAAGATCCTGCACCCTTTTTGCAGAAAATTCCTCATAACAGTTGATTTTCCTATATAGTATGTGCTAAAATATCCTTTAGAATTTTTACAACACAGAAGGGAAGATACCGATATGTCCGGACATTCCAAATGGCATAATATTCAGAAAACCAAGGGCGCGCAGGACGCCAAGCGTTCCGCTGCCTTTACCAAGATCGCAAAAGAAATGATCGTGGCTGTGAAGGAAGGCGGCTCTGCCGATCCTGCCAACAACTCCCGTCTGGCAACCGTCATCACCAAGGCAAAGGCTGCCAATATGCCCAACGACAACATCAAGCGTGTGCTGGAGAAGGCATCCGGCGCAGGCGCAGGCGACAACTACGAAAGCATCACCTACGAAGGCTACGGCCCCAGCGGTGTGGCTGTTATCGTCGAGACCATGACCGACTCCCGCAACCGTACCGCCTCCAATATGCGCCACTACTTTGATAAGTACGGCAAGGGTCTGGGTGCATCCGGTTGCGTGGCATGGAGCTTTGACAAGAAGGGTGTTCTGGTCATCGACAATGAGGACGAGGACTATGAGGAAGACGCTGTCATGATGGACGCTCTGGATTCCGGCGCTGCCGACTTTGAAGCAGAAGAGACTGTCTTCACCATCTACACCGAGCCCGATGATTTCAACGATGTTTCCGCTGCTCTGGAAGCCAAGGGCTACAAGTTCGTCTCTGCTCAGATCGAAATGGTTCCCCAGAACTATCAGAAGCTGGACAATCCCGATGATATCAAGAACATGGAAAAAATGCTCGATATCATGGAAGATGACGATGACGTGCAGAACGTCTGGCACAACTGGGAACAGGAATAAAACAAGAAAAGCTGCATCGTAAGATGCAGCTTTTTTCTTCAAAGAGGACGTATCCCATAGCCTCCCTTGTGTAAAGGGAGGTGTCATTTGCAAGGCAAATGACGGAGGGATTGTGTGCAGGCAGTCCGTGCTATGCTGTAGAGGCGACATTTGGTCGCCCGGTGCAGGCTTCCAACCAACACCTGTCATTGCGAGCGTCCGAAGGACGCGTGGCAATCTAAAATAGCGAAATTGACCAAAGACAGTTCCAATCGAAACAAAATATGATCGCGGAAATTGTTGCTGAAAGCGACAAAACGTGATAAAGTAAGCTGAAAGCTGATGGGAGTTTGGAGGAATGATTAGTGAAAACCTTAAAACTGATGTTCTCGGCATTCACAGTTGCATTTGGTATATTGGGCTTAACAAAAGCCCTTTCAACGGACATTGCCATGCCGATCGTATTTGTTTGTCTGGCGATCACAATGTTTTTGACATCCAAAGAATATAAAGATAATAAGCAAAAGAATACAGCGATTCATTTTCTGCTGTTGGGTGTATTTTTGCTGATTGTGACGGCGTACAATATTGCCTCATTGATTTGGGGCATATAAAAGAAAACGCACAGACCTGCTGAAAGGGAATAAGATCTTTGTCAAAGAAATGGGAGTGAGGTGATACCATGTTTGGCGATTGTCATATTCATATGATCTTGGACGGTGTGTACTATCGCGCCGCTATCGATCATCAAAAAGAAAAACCGGACGAAGCACTCATCAGGCAGCGACTTTCCGACTATGCTGTCCGTGGAATCACCTACCTGCGCGATGGCGGTGATGCTTGGGGTGTGGGACTGCTTGCCTCCAAAATCGCAGGGGAGTACGGCATCAGCTACCGCACACCTGCCTTCAACATCTGCCGCGCCGGGCACTACGGCTGTTTTATCGGCAAAGGCTTTGCCGGTTTTGAAGAATACAAAACGCTGGTCGACCGGGTCAAAAGCCTTGGCGGTCATTTTATCAAGATCATGGTGTCGGGACTGATGGACTTTGACCGGTTCGGTGTCATCACCGATACGCCGTGCGCCTACGATCTGTGCCATGACATGATCGCCTATGCCCATGACCAAGGCTTTGCTGTTATGGCGCATGCCAATGGGGACGAAGCCGTGTCCAACGCTCTGCGTGCCGGGGTGGACAGCATTGAACACGGCGCGTATTTAAGCAATGAGACCTTGCATCTGCTTGCCGAAACAGGGGCGGTCTGGGTGCCTACGGCGGTGACCATTGCCAATCTGCGCGGTCTGGGTCGCTTTCCGGATGCGGTGCTTTGTCCCTTGACGGAGCTTCATCTGGAAAATATCCGAAAAGCTGCCTCCTACGGCGCAAAGATTGCCCTTGGTACCGATGCCGGTGCCTATGCTGTATTCCATGGACAGGCGGTGCAGCAGGAATATGACTTGCTGAAAAATGCCATAGGGGAGAAGACAGATCTTGTTCTGTGCGAAGCAGAAGAGGTCATTCGCAAAAAGTTTTAAAAAAACACGGTATGCAGTTTGCATACCGTGTTATCTGTTATTTGGGATATTTGCAGCAGATGCCGTTCTTGTCAAAAAAATCGTTCCAATCGCTGCCCGGGTCTTTGCTGGTGACCACGGTCTGTGCGGCGGTCAAGGGTGCGACCTGCACAAAGGAGACCTTGTCCAGCTTGGTGTCATCCAGAGCCAGAATGACTTCTTTTGCGCCTCGGATCATGGCTTGCTTGGCAACTGCGTGGCTTTCTGCAGAGTCGGTGATACCGGCATCGGGATCGATGCCCTTGCAGGAGAGGATGGCCTTATCCACATGGTAGCGGCTCAGAGTGTCTGCCACTTGATGCCCCACAAATGCCAGAGAGTTAGGCTTAAGGATGCCGCCTGTGGAAAGAATGGTCCAGCCTTCGATCCCTGCCAGCTCCATGACGATCTCCACGGAGTAGGTCACAACAGTCAGTGCCTTCTTTTCTTTTAAGTGTTTTGCGATGTACAGGCTGGTGGAGCTGTCATCAAGCATAATATGGTCTCCGTCCTGCACCATCTGGCTGACCAGCTCTGCCACAGCAGTCTTGGCATCCACATTGGTCTTGTTGCGGATGGTGTGGCTCAGATCTGTCTTGGTGCTGTTGCCCAGAATGGCGCCGCCATAGGTCTTGGTGGCAAAGCCTTCCTTTTCCAGTTTGTCAAGATCCCGGCGGATGGTCTCTTCCGTCACACCGTAGTGGACAGCCAGTTCACTGACCAGAACGCGCTGTTCTGCGCGCAGCTTGTTCAAAATTTCGTTTTTGCGTTCAATGGCAAGCATATGTTCACTCCTTTTGGGATGGAAATAAAAACCACACAAATCAACATAATTATAGCATGTGTGCGGAACAATTGCAAGGGGCGGATAAGAAACAGCAAATGTAAAAAATTATCAAAAATATTATGTAAACACAAGATATAGATGAGTCAAAATACATCTTGTGGTGCGGTTGGTTTGCTCGGTTTATATGTGTAACAAAATTGTGACGTTTATGCAGAAAAAATTACAAAATAATCACATTTTAAGGGAAAAGTCGATTTTTGTTGAAAAAGTTCTTGCAAATTCCTTCCGGGTTTGATAGAGTATAGGCACGGAGATTATGTAAATGTTTGAAGGAATTGGGGAGTTGTAGTTGTGGTTTTTTCAAGCCTGATCTTTTTATATTTGTTTTTACCCGCCTGTCTGATCGCGTATTATTTTTGTAAAACGGTCAAGGCGAAAAATATTGTTCTTGTTGCTTTCAGTCTGGTGTTCTATGCATGGGGCGAGCCTGTCTATGTGCTGCTCCTGCTGGCATCCGTGGGGGTGAATTATGGCTGTGGTCTTCTCATGGGGAAGCTGGAAGAGCAGGAGAAAAAACGCAAATGGGTTCTCTTTGGCTCTGTTGCGATCAATTTACTTGCCCTCGTGGTCTTTAAGTATGCAGGTCTTCTGGTCAGCAGCTTCAATGCTCTGACCGGTGCGTCTTTGCCGGTGCCGCAGATTGCGTTGCCCATCGGCATTTCTTTCTTCACCTTCCAGGCAATGACCTATGTGATTGATGTCTACCGCGGTCAGGTGAAGGTGCAGAGATCTGCGCTGAAATTCCTTCTCTACATATCCATGTTCCCGCAGCTGATCGCAGGCCCCATTGTCCGCTATGCCGACATTGAGCAGCAGCTGGATGAACGCGCCTCCACAGCAGAAGATGTATTCCGGGGGCTTGTCCGTTTCAGCATTGGTCTTGGTAAGAAGATCTTGCTTGCCGATCATGCCTATAATGTATGCAAGGCTCTGCTGGATGGAGGTATGCAGTCTGCTACTGTGGTGGGCACGTGGTTTGGTGTGCTTATGTTCATGTTCCAGATCTACTTTGATTTCTCCGGCTATTCCGATATGGCGATCGGTCTTGGCAGGATCTTTGGCTTCAAGTATCTGGAAAACTTCCGTCTGCCCTATATGTCCTTGTCTATTACGGATTTCTGGCGCAGATGGCATATTTCTCTGAGTTCTTTCTTCCGCGACTATGTCTATATCCCTCTGGGCGGCAACCGAAAGCATCAGATGGTCAATCTGTTGGTCGTCTGGAGTCTGACCGGTCTGTGGCACGGTGCCAGCTGGAATTTCCTGCTGTGGGGACTGTATTTCTTTGTTCTGTTGGTGATCGAAAAACGCTATTACGGCAGATATAAAAAAGCTGTGCCCAAGCCTGCCCGTCATGCCATCAATCTGCTGCTGATCCTGATCGGCTGGACGATCTTCTACTTTACGGATTTTGCCGAGCTTGGCAGAGCTTTGGCGGCGATGATCGGTTTTGCAGGCGGCGGTTTCCTGTCCACGGAGGTCAAGATCCAGCTGCTCAACAATCTGCTGCTTCTGCTGGTGTGCATCGTGGGTGTAACACCCCTGCCTCGGATCATTGGCGATATCTTTGGCTTGCTGTGTGCCTCCAGCGAGGAGGAGAGCACCAAAAAGAAAATCTATGTGATCATTTCCTTTGTATTCTGCGTGACTGTGATCGCCCTTTCCACCATTTCTCTGGTGGGCAGTGGCTTCAGTGCGTTCTTGTATTATCGGTTCTGAAAGGAGGGCGCGGCAATTGAAAAAACTCTATACTGTCCTGCTGGCTCTTCTTGTGTCGGCTGCCGCGCTGGTCGGTCTGTGGTCTTTGGTGGATGTGGATGCCACGGAGTCTGTGCGTGAAAACCGCAGACTGGCTCAGAAGCCGAAGTTTACCCTGTCTGCGCTTTTGGATGGAAGCTATGTGTCGGAGCTTGAGACCTACTATTCCGATACCTTCCCGGGAAGAGAAACGTTGCTGGATGCAAACAGCGCGCTCAACAAATTCTATAATTTTTCCGGCAAGGAAGAAAACAATATGCTGGTCATCGACCACACCAATAATATGGGTGAGGGCGGCCAAGCAATGACACCGGTGGATCCTGTCGTGCCGGAAGAAACACAGCCGGAGGAAACGGTGCCGGAAGAGACCGTGCCAGAAGAGCCGCCTGCAGAAGAGATCCCGGAGCCCAACTATGAGGATATGGAGATCACCAATCTGGGTGCTATCGTCATCATCGGTGACCGTGCCATGGAGATCCCCACGGCAACGGAGTCTATTATTGAAAACTATGCCGGTGCGGTGAATAATATCCATAATGCCCTTGGAGAAAATGCACGTGTGATCTCTCTGGTCACCCCCAACTCCGGTCAGTTCTATTCTCCCAAGGATATGCACTCCGGCTCTCATGACCAGCAGGCGATGATCGATTTGTGCTACAGCAAGATGGATATTGATGTGGTAACAGTGGATGCTTACTCCAAGCTTGAAAAGCACAAGAGCGAGTATCTGTATTTCCGCACGGATCACCATTGGACGCAGCTGGGTGCTTACTATGCCTATACAGCTTTCTGTGATGCTGTTGGCTGGGATGCTGTGGATCTGGATACCTTTGAAACAGGCTCCTATGATCGTTTCCTCGGCACCATGTATCACAACACCTCTCAATATCCCCAGAGCGCCGTGCTGAAAGAAAACCCCGATCAGCTGATCTACTATCTGCCCAAAGCAGATACCACGGCGGCATTCTATGCCAATGCTGATATCGGCAGCAGCACCAACACCACCTACTGGACATATGTGGTCAACGCAGAGCTTCCGGAAACAGAGTACAATAAATATATGTGCTTTATGTCAGGCGACCATCCGGCTGCCATGATCACCACCGATGTGGAAGGGCCTGTAGCTCTGGTGCTGAAGGACTCCTACGGCAATGCATTCCTGCCGTTCCTGACAAGCCATTACTCCAGAATTTACGTCATTGATCCTCGTGAGTTCAACCAGGACGGCAAGCCGTCTTTGGATCTGGCGGCGTATGTGGCGGAGCGGGAAGTGGACGATGTGATCCTGGTCAACTATGCCTACGCCATCAATAATGCCAAATATGTCAAGTGGCTCAATCGGCTTGTGGGTCTGGCTTATGATTAAAAAATGAGCTTTCTGCTTATGGCAGAAAGCTCATTTTTTACCGCGAAATTTTTTGAAATTTGTGCTTGACAATTTCAAAACCTGTGCTATAATAAACAAGCTGATTGCGCAGGGCGCAAAAGCAAATGCTGTTATAGCTCAGTCGGTAGAGCGCGTCATTGGTAATGACGAGGTCGGCAGTTCAAATCTGCCTAACAGCTCCAAATAAAAAGACACTGCTTGTGCAGTGTCTTTTTATTTTGTGTGCAGTTGGTATTTGAACTGCCGACCTCCCGCCGAAGGCGGATTCAATCAGCAACGGATGTTGGCTGCGGAGCAGCGGACATCCGGCAGTTCAAATCTGCCTAACAGCTCCAAATAAAAAGACACTGCTTGTGCAGTGTCTTTTTGTTTTGTGTGCAGTTGGTATTTGAACTGCCGACCTGCCGCCGAAGGCGGATTCAATCAGCAATGGATGTTGGCTGCGGAGCAGCGGACATCCGGCAGTTCTCGTCGTCGCAGATTTCGCATCTTTCCCTACGGCGCTCTTGCGAGAGCGCCATAGGTCAATCGCTCCATAGCGACTCCTCTCCAAAGCATGACCACTACGTTGGGTCATGCTTTGGGATGCGACCTCTGTAAGACTTCTTGACAACGGTACAGGAAAGTCTTATGATTCTTCTGAAAAACACAAATGGGGAGATAAGATGGAAGTATCGATCGGATTGATCTTTGGTGCGTTGCTGGTGTTTGTTCTGATCACCGCAGTTGGGATCTATGCAGGCAGAAAGATCCGCAGCGCGACTGATTTTTCTGTGGGCAAGGGGATGGGCACCACGGTGGTGGCTGGCTCTCTGGTGGGTACGCTGGTGGGCGGCGCATCCACGGTGGGAACTGCTCAGCTTGCCTTCACCAATGGCTTGTCCGCTTGGTGGTATACCTTGGGCGGCGGGATCGGACTGTTTGCGATGGCTTTGTTTTTTGCATCGCCCTTGCGGAACAACGGCAGCATGACCATGCCGGGAATCTTGACCAAAGAGTACGGAAAGCGTGTGGCGACAGTTGCGGCGGTGTTGATGTCTGTTGGCACATTTATCAGCATCATGTCCCAGATGATCTCCGGCGTGGCGCTGATCACCTCCGTTGTGCCGGTCTGTGCCGTTGCTGCAGCTGCTGTGACAGCGGTGCTCATGATATTCTATGTCCTGTTTGGCGGCGTATGGGGTGCAGGGCTGGTGGGACGGGTCAAAACGCTCCTTCTGTATGGATTGACCATTTTGTGTGCTGCAGTCGTGCTGCATCTGGGCGGGTTCGAAACTCTGCTGCAGCTGCCGAAGGAGCAGTATTTTGACCTGTTTTCCCGTGGCATCGTGGTCGATGGCGGCGCAGGATTGTCTTTGCTGTTTGGTGTTATGACTACGCAGGCATATTTTCTGCCTGTGATCTCTGCCAAGGATCTGCGCACGTCCCGGACAGGTGCGATTCTCGGTGGTGTGCTGACGGTTGCGATCGGTATGGCAGGTGTGCTGGTGGGGCTGTTTATGCGCGTGCATATGCCGCAGACACCATCGGCTATGGTCCTGCCGGTGTTTGTTCTGACTTATCTTCCGGATCTTGCGGCGGGGCTGATCCTCGCAACTGTGCTTGTGACGTTGGTCGGAACAGGTGCGGGGTTGTCTCTCGGTATCAGTACCATGCTGACCATGGATATCTATGTGCCGCTTCTGCATCCGGGTGCTTCCGGAAAAGAGCAGCTGCGCTTTTCCAGAAGTGTTCTGCTGCTGATCTTGCTTCTGGCAGCTGTTCTGGCAACGGGGGAGGCAGGCTCTGTGATTTTGCAGTGGAGCTTCCTGTCCATGGGATTGCGTGGTGCAGTGGCATTTGTGCCTGTGTGTTTTGCGCTGTTCAGACCCGGCAGCCTTCCGGGCAAAGCTGCCGTTGCTGCCATGATTCTTGCACCGGTAACATGTTTGTTCAGTTTTTATTTTGTAAAGGGTATCGATCCCTTGTTTCCGGGGATGGCAGTCTCTGTGCTGATCTGTATTATAGGTACAGCTATAAAAAGATCCCCCTTCCGGAGTAACCGCTGAATAAATCGTCTGTGAAGGTCGATTTAATCATCGGTTACTGCATACAGGGGGACTAACGATCGCTGACGTAGTATTCTTCGTCTGCGAAGATCCAATCGTCGATATCCGGTCTGCAGTGCTTCATATGCCACCTCCTCGGGAGAGTATACGCAAATCCCCGTGTCGAATACAAACAAAAAACACGCATAGTATTCTATGCGTGTTTTTTATCTGTGAGTACAAATAATAATGCGGCGATCACAAGGTAAATACCGCCATTGAGAAACAGGGTGCTCCAGGCAGGTTCTGCCGGCAGAAAAAGAGCGCAAAAACCGGCAGAGGTGCAGACACACAGAATGACTGTCAGAAGAAAACGCAGATCCGGCAGATATCCCGTGACCCTGGAAAGCCTTCGGAAACTGAGGAAAAAGTTGATCACATGGGTCGTCACATAGGTGAAAAAATAACCGCCGATGCCGAAGCGCGGCAGCAGCAGAAACAGTCCGATCACATCCAGAAGATTGGTCAGCGTGTTGACGCGGACGCAGTAGATCTGTTCCCCCAACCCTTTGTGCATGCCGTCGATGATGCAGTCGAGATATAAAACAGGCAGCAGCGGTGCAAAGATCTTGAGATATCGTCCTGCATCGGCGCTGTGGTAGAACAGCTGGCCCAATGGGAGAGCCAGTACATATACAGCACCTGCTACGGCGGCGGAAAACAGGTAGCTTGTTTGCAAACACCGTGTGGTAAGCGATCGCAGCCTCGCAGTATCTTTTTGTGCCTTGCACCGTGCCAATCTGGGCACCAGAAGATCTGCCACAGAGAACAAAACGGTGCTGAGAAACATCAAAATAGGAAACACCATGCCCTGTATGGTGCCATAATCCGCCAGAGCCTTTGTCCGTGAACCACCGCATTTGGCAAGACCGTAGGGGATGAGGAATTGTTCCAGCGTTCCGAGTCCGGAGCGCAGATAATCGTTTAGCGCCACAGGAACACAAAAGCGCAGCAGCCTGCTGCCCATGGGGCGAAGGTCATCGGATTTGGGATACTTGCGCAGATCCCGCAGCATAAAGAAAAACAGGGCTGCAGCAGAGCCAAGTGATGCCAGTGCACCACCTGCCACGATGGAAACGCAGGCATGGGAGAGATCCCCTTTCATACCGCGGCGCAGAAGCCAAATGGTCGATCCAACGGTGGCAATACGATCCAGAATCTCAATGATGACCAGCTTTTTGATCTTACCGCAGGCAGTAAAATAGCCGCCAAGGACAGAACTCAGACAGGTCAGAGGAAGGGTCATTCCCAACAAGCGCAGACTGGCGGCGGCGCGAATATCCTTGACCCATTGCACAGCAAGGGGCTGTGCCGCCAGTGTCATGATCGTACCGACGATGCTGCTTAAAAGCAGCCCTGTACCAATACACCAGACCATGGCAGTGCGGATCCCGGAAAACCGCTTGTGCCCGTATTCTTCTGCCGGCAGATACATGGCAGCCACGCGGATACCGGAGGTACCTACCGTGATGGCAAAGGCGTGGACAGTCATGATCAGCTGCATAAGCCCAAGTCCGGCAGCACCGATCTGCCCGGACAGATATACCTGAAAGTACATGCTGACGGCGCGCATGGCAAGACTTGCCAACGTCAGCCAAATAACGCTCTGCACCATGGACAAGGACACCTCCTTGTCCATAGATATGCACAGGCAAAAAAGAAATGCCTTGCAAAAGACTACTTCTCATAAGGATGATTAAAGCCTCGATGAAATTCATCGAGACTTTTCTTATGCTTATCGGAAAGGACCAGCATTGCATTTGTAAGTACAAATGCTTCTTTTTGGGTGATACCCAAACCCTTTTAACAACAAACAAGAAAGATAAGTGATATTCTTTGCTGTGCAAAGAGCGATATTTTCACTTTGTGAAAGTGATATTACTCCCTCTGGTCGTAGTGATATTTTATTCGCCCTAAAAACTGTCCGTAGGACAATATCACGATGCGAAAGCATCATATAACTGCGAAGCAATATCACTCGCCTTTGGCGAATAAAACTGCGAGACTTCCTTATGAGAAGTCTCGCAAAGCAAGGCATTTCTTTTAATTCAATTGGAAGGTGTAGTACACAGCGGCGATGAACTCCACCGCAATGGCGGCGAACATACAGTAGAAGGAGAACAGATCTCCCAGCAGCAGGGCTGCAACGATACAGACAAACCAAAGTGCTGTCACCAGATAGTGCAGGAAGGGGTTGTAGTGTCTGGAGAACAGGCGCATCCGCTTCTTGCCCACGACCAGCTGACCTTTGTTGCGAGAAGCATTGTAAGCCAGATAAGCCACAGCCAGAAGGATGATGCCGGTGACGATCAGCAGCAGGACGGATCTTGTGGAAAGACCGAAGCCGTTGCGGAATTCATAGAACAGATACCCTGCAGCCAGAGTGGGCAGGGAGAACAGGAAGAACTCCCAGCGATAGAGCTGATAGATGATGTACTGCACCAAGATCGCAGCCCAGATGAAGTAGAGCATGGTGAATGCGTACACATAATCCATCATCATGGAGGCGGCGGTAACAGCGACCATGGCGAAGATGAAGATCAGCCAGGGCATTACGAACTTGCTTACAGGCTTTTTCCACAGGAAGTACAGGGCGGTGCAGCCGCCGCACAGGAGGATGCCTGCGATCAGAACGTAGGGGCGCAGGGGATCGAGCCTTGCCATGCCCTCAATGGTGATGTAATAGTTGTGTATGGAACGCAGCACCAGAATGCCTGCGCACAAAAGCAGAAGGGCAATGAGCACGTTGTAGACAACAGCGCTGTCGTCCTTTTTTGTTTTTGGTTTGTTTTTCATATTGTTTTTGGTTGCCATATTACAATCGTTCCTTATGTTCAAAATCAAGCGAGCTCATCGGCTGCGTACAAGATGGCGGACAGGGCGCACAGCGGCGCTGTCTCGCATCGCAGGATCCTTGGGCCGAGGGAGCAAACGGTCATGCCGGCATCCTGAGCGGCTTGGACTTCCTCTTCCGTCAGTCCGCCTTCGGGGCCTGTCATGATCGCGGCAGTGGTGAAAGGCGCTGCCTCAACAGCTTGCCGAAGTGAGCGAGTATGTTCGTTTTCATAAAACAGCGCGGCAAGATCTGCCTGTGCTGCCCGCACAGCTGCCTGTGCAAAGGAGTCCAGCGCCAGAACCTGCGGAATGTATCCACGCCCGGATTGCTCCGCTGCGGAAACAGCGATCTTCTGCCACCGCTCCAGTTTCTTGGAAAGAGACTTGGTGTCGGGACGGGAGATGCTTCTGGCGCAGGGAAATACGATGATCTCATGGGCGCCAAGCTCTGTGGCTTTTTGGATCACGTGTTCGAACTTGTCTGCCTTGGGAAAGCCCATATAGATGCTGCAGCGCACCGCAGGCTCGGAGGAAGCGTCGGTCACAGGGCCTACGGCCACCTGTACCTGTCCGGGTGCAAGATCTTCAATGGTGCACAAGGCCTCATGTCCCATGCCATCGCAGAGGGTGATCTGCTCACCGACTCTCAGACGGAGGACTTTGATGTGGGCAGCATGTTCGCCCTCCAGTACGGCGGAGGGGCGGGACAGCATATCATCGGAAACAAAAAACCGTGGCATGCCCATTCCTCCCGGGACAAGATTTTATGTGGTCATACGACCACAAGTCGTATTATAACAGAGAAAGCAAAAAATCGCAACAGGAAAAGTTGGGAATAGATCCGGGAAACTTTAAATTTGCGGTTGACAAACAGCAGGGGGATGGATATAATAGTTAGGCATTGAAAATTGCATATGCGGGAGTGCTGGAATGGTAGACAGGCACGTTTGAGGTGCGTGTGTCTTTGGCGTGTGGGTTCGAGTCCCATCTCCCGCACCAGAAAACGACAAGTTTCGACAGAAACTTGTCGTTTTCAGTTATATTCGCCTTATGGCGAGTGATATGCACCTTCGTGCGTGATATTTGCTTCGCAAGTGATATGCCTGCGGGCGTTAGGGGCGAATATAATATCACTGAAACCGTAGGTTTCAATATCACATTTTGCGCAGCAAAATATATCACTCCGTCGCAGACGGAATATCACAAAAAACGAACGGCTATGTGGGCATGCGGATTTTTTGGTGCTGATGGGAGAGTCCTTCGTATTCCGGACGCATCCTGTAGGGATGTGGATGGAAATCGTCCGGAGCGGCGGTAACGCATTTTGTATGGCATGCTTCTTGCGGAGAAGTATGTTTTGTGATATTGTGATATAGTAAATACCTTTGTGAAGAAGGGAGAACCGGATATATGATCAAACTGCTTGCCATAGGCAACAGCTTTTCGCAGGATGCTACTTACTATCTGCACCAGATCGCGGCTGCGGATGATGTGCAGATGAAAGTGGTCAATCTTTACATCGGCGGCTGCAGCCTGCAGCAGCATTGGGGCAATATGGAAAGCGGTGCTGAAGAGTATTTGCTGGAAGTAAACGGCGCATCCACAGGTCAATACATTGGTGTTCAGCAGGCGCTTGACATGGAAAACTGGGACTATATCGTAACCCAGCAGGCCAGCTATGACAGCGGAATGCCCGATACCTATCATCCGTATCTGGAAAATATGATCGCCTATATCAAAGATAGACGACCGGACAGTGAGATTTTGCTGCAGCAAACCTGGGCATATGAGTCGGACAGTATCCATCCCGGATTTGCCAAGTATGATCACGATCAACGAAGAATGTATGAACAACTGACTGCGGCATATGGCAGCGCGGCAGAGCAAAACGCACTTCGCCTGCTCCCGTGCGGTGACGTTATTCAGCAACTGCGGACAAAAGAACCCTTTGTCTATGGGCATGGCGGAATGTCTCTTTGCAGGGATGGATTTCATATGAATGTGATCTACGGCAGATACTTGCTGGCGGCAGTGTGGTACAGGCTGTTGACAGGAAACAGGATTGGTGATAATATCTATGTTCCGCACACAAGTCTGGCACCCAATGCCATTTGTGATGAAAATGTGCTGCGTGTGATCAAGGAAATAGTGGATACGCAGATTTGATGCTGCATCAATATTTAAAACAGGACGGTTGAGCAACCGTCCTGTTACTGCTTGCAGAGTCTGAAGTTATCGAATAAAAAAGGGGCGGTCGGCATAACCCCAGGACTGCCACAGCCGGGGTATGCCATATAAAAAAGGAAATGACCTTTGATGCTTTGCACTTGCTCAGCGATCAAAGGTCATTTCCCCAAATCCTTGGGTTCCATCATTTTTATAACCTCACGTTTCTACAGGATCAGACACGGTGCAGCCCAGTTTACTGTTCTCTATGCACGTTGTCTGCGGCTTTACGTTTCTTTACACGTTCAGCCTTTGGAATTACGTGTACATTGGTATCACCCTTTCCTTGTCTATACTTTACCACACGGGCAGTAAGGGTGCAAGATGGAATGCTGTATAAATTTAAATCATGAAAGTTGTGGTAAACGCAGAAATTGCGAAAGCGCCTTGGAAATTCCTTGACGGAACCAAAATCTCTGTGGTAAAATGATTATGTTGGGCGCCTTAAAAGCGCCCGTTTTTTTATTTGATGAATAAATTCTGATTGTAATTTTTTGCCGAATATAGTACAATCAAGTTTACAGTACATAGATATAGTATGGAGGGATTCCATTTGGTTTATCAGAATGTTTTGCAGGCACTGGGCAATACGCCTATGATCCGTCTTAACCGCGTTGTGCCGGAGGGCTGCGCACAGGTGCTGGTGAAGTACGAAGGTGTCAACATCGGCGGCTCTATCAAGACCCGTACGGCATACAATATGATCTGCGATGCAGAAGAAAAGGGCCTCATCAAGGAAGATACCATCATCGTGGAGCCGACTTCCGGCAATCAGGGTATCGGTCTTGCACTGGTGGGTGCTGTCAGAGGTTATAAGGTGCGAATCATTATGCCCGATTCCGTATCTGAAGAGCGCCGGAAGCTGATCAAATGCTACGGTGCCGAGCTTGTGCTGATCCATGATGCAGGCGATATCGGTGCCTGCATCAATGAGTGTCTGGAAACGGCGCTGCGCATGGAGCGTGAGGACTCCAGAGTCTGGGTGCCCCAGCAGTTTGAAAACCCGTCCAATCCGCAGGTGCATAAAAACTTTACCGCTGTGGAGATCCTGCAGCAGGTGGATGGTCCTATCCACGGTTTTTGCTCCGGCATCGGTACCGGCGGCACCATCTCCGGTATCGGTCAGACCTTGAAGGAGAAGAATCCCGATATGACCATCTGGGCGGTGGAGCCTGAGAATGCGGCGATCCTGTCCGGCGGCAACATCGGCACCCATCTGCAGATGGGCATCGGCGACGGGCTGATTCCCGGCAATCTGGATCTTGAGATCTACAATGATATTGCCATCGTCACCGACGAAGAGGCCATCAGCACCACCAAGCGCTTGATTCGCGAAGAGGGCATTTTGTGCGGCATTTCCAGCGGCACCAATGTGGCGGCAGCCCTGCGCCTTGCCAAGCAGCTTGGCCCCGGCAAGACTGTGGTCACAGTCCTGCCCGATACCGGTGAGCGCTACTTCAGCACACAGGTTTTTGAAGACTGAAAACAGGCACCGGATACCGTGTGGTATCCGGTGCTTTTTTTGTTGCTTTTTCCTGTTTGGATGCTACAATGAAACTATCCAAAACAAGAGGTGAAAGCGATGTTTTTTACTCCCATTGAACGTACCGTCACAGGTGAGAAGCTCTCCTTTACGGCGCAGACCGTTGTGAGCGCCCCTGTTGCCTATATTGAGCGGCAGCTTTCCGAAGCTTTCAATGTGGAAGGGATTGTGCCGTGCAGAAGTGTCAGCTTCTGCTATGGACAAGAGCGTGGGGAAGCATATACCATCACCCTGGCGGAAGATACTGTGGTAAGTGCCGGCACACAGCGCGGTCTGATGAATGGCTATGCCGCTTTGCTGGATCTGCTTTCTTATGGAGAAACGGAGCAGGGCATTGTAACGGGTGAGCCGGTCTGCCCTGTCAGAGGCTATCGGACGTTTCTGCCGGATCGTGAAGGTCTGGCGGACTTCAAGGCGGTGGTGGATCTTCTGGTGCGCTATCAGTACAGCACCATCATTCTGGAGATCGGCGGTGCTATGGAATATAAGCGCCATCCGGAGATCAATGAGACCTGGGTGGAATATTGCAAAGACACCAGATCCTATTCCGGCCGCTCCCGGGAGATTCAGCATGGCTTATATCCGTGGCGGAAAAACTCTATCCATTGCGATAACGGCAACGGCAGCTTCCTGACACAGGAGGAATGCAGAGATCTTGCGGCATACTGCCGTGAGCGCGGTCTGGAGATCGTGCCGGAATGTCCCACCTTGAGCCACTGCGACTATCTGGTCATGGCACATCCGGAGATCCGGGAACGGGAAGGGGATGCCTATCCCGATGCCTACTGTCCCAACCATCCGGATACTTATGGGCTGGTGTTTGATATTCTTGATGAGGTTATGGACGTCTTTGCGCCCAAAATGATCCACATTGGGCATGATGAGCTGTATTCCATCGGTGTGTGCCCAAGATGCTGTGGGCAAAAACCGCATGAATTGTATGTGCAGGACATTAAAAAGATCAAAGGGTATCTTGACAGCAAGGGTGTCAGGACTTCCATGTGGGGAGAAAAGCTGCTCAACTCCTATGACCATGACGGCAAGCCTGTAGGCGGCACGGGAAACCGCTATGAAAAGAACGGCGGTATCTGTGAGATCCCCAACCTGTATCCCTGCCGCGACCTGCTGCCGGAGGGGATCTTGTATATCCATTGGTACTGGGTCTTTGATGATGCCTATGACAATGTCTACCATGAGCGCGGCTTTGACATGGCATTCGGCAATCTGTATGTGATCCAGCTGAAAAAGTGGAAGGATCGCGTTTCCCGCGGTGCGCTGGGCGGCTGGATCGGAAACTGGGGCGGCTCGGAGGACGAGTATATGCAGCGAAACTGCCAGTACTTTGATCTGATGGCAGGCGCCTATGCTTTCTGCTGCCGTGATTATGACGATGATAAAAAACCGTGGCTGGTGCAGCACGTTATGGAGGAGGCCTATCGCTGGCACAGCAAAAAGATCGACAATCCCATCCGCTTTTTGCATACGACCAACCTGCGTGTTGCCTATGACTATTTCTATGACGGTTTGTTTATTGAGGATGAGAAGTTCCTTATGGGGCAGTATGAACTGACCTATGCGGATGGTACCAAGGCATACTTGCCGGTGAAATTTGGCACCCACATCGGTCATTGCCGTAAGCCCACGGAGCAGACGCAGCTGGAGCTCTTCCAGCTCAGCGCAGGGACGCTTCCGCAGATGCTGGAGGATCTGGTGGTCTACGAGTGCAGCTACGAAGATCCCTTCCCGGAGAAGGAATTGGATCATGTGGAGTATGTTCCCATTATGAAAGAATGTCAGGTGAACTTCTGCCTGCTGCCGGACGGGGATCGTTCTCAGCTGACCAGACCTTTGCCGGAATGTACCTACAAAGCAACAGGGCGCTACGATGCTTTGATCGACGGATTTGTGGAATAAAGAAATAAGACTGTCCGTGAAAGCGGACAGTCTTATTATTTGTGAAAGTTTGGTTAATACAGAAAGCAAAACGCCCTCTGGAGATCAGAGGGCGTTCAAACGCTGTGTGATTAAGCCAGCTTGTTCAGCTTCAGGGTGATGCTGCTCTTCTTGCGTGCAGCGGTATTCTTATGCAGAATTCCCTTCTTGACAGACTCGTCAATGGTCTTGACGGCAGCCTTGTAAGCGCTATCGGCCTGCTCACGGTTGCCTTCTGCCAGGGCAGCGTCGAACTTCTTCAGGGTGGTTTTCAGGACAGACTTTGCAGCTCTGTTCTTTTCGTTCCGAATCGCAGTGCGCAGAACGTCTTTCTTAGAAGACTTAATGTTGGGCATTGTTACACCTCCTCCAATAGCGTTACCATGGGAATACAAAATTCAACCTCATGCAGAAATACATTATAGCGAAAGGTTTCTGTAAAATCAAGTGTTATTTTACTGTTTTTTAAAAAATTTTTCGCATGGACAGGGACGCACAGGGGAAAAATGGATACAAACAGGCAAATGGGAGGAAAAAACATGGGAAAACGGACGGATCTGGCGGTGGAAGCCAGAGAGATCTGGCAGGAAAGTGCAGGCAAGACCACAAAATTACCGGGAGTCCGTGCACGGTCGTGGAGCGGACAGGGGCTGACCTTGACAAAAGTGGAAGTACTGGACCACCGTGGGGAGCGTGCGCTGCAGAAGCCTGTGGGAAGCTATGTGACCTTGGAATGGAAAAAAGATCTGATCCGTGACCCGTCGGGGTTTACCAGAGCGGCGGTCTGTCTTGGTAAGGAACTGGGCCGGATGCTGCCAAAGACCGGCAGTGTTCTGGTGGCAGGTCTTGGAAACGGAAATGTGACACCGGATGCGGTGGGGCCAAGAGCCATGGATCACCTTGTGGTTACGCGGCATCTTGGCAGAAGTTTTCCACAGCTTCGATCTGTCAGCGCCATTGCCCCCGGTGTTTTGGGGACAACGGGACTGGAAAGTGCCGAGGTCGTCCGCGGTATTGTGGAAAGATCGGCACCCTGCTGTGTGGTCGTGGTGGATGCGCTGGCATCGAGAGAGCCCGGCAGAGTCTGTGCCACGGTGCAGCTGACAGACACGGGCATCACACCCGGCTCGGGAGTGGGCAACCATCGCATGGCTTTTGACAGGGAATCTCTCGGTGTGCCGGTGGTGGCGGTCGGCGTTCCCACGGTGGTGGAGGCTGCCACACTTTTACAGGACGCAATTGAGGAAAATGTCGGAAAACACGGAAATATCAAAACAAATTGCGACAGATCCATGATCGTTACCCCACGAGATATCGATGCAAGAGTCAACACCCTTGCAAGGCTCTTGGGCTACGGGATCAGCCTTGCATTGCACCGGGGATTGACCGTGTCGGATATCTCCTGTTTTGTGGGTTAGTTTCGTTATGAAAGAAATTGCAAATTCTTATGTAAACCGATTTTATCTGAGGAATTTCTAAAAAGTTTGGGTTTTCGTATTGTGGAAAACTGTGTGGAGAATGTGCAAAACTGTGAACTCACAATGGTTTGCTAACAATTTCAACAGAGTTTTCCACAACTGCTTTTGAAGCGGTTTTCCCTCAAAAAGTCCCATGAGATTGGTTGACGGAACAGCATAACGCAAGATTATGCCGTATGATTTTTCCTTGGACGGGAAATACTGAAAACGCTGCCGGAGAAAGAAGATGCGCTCCGGCCCGGGAGGTAGTATGCAGTCAAAGGTAGAGATCTGCGGCGTCAACACATCCAGACTGAAAACGCTCAAGCAGGAGGAAATGACGCAGCTTCTTGCAAAGGCAAAGGCAGGGGACAAGGAAGCCAGAGACAGACTTGTGGAAGGAAATCTTCGCCTTGTCCTGTCTGTGACGCAGCGGTTTATGGGCAGGGGAGAAAACCCGGATGATCTGTTTCAGGTGGGGTGTATCGGTCTGTTAAAGGCGGTGCAGAATTTCGATGCCACCAAGGAAGTGCGTTTTTCCACCTACGGTGTACCCATGATCGCAGGTGAGATCCGGCGGTATCTGCGCGACAACAGCCCTATCCGCGTCAGCCGTTCTGTCCGGGATCTTGCATATCGCATCCTGCAGTGCAAGGAGCAGCTTTTGCTGGAACTGGGCAGAGAGCCGACCATGGAGCAGGTGGCGGAGAAAATGCAGCTGCCTCTTTCTGAAGTGGTCAGTGCCATGGATGCGGTGGCAGTGCCCATCTCTTTGTATGAGCCGGTATATTCCGACGGCGGAGATCCTCTGACTGTTATGGATCAAGTGCGCGATACCAGAAACACCGATGAAAAGTGGATGGAGCAGATCGCCTTGAAGGAGGCACTGCACCATCTGGATGAGCGGGAGCGGCAGATCCTGGCGCTGCGCTTTCATGAGGGCAGGACGCAGATGGAAGTGGCAAAGCAGATCGGCATCTCCCAGGCACAGGTCTCCCGGCTTGAAAAAAATGCCCTCGGCACCATCCGAGAAGCCATCTGTTAGCATGTGGGACGCTTTGGCTGCATATACATGAGCCAAAGGAGGCGCTGCTATGATCATCCGCTTTCGGGAGCTTTGCTGTAAGGAAGTCATCAATATCTGCGACGGAAGGCGGCTGGGATATGTGTCGGATCTGGAGCTGGAGGCGGAAAGCGGCCGCATCATCAGCCTGTCCGTACCGTGTCCCGGTCGCTTTTTTGGGCTTTTTGGCGCTCGTGGAATCTATGTTTTGCCGTGGCAGTGCATCCGCAGGATCGGTGACGATCTGATCCTTGTGGATGTGTGTCTCGAGGATGTCCGTCATCCAAAAGAAAAAAGAGGCATATTTTCTTAAAAAATTACCGAAATCATGAAAAAAACACTTGCATAACTGGGCGTAATCTGATAAAATACACCAGGTGTGCAAATAGCACAACTAATCTAAACCACACACCCGAGGATCTGTCCTCCCTGTGCCGCATGAGCGGTGGAAGGATCGGAGATGATCAGGGTGGAGGTACAAACAAAAAGGAGAAATAAAACTATGGCAGTCGTATCCATGAAGCAGCTGCTGGAAGCTGGCGTCCACTTCGGTCACCAGACCCGCCGCTGGAACCCCAAAATGGCAACCTACATCTACCCCGAGCGCAACGGCATCTACATCATCGATCTGCAGAAGACCGTGAAGAAGCTGGAAGAGGCTTATTCCTTCGTGCGTGAGCTGGCCGCCAACGGCGAGAACATTCTGTTCGTCGGCACCAAGAAGCAGGCTCAGGACGCCATCAAGGAAGAGGCTGAGCGTGTTGGCCAGTACTACGTCAACGCTCGTTGGCTGGGCGGTATGCTCACCAACTTCAAGACCATGCGCACCCGTATCGAGCGCCTGGCTCAGCTGAAGAAGATGGAAGAGGACGGCACCTTCGCAATGCTGCCCAAGAAGGAAGTTA
>JAGBBD010000036.1 GCA_017938625.1 Oscillospiraceae bacterium | reverse complement strand
TGTAGGACTTGCTCTCATCCAGCGCCTTGGGGAACATGAAGTTCAGAGCCAGTTCGTTACCCAGGTTCATGTTGGTACCTGCGATATCGATCAGCTCGATGGGCTTTTCTTCAGGCTCTTCCTCGCCGCCGGTCTTGGTGACCAAGCCGCAGGCAGGACAGATGGTTTCATCCACACCGTCCACGGTGTAAGTGATCGCCTTGCTATGCTTACAGACAGATGCATCATAGGACGCGCCGGTGTAAGCGACAACGTAGATCACAAACTCCATAGTCGCCAAGGTATCGCCATTTTCATTGACTGCCTTAACTGCGATGGGATATCTGCCAACTTGGGTCTTGGTGGGCATCCATGTGATCTTGCCGGCAGCGGCATCGAACTTCATGCCCTTGGCAGAGCCTTCCAGTTCATAGGTCACGTCGGAGTTTTCCACGCCGACCTGCAGATCAAGACGATAACCGACCTTCATCACTTGGTCTACCGTGTAATTCAACACAGATGCTGCGTCAAAGGCGGCAGACAGCGGAATAGTATAAGTCTGACCAACCTCAATGTTGTGGATATAGCCAAGATCCATATTGGCACTGTCCACATATTCTCTGACAAGTGTCTGTGCGTACAGATCCAGCGTTGCTTGGTCGCCGCTGACCTTGGCGCCGTGGATGCGATATACAGCATTCTCTCTTCCGTCGTTATTGACATACAAATAACGTCCGTTAAATGCTTCCTCCGTCACAGGCTGATCCATCCGAATGGTGACACTGTATGTATCTGCCAAGCCCTCTGTGAAGCCGATCACTTCGCCGGTGACGGCTGCCTGTGCTTTGATGACACCGCCAATTGTATGATCTTCCATGAGGCTCACTTCGTTGCCCCATGCGTAGGTCAGAACATCGTTTTCATAAGATGCCACACCGGCAAAGCCACGGAAGAAGAACTTGCCGCCCACATCATAGGTACAGTTGGGGTTGGTGGTATAGACCACATAGTCCTCTCTGCCGGAGATCAAGGTGACCTTGACGCAGGCTGCCCGATCAGCTGCCTGTTCTGTTCCGTCTGTCAATGTCACATCTACCAATTCCACAGACTTCACATAGTTTTCATACTGATAAGGCTCCAGCACAGCAGTAAATAACGTATCCATGCCGGGTCTACCGCTTCTTCTGATCAACGCATACTCCAGATGATCCGGATTATCCGGTCTGGTAGGCGGCGTACCATCCGCCAATGCCACTTCGGTCATGGGCTCTTCAGATACCATATGCAGCTTCAGATGGATACCGGAAGAGGTACTCAGGGTGCTGTTGAAATCCTCGATCTGCCAATCGATGGCAAAGGAGCTCTCCGGCTCATTGTCACGATAGACATCGTCAAGCCAGCTGTAACCGGAGCCTACATTGAGGCTCGCCTGTCCTGTACCGGAAATGTCATGTTCACCCCACGGCACATCGGCACCTGCATAGCTGCCAAAGGGCTGCTTGACCATATTCAAGCCTTCCAGTTCAGGTTCGATCATAGTCGCGCCATGGAAGGAATAGACATGCTCACTGCCGCCGAGAATGCGGAAGAAGTCAACGGCATAGTGGACACCGTTGGGTGCCTGCACTGCAACCAGTGTACGGCGGTAGATATCCGTCTGTTCGTAGGCACGGGATGCATCCACATCGATGATCTTGGCACGACCCGCATCCTCAAAGTGCATGGGGAAACCACCGGACTGCATGGTCGTCTGCGCCATATCATCGACCACGACCGTATTATTGGAAACAGTATTATTGACCCACTGCTGACGCTTGTGGTCCGTAGACTGCACGATCATGGGATAGCCCATAGAAGAGGACAAGCCGAGACCAAAGGCTTCTAAGTCGATATTCAGCGCCTCCAGCTGCGCATGGTCGGTCTCTCTGGGCTCGCTGTGACCGAAGCCCATCCAGAAGTCGGAGAATTCCGCTTCATTGACACCCTTGATATATCTGGCAGGGCCTTCTCTGAGAATGGCAATACCATAGCCAGCCATCATATCAGAATCGCTGTAGTCCCATTCGCCGTCTTCTCGCACGATCTGCTCGATCTGATTTCGGATTCCGAACTCGGGATCTTCAGCAAAAATATCGCCGTGGATGCCTTCTGTACTGTTTCCGTTTGCCGCATACAGGGCTCTTGCAATATCCCGGTTGCCGCTTGCCACAAATGCCGTGGTCAGCTCCGCCACCTTGGGCAGGAAGTTTCTCGACTGTACCGAACCCGATTCATGAATCTGGGGCGTCAGTCTGCCGCAGATGGTGAAGCGACTGGCACCGGTGTACATATGGACGAACTTCTGATTCTTCCACAGGTCGGCACCTTCCACCTTATCGTAACCCTTCAGCGCATCTGCAAGATCCACCAGATAGGATGTCCAGAGGGTGTTGTAGGAATAGGAGCCTTCGTTGCCGTAGCCGTCACGGGAGACATCCTCCACCAACACGCGCATTACATCGCCGCCGGTGACTACACGCTCTCTGCCGGAGCCGATCACTCGCTCTTCTTTAAACAGCCACTCGATCATCTCCTGTGTTTCGGGGAAACGATCCAGTGCAATGGCAGCATAACCCACAGAGGACTGCACCATGCCGAAGTTTCCTTCAAAGAAGCCGTTTTCTGCACACTTTTTGATCTCCAGCAGGATATCCTCTTCTGCACTGGTGCGCAGGTATTCCGGCGTGATCTCTTCGGGGGCAACTCCCTTCCACGCAGCACGACCGCGCAGATACTCGATGACCTCTTCATTTTCCATACAAGGCCAGAAAGCATCCACAGCCTTGGCAAGATGCTGCGCCAGTTCGCCGTCCCATGTGATGCCGATAAACTTACCCATGCCGCACAGAGCATCCGCGAAGCAGTAGTTTATCCAGTCCATATCGAAGAACTCATACTCGGGATAGATATCACAGATTCTGTCCACTAAGATGGCACCTGCATTGCCGTATTTTTCATCGCCGGTGTACAGGTAGGCATTCATCAGATTGCGCAGAATATCTTCCATGGAGTGGCTGACCTGACCGCTGAGCTTGCGGAACATGGCGCCCAGGTAGTAGGTAATATAGGTATGGACTTCCTCCACACCGTTGGCATCCTTGTTGCCCGTGAAGTAGCCCCAGCCGTCATCTACGCCCCAGCCTTCTCCCATTTCGGGATACAGCTCGTTGACCAGATACTGAGGATCTGCCAGTTCCGCATTAAACTTGCCCGTTTCGTCCAGACCGGATTTGTAATAGCTCTCAAAGTCATTGGACGGGAAGTCTCTTCTGCACACAGGACAGGTGATCTTCCAGGGGTTCTTAATGGGATCGACCAGATAGGGATAGTGCTCATACAGCGCCACCAAATCGGTCTTACAGTAACGGCAGTACTTGTAGCCCAGCTCCTGACGGAAACCGACCTGCGTGGTGCGCGGGAACGTATTGGGAATCCACATCTCATAGATCAGATCCAGATTCTCAACATAATAGTCCGCCATTTTCACAGCGCTTTCCTTCTGACTCCAAGCCCAGTCATACTTCATCACATTTTCCTGTGCAGCTGCCCGCTCTTCGTAGGTGTAGACCGTAGGCTCGGTCTTGCCCTCTGTAACAGTAAACCACAGACTCGTCTGCACAGTACGATCGCCCTCAGTCAGCGTCGCCGTGATCAAAGCTGAGCCGCACTCGCCGGTAAAGCTGACAAGTCCGGTATCCGACACTAATGCAATGGTCTCATCTGAGCTCTCATAAGAAACTGCCACACCGGGATCAAGGGTCTCCAGCGGCTCGCCCGCCACGGTAAACGCGGTCAGAGTGATCTGCTCCGGATCGGCATTAGGTCGCACCGTAGTCCGATCTGCAGTCAGTTCCGCATCCAGGAAAGAGCCGGACTTGACCACGATCTCCAGCTGCTTTGTGACCACCTTCCCCAAAATATTGCAGGTGGCTGTGACAGTCACAGTACCGGGAGCAGCCGCGGTCAGAGTGTTCTCCACCAGTACCGCTGTTTTTTTGTCGGAAGCCTTCAAACTATAGTAATTGGTAAAACCGGGATCGTTGTTTTTCAGTCGCAGATAATACGTCTTGCCATTGGCATCGGTCAACACCGGCGTGATAGTCGTACTTTCACCGATCAGCAATTCTGTCTTCCCTGCAGTCAGTTCCACCGTGATCTCGTTTGGATCTTCCGTAGGTTGGAACAACGCTTCACGCAGGAAGATGGTACCATCCTTATGCGCCACGGTCTTGATCGTATGTTTACCAACATCCAGCCAGATGGTATTCATATAACCGCCTGCGCCGAAGTTGCCCAGATTGGTGGCAGTATCCAGCGTTCCAATATACTGATCATCCACCAGAACATCATTGAGCATACCGAGGTAGGAGATCTGCATGCCGTCTACCATGGTGCGGTACCAACCGGGTTTCTTTACTATAAAGTCAAAGGCGATACCCTGCCCCTGCTCTACTTTCAGGCTGATACTCTGAGCATCCGGATTGATTCCCTCCCCATGGTCATATGTCAGATCACGATTAAGCTCCACACCGTCTTTTTCCAGTGTCCAGTTCTCCAGTTCCAGAGAGCGGCTGGCAGTAAAGCGCAGAATGATATCGTCACCGGGAAGCAAGCTGTTTTCTACCACACAGATCGTCTTGGATGCCGTCATTTCCCGGCGCATAACACCTGCCGTGGCAGTCACGGTCACGGTACCTGTCTGATGTCCTGTGAGCACACCGTCTTCGGAAACAGACGCGACAGCAGAATCATCTACAGACCAGCTTACCGGATACAGATCCATATTGGCACTGCCGCCGGAAGCCTTGCTGCCCTCAGTCCACAAGTCAAGTTTTGTGCCGATACCGACGAAGTCCACATTGGACACCACACGGATCTGAGAAAGATCCGTCTCATCGGTAACAGACAAATCGGCATATCCCGCCTTGGACACACCCTCCAACAGCGCATAACCGGTAATGACTGCGGTTCCTTCTCCATAACACGTCACATCGCCGCTTTGCTGCTCCACTTTGGCAGCACCGGAATTGGAGGTAGAGAAGTAGACGCTGCCCTGACTGCGCAGCTGTTTTTCCGCAACAGGGACTTGCTGCGTCGTATATCCTGTGAGCGTACCACGCGCAGTCTGACCCACAGTCAGCGTTGCCGCCGTAAAGCCATCCAGAGTCATAACGACCTTCTGCAGTGCCGTTTTGGGCAGGACTCTCAGGTTTGCCACAGCAACAGTTTTGTTGTCTTTTACAATATCAATAGTCGTTTCGCCCAACGAAATGGGAATTAGGACAAATTCTCCGTCCGCATCAAATCCGGTACGGACAACGGAAGGATCTGCCACGACCATGGTATAATCCGCGGCATCTGCACCTGTGGGCAGGAAGGTATCATCCATGTCTACATACAGGTCTCTTCCGATCTCAGACAGCAGGGTGCTCAGAGGTACCAGACTCATACTGCGCAGATCGATCTGCCCGTCAAAAGACACCGTGTTGGTACCCTTGACAAAGTACGCAGCACCCAGATTTTTCTTGCCGTCAAGCGCCTTTACGCTGCCAAGATACGCATCATTGACAAAGACGTCCGCATTTGCACAAGATCCGTCCACGTTCAGTGCATAATAGCCTTCTGCAGGCACATAGAAGCTGACTTGACCGTCAAACTCCGTCAAATCCACACGGACAGGATTACCGCCCAGACCGTCAATATCACCAGTATAGGCCGTGACTGCCACATCCACAGTGCAGATCACTTCCCCTGCCTGCCAAACTTCCACCTCAGCCTCACCGGGCATAATGCCCTCCAGTACCAGATGCCCGTTTTCATTCAGCTCGGCTGTGACGACCTTCTCATCAGAAGAAACGGCCTCATGCGTCTCGGGAGAGACCTTCACATCGAAGGGCAGGTACATTTTGTTCAGATTCACTGTCTTTTTGGTAAACTCCTGCACCTGCTGCGCCGTCACAGGCGTGAAGGTCATGGCATACAAAGCCGGTGCACGGTCGGAGTTGTTTGTGCCCTTATAGCTGTCAGACAGCATATTGATAGCAATGGTGTTCTCACCCTCATCCAGTTCCACCATGCCAAGGTTGATCTCAGCTTGATAAGGAGGATTGCTGCCAAAGGCATAACGCTCGAGCACCTTTTCGCCGTTGACGTAAATATCGGCAATACCGCCGCCGCAGATGTTGTCCACGTTCAGGAAGGTGCCAATGGCAATATAGGCAGACATTTCAAAGGCATATAGACCGGTTGCAGGTGCATCCACCGTCAGGAAAAGCGTGGAATTATCACCTTCGTTCAGATATTTGCTGGAGTAATACAGCAAGCCAAAGTTTTCCATGCTGCTGTTGATAGTAATGCTCTTGACCATGTTCTGGTCTTTGAGCTTTGTTTTTTCCTCATCAATATTCCAGCTTCTGTTTTCTTCCAGCCACTGCAAAAGTTTGTCATAGGCAGCCGTTTCAGATGCCGTCATAGACCCCAGCCAATGGGGCGGATGAGAACCGAGAACTTTCTTCGTCGGATCAGAGGTTGCTTTCAATTCCTCCCACCAATCCAGAGAGGCAATCTCCGCCATATCTGCGGCAAAATTCATTTCCACAGTTTCAGGGACAGGGATATCTCCGACGCGATCGAGAACTTCCACCTCCACAAAGCACACAGTCAGATCGCTGCTCTGCACAAGGATCTCTGCCTTGCCGGGAGCATGTCCATAGACCTTCAGTTGTCCCAGAGTATTGAATGCCGCAGTGGCGATCTCATCATCCGTGGATGCTGTAGTATATGTTTTCTCACCGATCTCGGCATCTTCCGGCAGGTAATCGCCCTGCAGAGTCACGATGCTGCGCTGTCCCTCCAGCACCTGCACGGGAGGTGCTTCGGAAACGGGAACAAGCTCCACATACTGCACCGTGCCTTCGCCCTTTGTTCCGACAAGCTTAATGATGTTGTTTCCCTTATTCAGCTGCCATGCGCCAAGACCCACAGTACCGGACAAAGCAATTGCCGCACCGGCAGGCTGACTGTTTATCATCACACCAGCCACCGCATCACCGTCGATGCCGAGGTAAACGCGGTAGCTGCCTGCTGCCGGAACAGAGAAATTCAGCACAGTCGTTTCTGTGAGCTCTGTTTCAAGTGGGAAACGTCCTGCTTCCGGGACAGGCTCCACATACTTGGTCACAAGCAGATGGATCACATGGCTCACGCTGACACCGTCTGTCACAGTGATCTTCACAAAGCCCGTTTTATAAGCTGTAAGATGCAGAGCCCCATCCTTGATCTGAGCCTTTGCCACACTGTCATCCGAGGAAATGACCCGGCTGCTGTCGGACAAGCCCTCCAGCGGTACGATCTCTTCCGTCGTCGCCATCATTTTCACAGAGGTGACTACAGGGTCCGGCTTTGTGACAGTCAGATCGAAGCTGTAGACCACACGGCTGCCGTCTTTCACTTCCACTGTGGTCTCACCGCACTGCAGAGCCTGCAGTACCAGCATGCCGTTTTCATCCACCCATGCTTTGGCGACCTGCTCATTCTCTGCCTCTGCTGCCGTAATGGTGCTGTCCTCCGGCAGATGGATGCCTCTGAGTTCAAAAGTCTGTGTGGTGTTTTCTTTCAGATCCCAAACAAGGGTCTTGGGAGTAAAGGTCATATCACACAAAGCCGCGATGCGTTCAGAGTCCGCAAGGCCCATTTTATAGTTTCCGTTCATATCCCACAGGAAACGGAAACGCACGATATTTTCGCCCCTGTTCAGTTCCACTTCGCCCAGAGAAAGCTCTTCTGTCTCGTTGTCGCCAAGGAACTGATACTCCTCCAAAACAAGCTTATCACCCACATAGACGCTGGCAAAACCGCCACCGTTGCCATGATCCCAGTTGGGCTGCTGTGTCGGAAGGAACATGGTCATATCCAGATCATACGTGCCGCCGTAAGGCGCATTGATGACCAGCTGGATCTCACAGGCCACATTGTCCGTATTCAGATAGCCGGTGTGCATACGAATGCCCCAAGGCTCATCCGTGGTATTGAATACCATGCGTCTTGTTTCATACTGTTTTTTGAAGCTGGTCTTCTCTTCGCAGATCGTCCAGTTCGCGTTCTCCTGCAGCCATGCCAGCATAGCATCATAGGCCCGGAGCTCCTCTTCGGTCATGACAATAGAGCCATAGTTACCTACGCCTTTCAGCCCCGGCACATACGCACCTGTCGCAAGGTTTTTTGTGCTGCGCATATCCTTCCAGAAGTCCTGCTCCGCCATATCAAGAGCAGTCTGCTTGAAATCCACAACAATAGGCTGTGCTGCAGGTGCTGACTGTGCCTGCGCTGCTGCAGGTTTCTGCACCTCTTGCGCCGAGACAAACAAGGTGCCCGGCAGCATTCCAAAAACCGTAAGGACCACCAGAAGTATACTCAACATCCGTTTGATCATATGTCCTTCCTCCTCTGCGCACAATGGTGCGGTTCTACTGCATTTATTATGACATACTCCCCTTATTTTTTCATTGAATTATGTGTCTTTTTGTGGTACTATGTGTTAAAAGGAGGTGGGTTTGATGCAGGAGGGATATCAGCTTCGAATGAACCAAAGTCTTCGTGATCTCAACCCCATTCTTGCCGGAGAAAGCAGCTGTAAGCCAGGGCGCATCCAAGGGCCTATTTCCTGGGAGCATCCACTGATACACTATGTTCTCAGCGGCAAAGGAATCTACTATGTCCGAGGTCAGAAGCACCCCGTCCATGCAGGGCAGATCTTCATCACCATGCCCGGTGATGTGGTATCCTATCAAGCCGACACGGAAGATCCGTGGAGCTACCGCTGGGTAGGCTTCAACGGCTCTCTGTCCGATCGCTTCGCAGAGCTGCCGCCGGTCGTCAACGCACCGGAAGGTACCATGGAAAACCTGTGCGATCTCATGGAGCACGACAGTATTCTGGAATATCGTCTGGCTTCTGAGCTCTTTTTTCTATATTCCAAACTGCTCAAACCGCAAAAGCACATCATCACCAGCGATTGCGTGAAATGGATCATGGACCATGTGCAAGCCAGTTATATGCATCCTATTTGTGTTTCGGATCTTGCCAACCAGCTTGGAATGGATCGATGCTATCTGACGAAAAAATTCAAAAAGAGCACCAACTATTCCATACAGGGTTATATTCTTCATGTGCGTCTGACAAGAGCCGCCAAGTATCTGGAAGAAGGCTTTTCTGTCAAAGAAACTGCCGCTATGTGTGGGTTTAACGATGTATCAAGCTTCTGCAAATCGTGGACAAAGTACGAAGAAAGCCACAAAAGTCCTGCCGCTTGGCAGAAGTTTATCCGCGATATTCGCAAACAGGCACAACAGCGAAATGAAAAGTCAGCGCCTGTAGATTCATAAAAATGAGCAAATGCAGCAACATGGCTGCTGTGCCCAAATCAAAAGAACGCTCCATGAGATCAGAAAGAAGATCTTATGGAGCGTTCTTTGTTTTAGGTCAGATAGTTCAGAGCAGAAGTTGCGAACTTCATGATAGCTGCATTGAGGGCATTTTCGCCTGCTCTTGCAATGTAGCTTTCCACGGAGTCTGTGCCTGCAGCGTGAACGGTGTCGTCTGCGTTATAGACGGTCACGGTCACAGGACTGAAGGCATCTGCCAGAACGATTCTGCTGACAGGCACCTTATAGGTCGTGCCTGCGTAGAGGACGAAGTCCTCGCCGTCCACGGTGTAAGATACCACATTGCCCTTGAAGTCGGTATAACTGACTTCTGCATACATATCCGTGGTGACATTGGTGAAGAACAAGTTCAGCTCGATCTTATCCTCCAACGCAAGGTTGGTACCAACATAGTTCTTGCCCTTGACCTGCTCATTGGAGCAAGTCACATCACCGGTTGCCAGAGCCTTGTGGGCTTCGGTCAGCTCCTTGTTGGCAAGATCTGCTGTGTTGTAGGAGAACTTGGTCTGTGCTCGAGAGCCGTAGTTCAGCATATCCACCACAAGCCGCTTCATCTCGTCGGAAGAGGATGCGGCTGCCAGAGCCTTCATGCCGTAG
>JAGBBD010000035.1 GCA_017938625.1 Oscillospiraceae bacterium | reverse complement strand
TTGGGGACTTAGATATTGTCAATCCCTATTTTCGCACCAAGGACAGCGCGGAGGAACTACAAAAAGCAGGGGTGGACTTGATCAGTCCCCAGTTTGCCAACTCCAATGTGGACCTGCCTGCCCTGCCGGCAGAAGCCTACAGATTAGTGGAGGACACCGCTACCTATGCCATTATGGACATCGGCGGCGATGACCGGGGCGCATACGCCCTGGGACGGTTCGCCCCTATGATTTTGAAAGAAAACGACTTCCGTATGGCCTTTGTTGCCAACTGCTACCGCCCCTTGACCAGGACGGCAGAAGAGGCGTTGGAAGTGATGCGGGAAATTGAAGCCGCCTGCGGCCTTTCCTTTACCTGCATTGTCAACAATGCCAACTTAGGCCCGGAAACCACGAAAGAAACGGTACTGGCTTCCCAGGACTTTATAAAAAAGCTTTGCGATTTATCCGGCCTGCCTCTGTGGCTCACCTGCGCAGAAACCGATGTTGCAAAAGGGCTTTCCATAGAGCCGGTGCTTTCCTTAAATCTACAAAAGAAAATTATTTGACCGTGAAAAGGAGGAATCGTCATGGCAAAGGTAACTTTCCAGACCGACCTGTGTAAAGGTTGCGGCCTGTGTGTCAATGCCTGTCCCAAGGGGATCTTGGCCATCGACACCGATAAGATCAACAAAAAAGGCTATTCCCCTGCGGTGATGACGGATCAGGACAAATGTATTGGCTGCGCTTTCTGCGCCACCATGTGCCCCGACTGCATCATCACCGTAGAAAAGTAAGGAGGTAACCAAATGGCAGAAAGAGTTTTAATGAAAGGCAACGAGGCCATTGCAGAAGCTGCGATCCGGGCCGGCTGCCGCCACTATTTTGGCTATCCCATTACACCTCAGACGGAGATCGCGGCTTACATGGCAAAGAAACTGCCCAAAGTCGGCGGTATCTTCCTGCAGGCGGAAAGTGAGATCGCTTCCATCAATATGGTCTACGGCGCAGCCGCTACCGGCACCCGTGTTATGACCTCTTCCTCCAGCCCCGGTATCTCTCTGAAGTCCGAGGGTCTGAGCTACATCGCAGGCTCCGACGTTCCTGCTCTGGTGGTCAATGTCCAGCGCGGCGGCCCCGGCCTGGGCGGCATCCAGCCTTCTCAGTCTGATTATTTCCAGGCGACCAAGGGCGGCGGCCACGGCGACTACAGAATGATCGTTCTGGCACCTGCCTCCGTGCAGGAAATGGCAAGCCTGACCATGAAGGGTTTTGACCTTGCCGATAAATACAACATGATCTCTATGATCCTGGCAGACGGCACCATCGGTCAGATGATGGAGCCCATTACCTTCGAGGACGCAGAGGTCGCCACTTATGAGAAGCCCTGGGCGCTGACCGGCACCGAAGGCAAGAGAAAGCACAACATCGTCAATTCCCTGTACCTCAAGCCCGATGAACTGGAAGCCAAAAACTTTGAGCGCTTTGAGAAGTATGCCATCGTGGAAGAAAACGAGCCCATGTGGGAAGAGTACATGATGGAAGACGCTGAGATTTGTGTAGTCGCATTCGGCATTGCCTCCCGTGTGGCAAAGAATGCCGTGGTCGCTGCCCGTGCAGAGGGCATCAAGGCAGGTCTGATCCGTCCCATCACCCTGTGGCCCTTCCCCAAAAAGGCGCTGGCTGCTGCGGCAGAAAAGGTCAACGGCTTTGTCAGCGTAGAGCTGAGCATGGGTCAGATGATCGAGGATGTACGTCTTGCCAGCGGCTGCAAGAAGCCTGTTGCCCTGTGCAACCGTGCAGGCGGCATGATCCCCAGCCCCGATGAAGTTCTCGAGTCCCTGCGTAAGGCACAGAAAGGAGAGTATTGAGATGGCAGTTGTTTTCCAGAAACCAAAGTCTTTGGCGGATGTTCCGCTGCATTATTGCCCCGGCTGCCCTCATGGTATCATCCACCGTCTGGTGGCAGAAGCTCTGGATGAGCTGGGCATCGAAGGCAAGGCCATTGGTGTCGCGCCTGTTGGCTGTGCTGTTATGGCTTATGACTATTTCACCTGTGATATGATCGAAGCACCTCACGGAAGAGCACCTGCCGTTGCCACCGGCATCAAGCGCTGCCGTCCGGAGAATATTGTCTTCACCTATCAGGGCGACGGCGATCTGGCTTCCATCGGCATGGCAGAAACGGTTCATTCCGCTGCCAGAAATGAAAACATCACCGTGATCTTCGTCAACAATGCCATCTATGGCATGACCGGCGGTCAGATGGCTCCCACCAGCCTGCCCGGTCAGGTGACCCAGACCTCTCCCTACGGCAGAGATGTCAACCACTGCGGTTGGCCCATCCGTGTGTGTGAGATGCTGGCAACGCTGGAAGGCCCCGAGTATGTGACACGTGTGGCTGTCAACAATGTGAAAAACGTGAAAAACGCCAAGAAGGCCATCAAGAAGGCCTTCCAGAATCAGATCGAGGGCAAGGGCTTCTCTCTGGTAGAAGTGGTCTCTGCCTGTCCCACCAACTGGGGCATGACTCCTCAGAAGGCTTTGGAGTGGGTCGAGAGCGATATGCTGCCCTACTATCCCATTGGCGTGTATAAGGACAGAAGTGCTGCAAAGGAGGAAAAATAATGAAAACAACCCAGATCCTCATTGCCGGCTTCGGCGGACAGGGCGTTTTGTTTGCCGGTAAGTTCCTGGCTTACAAAGGTCTGATGGAAGATCTGCAGGTCTCCTGGCTGCCTTCCTATGGTCCCGAGATGCGCGGCGGCACCGCCAACTGCAGCGTGGTGCTGTCCGAAACGCCTGTTGGCTCTCCCATTATTTCCAACCCCGATGTTCTGATCGCCATGAACCTGCCTTCTCTGCAGAAGTATGTGGACGCTGTGGTCCCCGGTGGTCAGATCTATCTGGACAGCGCTCTGATCGATGTGAAGGTGGAGCGCACCGATGTGGAAGTGTTCTATATCCCCGCTACTCAGATGGCAAAGGATGAAGGTATCGCCACGCTTGCCAACATGATTCTCATCGGCAGTGTGCTGCAGAACAACCCTGAGCTTTCCTTTGAAGGTACCGATACTGTTGTAAGCAAGCTGGTGCCTCCCAAGAAGGCTGCCCTTGTGGAGCTGAACATGAAGGCTCTGAATATGGGCAAGGAATATAAGTAAGTTTTCAAAATCCTCAATCTATACAATTTTTAGGAGGTTTTATTATGAATGCAATGACCGAAATGAGCAACTATCGTCACGAGAAAGTCCTGTTTATCAACAATGAAAAAGCAGGACTGAAAGCGATCATCGCTGTTCACAACACCAATCTGGGCCCCGCCATCGGTGGCTGCCGTCTGTTCCCCTATGCGAGCTACGACGATGCGCTGTTTGATGTTCTGCGCCTGTCCCGCGGTATGTCCCACAAGAACGCTGTGGCTGGTCTGCCTCACGGCGGCGGCAAGGGCGTCATCATTGCCGATCCTTCCCAGAAGACCGAGGCTATGTTCGAAGCTTTCGGCGAAGCTGTCAACAATCTGGGCGGCGACTACATCACTGCTGAAGACGTCAACACCGACTGTGACGATGCCATGATCATGCTGCGCAAGACCAAGCACATCTGCGGTCTGCCCATGAACAGCGGCGACCCCTCTCCCTTCACCGCACGCGGCGTGTGGCAGGGTGTCAGAGCTACTGCCAAGGTCGCTCTGGGCCGCGATGATCTGGAAGGTCTGACCATTGCTGTGCAGGGTCTGGGCAAGGTCGGTTATGACCTGTGCCGTCATCTGCATAACAGCGGCGCCAAGCTGATCGTTGCCAACCGCAGCAACAAGGCTATGGCTGAGAAGGCTGCCGACGAGTTCGGTGCTGTCATCGTTCCCACCGAGGAGATCGTCTCTCAGGAATGTGATATCTTCTCTCCCAACGCCATGGGCGCCATCCTGAACCCCACAACCATCCCCATGCTGCGCTGCAAGGCTGTTGCAGGCGGCGCCAACAACCAGATTCTGGACGATGCTTCCGGTCTGGCACTGAAGGCTCGCGGCATCTACTATGCTCCCGACTTCGTCATCAACGGCGGCGGCGTCATCAATGCTGCAGCTGAGGTGGACGGCCCCTACAACAAGGAAGCTGTTCTGGAGAAGGTCGACAATATCTACAACTCCATCGAGCACATCCTGTCCGAGTCCAAGAAGACCGGCGAGCCCGAAGGCGTCATCGCTACCCGCTACGCCGAGTCCCTCATCTACAAATAATCTTTGCGTTCAAAAAGCCGTCACTTCCTTGGAAGTGACGGCTTTTAAGTTTGACGCGTGCTTCTTTTTCTGCTATCATGAACAAAACAAAGAGCGAGGGAGAAACTATGAGGGTAGAATATGTTTTGACAGAGGAGCATCTGGCGCCTGCGGTGATTCGCGTCGGAGACCATGAGACGCCTGTGTGGCTGCAGCAGCGTTGGACGGAGGGCGAATTTGCCACCTATATCGTCCATAACGGCTGCGGTCATTGCTGTGCAGCCATGGCAGCAAGGCTTCATGGTGTGGATATTGATCCCTACGGCGAGTATGAACTTTGCCGCACTCTGTGGGGCGCTCCCACAGGCGATCAGGGAAACTGGCTCTCTACGGCAGGCATCGTAAAGGTACTGCAGCATCTGCATGTTCCGGCCAAGGGATTTGGCGTCAAAGACATTGGTGTCCGGAAAGCCACCGAGCATATCATAGCTGCCCTGCAAGAGGGAAAACAGGTGATATTTACCTCCAACCCGGACGATGATCCGGACAATCCTTTCTCCACAGGTTATCATTGGGTCATGGCCGTTGCGCAGCTGGAAGATGGAAGCATCCTTATTGCCAACAGCTCCGAGAAAGTTACAACACAGGGTGTCCAGCTGGTGAAGCCGGAAGCCATTGAAAGAGCGCTCTTCCGCCAAGCTACCGCGCCCGATGACATGACATGGGGGGAGCTGCAGCGCATCCACGAGGGAAGCGGCTATATCCTTGTGGGATAAATAGGCAAACAGGACAGTCTGTCAAGACTGTCCTGTTGTTTTATAAAAGGTATATATGCGTGCTGTGATGACAGGAGATTTTATGGCTGTCACTAAACAGCGACGCAATTCCCCGGATACAGATTCTGTCCGTGACCAGTGTGCCGATGGAGCCTTCTTCGCGGAACCTGATCAGACAGCTGTCAGAATCGGGGCTCTCTTTCAGAATGGTTATATCCTTAAGCAGCAGACTCTCTACATGGGAATAGACTACGATATAGTCAGAACCGACAGGGGAGGTTTCGTCTTCTACGATGGTCACATCTTTGATGGTGATACCTTTCATGCTCTGACGCCGAACCAAATCGATGTAGCGATGGTATTCGTTCATAGAATAGTACGGAACACCGAATTCCGCAAGGATCCGCTTATCGGATGTGGCTTTGTGACGGATGTTTTGAATGGTCAGATTTTCCACGATGCCCGCAATGCAGAACAACATACGATCACGATAATCATAGTCGTATTCTTCTGCGACAAGATCGATGTTTTCAATGAGAACATTGGCGATTTTGCCGGAGTGGTGATCCATATACCATGGACAAATGTAAAAACCAAAATTGCGATAAGTGCCGGACACATTGCGAATGGTTACTCGCTCAACGCTTCCTTTGTATCGTGCCAGCAAGCGGATGGCTTGGGTGGCATGGTCAAGGAACACGCCATCGATCAGCACATCTGTGATAGAGGAAACGCGGTCACGCTCGTCGGAGCCAATGTTCATAAAGTCATCGCCCACTTTGCCACCCACATTGCGGATGGTCAGGAACCGTCCGGGACCAAAGAAGTGGAAGCCATCCTGATTGGGAATACCGGGCTTATCCAGTTCCAGCCATGTGTTTTCGATGGTAACATTTTCAAAGTGATCGATGCACACCGCATAGGCCTTGAAATTGCGGATAGTGAGCCCATGAATTTGCAGCTGACGCACACCAAACAGATCCAGCGTGTACGGGCCATGGTCATTGTAGACAACGCCGGGATAGGGGAAATCACCCGGCTCATAGGTATCAAAATCGGCGTGGGCATATTCCTGCGCATCACAATTCTGGTTGTAAGTGCCGCCTAAAATGGAAATGTCGTGCTCCCGGATATCCGGCATATGCAGATCTCCACAGGAGATCAGGGCACGATTGCTTTGCGGCATCTGAAAAAATCCGCAGTTTTTGTTGGGACACTCGATGGTGGTGTTGGAGTAAAGCCGCAGACCGCTCACCAGTGCGGCACCATCCATGATCAAATGTACAGCGCAGTCTTCTCCTGCCTCATCCAGTACAGCCTGCAGGGCAGTTGTATCATCTGTACCGCCGCCGGTGTGGACATTGCTGTCCAGTTTGGCAACTGTGCTTGCATAGATTTTTTTGTATTTCATAGGTGTATCTCCCGGCGAAAAATAGAAAACGAAAATATTGTATAAGAATAAAACTCTGTTTTCAAGGTGAAAAGATGCCAAATAAATGTAAAATTGTTGCGCAGAAAATCATCATAGCAAATATGCGCTTTTTATGATACGATAACATACAATGCTGTAATTACAGTAATCGGAGAAACAAGGAGCCGGAGTATGTATCATATCCATACAAAAGATATTCGCATTCGCGATCCCTTTATTGTGCCCTGCAAAGAGCGGCAGGTCTATTATCTCTTCGGTACCACAGATACCGATCCGTGGCACGGAGCAGGTGAGGGCTTTCTGGTCTATGAAAGCAAGGATCTGGAGCTTTGGTCTTCCTTCAGCAAAGACGACTATGTGCTGGGCGTTGTAAAGAGTAAGAATGGAAAGCTGATCGGCCCGTGGACCCATGAAGAAACACCTCGCTTTTCCTTTGGCGGTCACGGCATGCTGTTTGAAGACCTGCAGGGCAAAACGTGGCTTGCCCTTCATTCTCCTAATACAGATCAGCTGGAGCGCCTGACCTTGATCCCTTTTGAGAAATAACGAAAATGTGCCCTGTTTGCAATGCAAACAGGGCACTTGGTCTTATTACAGCTGCTGATGATAGTGGGAGAGGAAATCTGAAAGCTTTCCCATGGCATCGGACAGCACTTCCACACGGGGCAGATACACCACTCGGAAGTGATCCGGCTCTCCCCAGTTGAAGCCGCGGCCGTTGATGAGCAGCACGTGCTTCTCCCGCAGGAAGTCCAGGGCGAACTGCACATCATCGGTGATGTTGAACCGCTTGGTATCGATCTTGGGGAAGATATAGAATGCAGCTTTGGGCTTCACAGCCGTGATACCGGGGATATCGTTGAGAGCCTTATAGACATACTCTCTTTGTTCATACAGTCTGCCGCCGGGAACCAGATAGTTTTTTACGCTCTGATAACCGCCAAGAGCAGTCTGCACGATGGACTGGGCAGGCACGTTGGAGCACAGACGCATATTGGAAAGCATATTAAGTCCCTCAATATAGTCTCTGGCGAGCTTTTTGTTGCCGCTGAGAATCATCCAACCTACGCGGAAACCTGCTACCATGTGAGATTTGGACAGACCGCTTAGGGTGATGCAGAACAGATCCGGTGCCAGAGAAGCGATGGATACATGCTCCAGATTATCCATCACAAGGCGGTCATAGATCTCATCGGAGAAGATCATCAGCTGATGCTCTCTTGCAAGGTCCACGATCTGTTCCAGAACTTCTTTGGGATACAGGGCGCCTGTGGGGTTGTTGGGGTTAATGATGACGATGGCTTTTGTCTTGGCTGTGATTTTTTTGCGCATATCCGCAATGTCGGGATACCACTCCGACTGCTCATCGCAGATATAATGCACAGGCTTGCCGCCGGCCAGGGTCACGCAGGCAGTCCACAGAGGATAGTCGGGAGAGGGGATGAGCACCTCATCACCGTTGTCCAGCAGAGCCAGCAGGCTGAGATTGATCAGATCGCTGGCACCGTTGCCGGTGTAGATATCATCCATGGTCACATTGGGGATGTTCTTCAGCTGGGCATACTGCATGATGGCTTTTCTGGCAGAGAACAGACCCTTGGAATTGGAATAGCCTTCGCACTCGGTCAGCTGTCTGCGCATATCAAAAATGACTTCGTCCGGTGCGCGGAAACCGAAGGGAGCAGGGTTGCCGATGTTCAGTTTTAAAACCTGCGCACCTGCTTCTTCCATGCGGGCAGCTTCATCCACAACAGGACCGCGAACGTCGTACAGCACATTTTCAAGTTTACTTGATTTGTTAAAGGTTTTCATGGTATCATCGCCTTTCGCAGAGATCTTTTGGGGTTCTTCTTTGGCGCCCAGCAGCCAATCGGGGTCTACCTCCAGCACATGCGCGAGGAAATGCAGCATATCCTTGCGGGGCAGAGATTTGCCGGACACATATTGGGAGATCTGGCTCTTGCCCAGCTTGATGCCGTTTGCCTCAGCCAGATGGACAAGATCGATCTGTTTGATCTGTTTTTCTTTCAACAGGGAGCTGAATCTTGATGCAAAAAATGAACTTTTCAAGCTTGACCCTCCGTAAATTGAACTTACTTGTATCAGTATATAATAAACACAAAAAAATAGCAAGAACAATGTGGGCGAAATTGAACTTCTAAAATAAAAAATGAACTTTTACCATAAGGACGCAGTATTGGCTTTTTCTCCCTTTTGTGATATAGTATCAAAAGAACAACAAAGGAGAATATTCATGAGCCGTGTTACCGATATGACGACCGGAAGACCTGCCGGTCTGATGCTGCGCTTTGCCTTGCCTGTTGTACTGACAAACCTTGGCCAGCAGCTGTACCAGATCGCCGATGCCGCCATCGTGGGGCGCGGTGTAGGTGTGGATGCATTGGCGGCAGTTGGCTGCACAGACTGGACTTATTGGCTGATTTTGTGGAGCATGTGCGTCATGACGGCCGGCTTTGCAACATTTGTTTCCCGTTTCTTCGGCAGCCGTGAATACGAAAAAATGAACCGAGCCATCGTGACCATGTCGGTACTGTCCGCAGGGATCGCTTTGGTGCTGACAGTAGTGGGCTTGCTGGCGGCAAGACCGCTTCTGGAGTTCATGGATACGCCTTCGGATATTTTGGATCATGCGGTGCTCTATCTTTCAACCATGATCGCAGGTACGTTGGTGGTCACCGCCTACAATCTGGCAGCGTCCATTCTCCGCGCTTTTGGTGACAGCAAATCGCCTTTGCTTGCCATGATTCTTGCTGCTGTGATGAACATCGCTCTGGATCTTTTGTTTGTGATGGTGTTCCACTGGGGCGTGTTCGGTGCGGCGCTGGCATCGGTGCTGTCGCAGCTGTTTGCCTTCTGCTATTGTGCTGTCAAGATCGGGAAGATCGAGTATGTGAAATTTGATCGCCAAAGCTTTGTGTGGGATTGGTATCTTGCGTGGGAGATCCTGCGCTTTGGTCTTCCTTTGGCGCTGCAGTATATCATCATCAATCTTAGTGGTATTCTGCTCCAGTCTACCATCAATACGCAGGGAAGCACGTTCATTGCCGGCAATACGGCAGTCAACAAGCTCTATGGGCTTCTGGAGTGCAGCGCCATTGCGCTGGGCAATGCCTTTACCACCTTCGTTTCCCAGAACTACGGAGCAGGGGATTACCGCCGCGTCCGAAGCGGTGTGCGCACGTCCATTTTCCTTGCCCTCGGTGCCGCTGTGGCGCTGGTCGTGCTGGTATTGCCTCTCAATCGTGTACTGCC
>JAGBBD010000034.1 GCA_017938625.1 Oscillospiraceae bacterium | reverse complement strand
TCATGGCATTGATCTCAGGAACGGTGTGGCCGAAGATATACTCGTTCTCACGGCCAGCCTCCTGGGCAATCTCCACATTGGCGCCGTCCAGGGTGCCCAGAGTGACCGCACCGTTGAGCATCAGCTTCATGTTGCCGGTGCCGGAAGCCTCCGTGCCGGCAGGAGAGATCTGCTCGGAAACATCGGCTGCGGGAATGATATGCTCGGCGTAAGAGCAGTTGTAGTTCTGCACAAAGACCACCTTCAGCTTATCTGCCATATCGGGATCGTTGTTGATCAGGTTCGCCACACGGTTGATGTAGCGGATGACAGCCTTGGCTCTCTGGTAGCCGGGAGCTGCCTTGGCGCCGAAGATAAAGGCAGTGGGAGTGAAGTCGGTCAGAGAACCGTCCTTCAGACCCTGATAGATATACATGATGGACAGAGCGTTCATCAGCTGGCGCTTGTACTCGTGCAGGCGCTTGACCTGAACGTCAAACAGGAAGTCGGGGTCCAGCTCCACACCTTCGCGCTTTTTGATGACTTCCACCAGCTGTTCCTTCTTCTTGCGCTTGACCTGGTTGAACTCATAGACGATCTGCTCGTCAATGACAGGCTTCAGCACCTGCAGCCAGTCAAGACGGGTCAGGAAGCCGGGGCTGACATACTGCTCCAGAAGCTTTGTCAGCTCAGGGTTACACAGACCCAGCCAGCGGCGGGGCGTGATGCCGTTGGTCTTGTTCTGGAAACGCTGGGGATAGGCGGCATACCAATCCTTGAACAGATCCTTCTTCAGAATCTCGGAGTGGATCTGTGCCACACCGTTGACGGCGGTGGAAACATACACAGACAGGTTTGCCATATGTGCCTGATGATCCTTGATGATCCACAGGTTGCAGTGCTCCTCACGGCAGCGGGCATCGATGCGCTTGATGATCTCCACGATCTCGGGCACAACAGAGCCCAGCAGATCCAGATTCCACTTCTCCAGAGCCTCACCCATGACGGTGTGGTTGGTGTAAGAGAAGGTGTTCTTTGCGATCTGGAAGGCGGCGTCAAACTCCATTCCCTCTTCCATCAGTAGACGGATGAATTCGGGGATGGACATGGCGGGATGGGTGTCGTTCAGCTGCACTGCCACATAGCGGGACAGGGCGGACAGATCATCACCGTGGGTGGCGTGGTAGACACGCAGAATGTCCTGCAAAGAGGCGCTGCACAGCAGATACTGCTGCTTGATGCGCAGGCGCTTGCCCTCGTGGGTGGAATCGTTGGGATACAGCACACGGGTGATGTCCTCGGCGCGGTTCTTTTCAGCCAGAGCTCTCTGGTAGTCCTGCGCGTTGAAGGCGTCGAAGTCCAGCTCCTGCTCGGGCTCACACTGCCACAGACGCAGAGTGCCGATGTTGTCGGTGCCGTAGCCGATGATGGGCATATCGTAGGGAACGGCGATGACAGTCTGGTCGGCAAACTTCACCTTCACGGCGTGCTTGTCGCGGCGATAGCTCCAGGGATCGCCGAACTTGGTCCAGTCATCGGCATTCTCGCGCTGAGAGCCATACTCATCAAAGCGCTGCTTGAACAGGCCGAAGCGGTAACGCAGACCATAGCCGGACAGAGCGATGCCGCAGGTCACGGCGCTGTCCAGGAAGCAAGCGGCCAGTCTGCCCAGACCGCCGTTGCCCAGAGCTGCGTCCTCGATCTCTTCCATGCAGGCCAGATCCACGCCCTTTGCCTTGAAGGCGGCGTCGATCTTTTCCAGAAGACCGAGATTGAACAAATTGGAATGGACCATACGGCCCATGAGGTATTCAGCGGAGAAGTAGTATGCCTTGCGGCGGCTCTCGCGGCTCTTCTTGCTGGCGGTCCAGGTCTCGTTGATGGCCATCATCACGGCCTGACCAAGGCAGTCATGCAGACGCTGCGGTGTAGTGGACTGCAGGGTCTCATCGTGACGCAGCTTTAAAAGCGCCTCGGTGTTGGAAATAATGGCATTGACATTGTAGCTCATAAAAACTCTCCAAAACTTAATTAGGGCATCGCCCATTTTAAGCGATTCTACCAGAAATCAAGAGAAATTGCAATAAACCACTTGCACAAATGTCCCCCACAAGGTCAGGCCCATCTTAGGAAGATTTGACACTGGATTTGGGATGTGATAGAATGAGCTGGCAAGTTGAAAGTTGAAAATGGAAAGTGGAAAGTTATTTATGGATGCGATCATTGAACAAAAGAGTTTTCGTTTTCCGTCCGCATCGTCAATCTTTATAAGTATCTCTGCACTTCAGAAAGAGAGTTCGTGTTGTCAAAGCAGCTCCTTCGTTCCGGAACCAGTATCGGTGCAAATGTAGCTGAAGCACAGCAAGCACAAAGCCGTGCCGATTTCATTTCCAAGATAAGCATTGCCTTAAAAGAAACCACAGAAACGAAGTATTGGCTCCGCCTTCTCCATGCCACCGAATATTTGGGAGGCAGAGAATCCCAATCACTTCTGACAGATTGCACGGAAATCGAGAAGATTCTCGTTTCTATCTTAAAGACTACAAAAAGCGGTTAGTTTTCAATTTTCCACTTTCAACTTTCAACTGAAACACACGCGGGCATGATGGAATTGGCAGACATGCAGGATTTAGGTTCCTGTGCCTTGTGCGTTGGGGTTCAAGTCCCCATGCCCGCACCAAAAAGAGCATCCGCTTCTGCGGATGCTCTTTTTATGGATGCAATGCCTACAGCCGGGAGCGCAGGCGGTCGAGGAGATCCTGCTGCAAATAAAAGGTTGTCTCAAAGTGCAGAAGCTGCAGAGCAGTACTGTCCCAGAGCAGGGTGATCTTGGGTGGGAAATCCTCGTCTTCCAGCCAGAACTGCAGCATAAGAGAAAAGAAGTCCGTCACAGGAAACAGGCAGGTAAGGTCTGCCCCTGCCAGAGAGGGCTGCACCATGCCGCCCAAAGCTTCACAGGCAGCCGGAAGGGACGCAAAGTTTTTCTGAAAGCACGCGGCGCAGTCCTTGGTAAAGCGCCCTGTATCCTGCACGCCGCCCATGACAAAGCTGCCGATGGGCTGCCACTTGCCTGAAGGCAAAGGCAGTCTGTCGCCCTTATGGTGGCACAGAAGGTCATAGACCGTCATGACTGTGCTGAAGTTACGGCACTCCTGCCAAACGCCTTCCTGCCGTTCATCGATCTGTCCGCGTTGAAGGCAGATGCGCAGCTCTGCGCCCAGATAGGTCAGATAGGCATAGGCATCATCGGCTTTCAGCCCAAACTTTTGGGCAAGCGCCCGGGCATCATACTGCCGGAAGATTTCTCTCGCCATATCCACCTGCAAGTCATAATTGGATCTGTGCTGCATCTGCCATTCTCTCTTTCTGTCCGTTTGATACGATTATATCACATCATTCCCTGTTTTGTTTTGTTTTTTCTTCTCCGTTTGATTGATTCCAAAACGGTCATTTGCTATACTAAAGCAAAAGGGGGCGGTTTTATGCGCACCAAACAAAAGATCTCCACAGCCGAGCTTCTGGCAGAAATTGCCCTCGGCATCAACTTATTATTTGTGATCTTCCCTGTTTTCCTTCATGCAGGATTTCGGCTCTGGCTGCTGACCACGGCAGCCACAGGGCTTTTGACCTGGCTGTTTGTCCGCAGCAAGTGCAGGAAAGTGCTGTTTTTCTTTTTGACCCTTGGATGCAGCCTTTTGTGTCTGTCCTTGGGTATCGCCCTTTCCCGCAGTCTTGTCCTTTGCGGTATCATCGGCATCATCGCGGCAGTTCTGATCCTGCTCTGCGGCAAAGAAAACCTGCGTCCGCAGGTGTTTGTTGTGGTGGTCTGCGTTCTGGCACTGCTTGTTCAGATCTATTTTGTTTTAGACTACTTCTCTGCCTATCGGGCATACACCTCCAACGAATACTATTATCTGCCGGTCGCCATCGAGCGGATGCTCTCTGCCACACTTTCGGAGCTGAGCATGCTTGCCATCGTTACAGCGCAGCTGCTGTGTCTGATCGCCGTATCCATGACTGTGACTGATCGGAAAAAGATCGTTCCGACCATGACCGAAGAAGCAAAACGGCAGGCTCTGCTTGCCAAGGATCGCTGGCTCTGTGTGTGCGGCAGCGACAATCCTGCCTACACCTCCACCTGCTCCTGCGGCAGGAGCAAGCGCGAAGTTCTGCTTTCTCAAAGGACAGAGGAAGCAGCATCTGAGCCTGCACCACAGCAGATCCGGGAAAAAGCACCCAATGAACAGCAGGAAGATGGCCTGCACTGCAGCCGATGCGGCAAAGGGCTGATGGCAGATTCAAACTTCTGCCAGTTCTGCGGTGCGGAAGTCCAGCTCCCCAAGCTGTGCAGCCGATGCGGCGCGGAATTGCTTGACGACGCGCTTTTCTGCAGCCATTGCGGTACACCTGTGCAGCAGGAAGAAGCCCCTCCGGAAACGCCCGCTCCCCGGGCAGCAGCCGCTATCAAAGGCCCTGTGAACACGCGCAGACTTCTGGCATTTTTGCTGCCGGCAGCGCTGGTGATCCTTCTGCTGACGCTGATTTTGGTTATGCTTCTGTCCGGTCCCGGTGAGTCGGAAGAGCCGCTGATCACATCTGCCTCCGCTGCGGCAGAGCAGGTCTTGTATCTGGAGCTATATGACCATCTGGACAACAATCTTGGCAGTGGCAGCGGCTTTCTCATTGAAGACGGCACAAAGCTTGTGACAAACTATCATGTCATCGACAACGTGCATCACATCAAGGTTTATGATGCAGACGGCACGTTCATCAGCGATGTGTCCCAGGTTCTGACTTACAACAAAACAGCCGATCTGGCTGTGCTCATGCCGGAAAACACCGGGGACATCCTCCCCCTGTCTTTGGCTGATTCCGACCAAGTCCGGCAGGGTGACAAGATCTATGCCGTAGGCTATCCGCTGGGTCTGAGCAACACCCTGTCCGATGGCATCGTCAGCTCCATGTACCGCGACAGCGGCATTGATACCCTGCAAATCACCGCGCCTGTCTCCCACGGCAGCAGCGGCGGCGCCCTGCTGAATGAGGAGTGCCGGGTGGTGGGCGTGGTCAGCGCGTACTATGAGGACGGACAGAATATGAACATCGCCGTTGCCTCCAACGAACTGACGGAGCTGCTGCAGCGCGGCAAGCGTGAGATTCTGCTGGAAGAGCTGTATCTGCAGTCCCATCCTCAGCTTGCATATGAGGACTACACCGTGGAGCTGCGCACCCTTTGGCTGCCGACGCAGGAGGCTGCCGAGAAAGTTCTTTCCGAATGGTATCTGGACAACATGGATCTTGCCTCCACCTTGAGCTTCCTGCGTTCCTATCAGGGTGTTGACGGCGCGGAGTATCTGAAAGAGCCGGAATATGTAACACCCGGCATCTGGAGCGAAGAATTTGACGCATGGTGCTTTGACCCCTGCAGAACGCTGGGCGACCTTGAGATCTTCTCGGTAGAAGATGGCTATCATATCTGCTGCTTTGCAGGTGTGACAGAGAATGTCCCCCAGCCGACAGATGCCAAAAACGAGCCGGAGGAAGCACCTGCCCAGACACCGCCGACCCAGCAGGAGGAAACTCCCGCCCCTGCCGTCCCATCTGAGACAGGGACAGAAGGCGCGGCACAGGCCGCCCAGACAGACACGCAGCCTGCGGCAGACGTACAGCCGGACGCACAGGAGACTGCGGAAGTCCAGCCGGACATCACAGAGCAGGCGGAAGCGATGAGCGTTACGGCGCAGGATCTGCAGGGCACATGGGCAGCGCCCGTCCCCGGCGGCACTTACGGAGAAAGCATTTTTCTGACCTTCAACGGCAGCAGCTTCTACTGGGAGCGCTATGGTGACGATCCCAAATTGTGCAAGTGCTCCGGTACATTCACCATAGATGGCTCGACCATCTATTTTACTGCCAATCAATACACCGAGGACGGCAAAACCGTAGAGAGCGGCTGGACAGGAAGTCCTGTGGAGACCATCGTGGAATGGAGCCAAAACAAGATGGTGCTCTCCTCCGGACTGGTGTTCTACTTCCGAGGCTGACTGTCATCCCCCGATGCCTGCCATCGGGGGATATTCGCTGCATACAAAGGTTTCAGCAGTTTATGCGCATATATACAGTTTTTTATCAAATTCCTACTTGACATATACATGCTAAGTTGCTATCATGTTTTTAATTTCATCAGATAAATGCGTTTGAGCAGAAAGAGTAGCCGAGAGAAAAGCTTCAGAGAATTGCCGGTCGGTGCGAGGCAACAGTCATATCCCGGTGAAGTTCATTCTGCGAGCGGTGTGCTGAACATTGCAGTAGGCACAACGGGTGCGACCGTTACATCGCTAAGACTTTTAAGCCTATTAAGGTTTCGGCTGCAAGGCCGATACGAAAGCAGAGTGGTACCGCGATTTTTTATCGTCCCTGTTGTAAGGGGCGATTTTTTATTTGTTTATTTCAGTCAGACGAGCCGTTCCTTTGCCCGCCTGAGGTCAAATAAAAACATTTTACATCAGGAGGAAAAACAATCATGAAAAAAATCATCTCTCTCGTACTGGTCGCTGCACTGGCATTTGCCATGTGCCTGTCCTTCGCAGGCTGCGGCAGCAGCAACACCTACAATGTGGGTATCTGCCAGCTTATGGTCCATGACTCTCTGGATCAGGCAACACAGGGCTTTGTTGACGCGCTGACCGAAGCAATGGAAGCCGCCGGCAAGACCGTGGAATTTGACACCCAGGTGGCAGGCGAAAGCAATCTGTGTGCCACCGTTATCAACACCTTCACCGCAAAGAAGGTGGATCTGATCATGGCAAACGCCACCCCCGCTCTGCTGGCTGCTGCCAATGCGACCACCACCATTCCCGTGCTTGGCACCTCTGTCACCGACTACGCTGACACCTTCGCGGGCGCCATCCCCGAAAACGTTTCCGGCACCTCCGATGCCGTGCCCTTTGACGAGCAGGCAAAGATGATGATCGAGACACTTGGTCTCGTCCCCGGTGATGTGGTCGGCGTTCTGTACTGCACCAACGAATCCAACTCTCTGATCCAGTATGAGGCTGTGAAAGCTCTGTTTGAAGAAGAGGGCATCGTGGTGGAAGCCTATACCTTCTCCGAGACCACCGAGCTGCAGACTGTTGCCACCTCCATGGCAAGCAGCGTCAAGGCAGTCTACATCCCCTCCGACAATACCGTTGCACAGAATGATGCCATCGTAGGCACCATCTGCACCGAAAAGAATGTTCCCATCTACACCAGCTACGGCGGCGCTGTCTGCTATGCAAGCCTTGCCATCGACTACTATGAGCTGGGTGTGCAGACCGGCAAGATGGCTGCACAGGTCCTGCTGGAAGGCGCAAAGCCTGCTGAGATGGAAGTGCTGACCCTGACTCCCTCTGTGTCCTACAACGAAGAGCTGTGTGCACAGCTGGGCATTGAAGTTCCCGCAAACTGATCTTTGAGGTAAATCATGGCTTTTTTGTACGCATTGCCCGGCGCTGTTGCGGAAGGGCTGATCTGGGGATTGATGGCCATGGGCGTCTATATCTCCTACAAAATTCTTGATATTGCCGATCTGACCGTGGACGGCTCTATCTGCACAGGCGCGTGTGTGTGCGCGGTTCTGCTCTCCCACGGCGCTCCTGTCTGGCTCAGCATCATTCTGGCATTTCTGGCAGGCGCTCTGGCAGGCGGCTTCACAGGGCTGCTGCATACGGTTCTGGGCATCCCCTCCATCCTTGCAGGTATCCTGACCCAGCTGATCCTGTACTCGGTCAATCTGTGTATCCTCGGCGGCAAATCCCTTGTTGCCATTGATCCCAGAGCAAACCGCCTGTTGGTCCACATGAGCAACAATCCGGCATCCATTCTGGCTCTGGTCATTCTGGCTGCTGTGACCATCACGGTGCTTTGGCTGTTCTTCTATACGGAAGTGGGTCTGACCCTGAAGTCCACCGGCGATAATCCGGACATGAGCCGGGCACAGGGTGTCGATGTCAGCCGCAACAAAGTGCTGGGTCTTGCCATTGCCAACGGTCTTGTGGCGCTGGCAGGTTCCCTGCTTGCCCAATACAAGGGCTCTGCCAACATCAACGACGGCAGAGGTGCCATCGTCATCGGTCTGGCTGCCATTTTCATCGGTCTTTCCGTATCGCTGAAGATCAAGCCCAACTTTGTGGTCAGTCTGATCGGTGTCATCGGCGGCGGTATCGTCTATTATATCGTCTATAATTTCGTGATCCTGCTGGGTCTGAAGACAGACTATCTGAAGATGCTCTCTGCCATTATCGTGGCGGTGTTCCTCGCCATTCCCTATCTTAAGAGCCAGTATTTCACAAAGCAAAAGGATCTGCATTCAGAAGAACAAAGCGCAGGAGGTGGGCACCATGCTTAAGATCACCAATCTGCAAAAGACCTTCAATGCAGGTACTATCAACGCCAAAACCGCTCTGGATGGCCTGAATCTGCAGCTGAAGGACGGCGATTTTGTCACCGTCATCGGCGGCAACGGCGCAGGCAAGTCCACCCTGCTCAATGCCATCGCAGGCGTGTGGAGGCCGGACTTCGGCACCATTGAGATCGACGGTGTGGATGTGACCCATATGCCGGAGCATCAGCGGGCGCAGTTTTTGGGGCGCGTCTTCCAGGATCCCATGAAGGGCACCGCGCCGGATATGGAGATCGCAGAAAACCTTGCCATTGCCGCAAGACGCGGTACTAAGCGGCGTCTGGTCTGGGGCGTGCGCAAGGCGGAGCGCGAAACCTATCGGCAGCTGCTTGCCACGCTGGAGCTTGGCCTTGAAAACAGACTTTCCACCAAGGTAGGTCTGCTCTCCGGCGGTCAGCGGCAGGCCGTCACTCTGCTCATGGCAACCTTAAACCGTCCCAAGCTGCTGCTTCTGGACGAGCACACGGCGGCACTGGATCCCAAAACTGCTGCCAAGGTGCTGGAGCTGACCGATCAGATCGTGCAGAAAAACAAACTGACCACGCTGATGATCACTCACAACATGAAGGATGCCATCGCCCATGGCAACCGTCTGATCATGATGCATGAAGGACGGGTCATCGTGGATGTTTCCGGCGAAGAAAAGAAAAATCTGACTGTGGAGCAGCTGCTGAGCCTGTTCAATCAGGCAAGCGGCGGCGGTGCTGTCAGCGACCGGATGATCTTGAATTAAGCAAAAACCGCATGGTTTCCATGCGGTTTTTCTTGTGTTTCTTTTCAAATGATGCTATAATCATCCGGCAAAGTATAGAAAGAGGGGATCGTTTTGACATTATACGATATCATTGCCCAGGGTATCGGCATCATCGCCATGGCATTTAATATTTATTCCTTCCAGATGAAGACCTCCAACAAGGTCATTTTGTGCCAGATGATCGGCGGTTTTTTCTTCTCCGTCAGCTTCTTTATGCTGGGCGCGACTGTGGGCGGTATTCTCAACGCTATTGCAGCCTTCCGCGCCATCATCTATATGAATGAGAAAAAATTCCATGCAGATCACATTCTATGGCTCGTGTTCTTTGAGTGTCTGTTCGTGCTTTCTTACATTCTGACCTTCACAGTCTTCGGCAAAGAAATGACGGTTTCCAATACGCTGATCGAGCTGCTGCCTGTCATCGGCATGACAGCCTCCACCATCAGCTTCCGCATCAACAATGCCAAAGCCATTCGTCTGTTTGGTCTGATCAGCTCTCCCTCCTGGCTGATCTACAACATCATCAATTTTGCTGTAGGCGCCATCGTGTGTGAGGTGCTGAGCCTGTTCTCCATTTTCATCGGTCTTTGGAGATATGACAGAAAGAAATAAAACGTTTCCCCCGGCTTCCTTAGGAAGCCGGGGGTCTTCTTTATCAGTATTTCAAAACAGCGAAGCCTGTTGCCGGAACAAAGAGCTTCAGAGTGGTGTCATCCACACGCTGCAAAGTGACGCCCTCCGTCTTGTGGACAAATTCTGCCGCAGATGCGTTGGGCAGCCTCACAGTAACGGTGCGGTCATAGCCATGGTCGATGGTATCGCCGTGGAGGAACGTGCGGTGGTTGCCCTCATTGTTAAACACAGACACATAGTGATTGCCGGCTGCGTCTTCAGACAAAAGCCAATGCAGATCATCCACGGTGCAGTCAAGGCGCTTGGTCAAATTCTGCACCTGCTGTGCCAGCTGCTCCAAGTTCTCGGAGGTCAGCACATTGAGACCGGGCTGCTTGGCTGCAAAGCCGCCGTCGGCACTTGCATCGATGAGCGCAGCGTAACGGGTCAGGGCAGATGCCGGAGCATCGTCATAGATGATATCAAACAGATCGCCAAAGCGGGAGTTGGTCATCACATGACCTTCGTTGCCGCCTGCCTCATCCAGACGACCGAAGAACAGATCCAGAACCTCTTCCACATGACCGTAGTAGGCAGTATCTTCCTTGCTCAGGTCGCACTCCAGATATCGGCCGGAGCGGACGCCCTTGCTTCTGGCATTGTAGGGATCGGGCAGCTCCACGCAGCCATAGCGGGAGGGCAGCACGATGGCAAAGGGCGTCACAGCACGGATGCCCTGCAGCTTCTCGGCCTTGCCCACAAATTCCTTCTTCACCTTGCCGTATTCAGACAGGGAGAACTCCTGCATATCCGTGTAGCTGCAGTTGAGGCCCCACTCCTCGGAGAAGTAGTCCGCGCCGCTCATGAGAGTATAGTAGTAGATCCGCGCCTGCAGCAGACGGGAGCTGCCGCCGTTGTGTCCGTAAGAAGAGAAGTCATCGGGATGCTGATCCTGAGGCAGGTACCACTCGTTGATAGGATCATCGTTGAAGCAGGGCATGGTGTAGCCGGACTCTTCATCGAAGCGCCAGCACTCATAGTAGGTACCCCAGGTCTTCCGGGACTTTCTGGCAATACCTCTTGCCAGCGCCACTTCAATGCGCATGAGCGGAATCTGGCAGCCCACCTCGGGCATAAAGCTGGGCAGTCCCATATCGTCCTGCAGCTTGGTGGCAAGGTAATAGCTGTCACAGGGCAGGATCTTGCCGCCTGTTTCTTCCATGCGGCGGCGGAACATATCCTTCATTTCCTCAATATAAGCCTCCGGTGTGGCGGCAAAACGCTGGGTGGCGTAAAATTCCGGTGTGTCTTGAGAGAAGGAGGGCAGCGGTGTGCCGTCGGGCAGCTTGGCATGGTCGCTGACCATGATCTTGCACATGGTCTCCTTGTCATAGGGGCCGTGGCTGCCATCGAACGCCTTCAAGATCCGCTTCCAGTCAGCTACGCGGCGGTTGGAGCCGCTCTCATGGAGCTGGAAGCCAAGGAACCAATCGCCCAACAGCCCGGTGTACTCCTCGATCAGCGCAGGATCGAAGGTATAGTTATGCCATGTGGCGCCGCCTGCCAGACGATCCACATAGAACGGAATCTTCCCCTCTTTGATCAAGCCGTGGAGCTTGCTTCCTTTGGCAGCAAATTGGTTGAACTTCAGGCGATCCTGCATGGAAAACATATGCTGGATCTTGAAGCCGCTGTCTTTGTTCAGCAGACCGTTTTTCTCAAGACCTGTAAAGCACTTTTCGTTGTAGACATGAAAGATCTTCATGTTTATGTTCCCTCCCTCGGGTGTTTTGGTTGGTCAATATTGCTTTTTTCCAAATGTTAGTGTATATTTATTATTAGACTTATTAATGTTTCCCCACAGTATGAAGTGAGGTGCACGATTTGAAAAGACTGACCATCAAGGAAATCGCCCAAATGGCAGGCGTTTCCGTGACTGCAGTATCCTTTGTGCTCAACAACAAGCCGGGTGTCAGCGAGGAGACACGGCAGCATGTGCAGAAGATCATTGATGAGACAGGCTTCAAGCCCAATCTCAATTCCAAGAAGCTGCTGTTCAACAAGAGCTTCAACATCTGCATCATGATCAATCCCAATTCCTCACCCTTTGAGGATCTGTTCTATTTTGAGATCACACGGGGGATTCTCAACAAGAGCCGTGAGTACGGCTATAACATCACCATCAATGAACCGATCCACGCCGAAAGCGAGCTGCCGGACATGGTCTACATCGGTGACACGGACGGGATCATCTTCATGCAGGATATTTCCGATGCGCTGACAGAGAAGGCACTTGCCTGCGGCGTTCCCTTTGTGGTGGTGGACTCCCACATTCTTTCCGATGCGGTCACCTCCATCAACCCGGACTACTGCGACGCCGCCTATACAGCTGCCCATCACCTGCTGGAAAACGGGCATCGTGACATCGGCATCATCACCTCCAAGGTCGTTCCCGGCTTCCGGGAGCAGACGCTGGCAGGCTTTACCAAGGCGCTGGCAGAATACGGTCTGCAGCCCCGTAAAGAATGGACAGACGGCAATGTGAGCACGGAGCAGGAAGCTTATGAAGCAGCCAAGCTGCTGCTGGATCGTCCCGACCGTCCCGGCGCCATCGTATGCACCGTTGATATTTTCGCCATCGGTGCCATGCACTGCGCCAAGGATCTGGGTCTGAAGCTCCCGGAGGAGCTTTCCATCGTGGGTATCGATGATATCCTGCTCTCCCGCTACACAGAGCCCAAGCTCACCACCGTGGGCATCGACAAGGTGCACATCGGCGAGCTTGCCATGGATCTGCTTCTGAAAAAGATCAAGGGCAAAAAACCCAAGAGCGTCAGCCTTCCCATGGAGCTGGTGGTACGAGAGTCCGTCAAAAAACTTGATACATAAAAAAGAGGGAAATGCGCAAGCATTTCCCTCTTTTGCTTTTACGGCAGGAGTCTTGCTGCAGTCATTCTGTAGGCATCGTTGCAGCGGATGAAAGCCTCGGCATACTTGACGCCGCACTGCATTCCGCGATATGCCGCCGTGATCTTCATATCCTCGATAAAGGTATCTTCTGCGGAGAAGCCGGCATAGTTGTCAGCCATCCACTGGACCTGGCTCTGATGGCAAAGCAGCATTTTACGCTTGGTCTCAAAGTGGTCGGAGATATCCACATAGTCCGTGGGAATGAAGCCCATGCCCTTTGCCGGCTCAAAATAGTACACGGCAGGCATGATCTCCCAGGGTTTTTCCTTGGTTTCGATCTTGGCAATGGGCAGCATGACCTGAATATCGTTGATGATCTTGCTGGTCAGCATATGATCGGGGTTGTAGTCATGGGGATTGTGGGTCAGAATGATGTGGGGACGGCAATGACGCACCATGTTGATAAAATCGATGCGGACATTCACATCCTCATAAAACAGTTCATCATCATAATCCAGACAAATGTACTCCGCACCAATGATGGCAGCGCTCTTGGCAGCTTCTTCCTTGCGGATTCTGCCGATCTCCTCCTTGGGAAGAGTGGCGGAGCCGATGTTGCCATTGGTGGCAGTGCAGATAAACACATTGTGTCCCTGTGCGGCATACTTGGCAAGGGTACCTGCGCAGTTAAGCTCAATATCGTCCGGATGGGCACCGACTGCTAAAATATTCATATGCTGTCCTCCGTAAATTACAGATTCAGGATGAGGTTTCTGATGTTCTCGCCCACAGCCTTGATCTCTTCTTCGGTGGAGCAGATGTTGATGCCGTAGCCGGAGCCAAGGCCCTTATCCACAACACCAACGCTGATGTTGACTGCACGATCAAGAATATCATCGGTCTGAGGCAGCATGTGCTTGTAGTAGACGCGGTCATTGACGTTGTTGGTCTTGGCAGCGGTCTTCTTCTCCAGCACCTGCTCCATGTTATTGTACACATGCCAGCCGGAATATGCAATGGGTCTGCCGCCGGTCTGGGCGCAGAATTTTTCAGCCAGCTCCTTGGTGTCAAAGAGGATGGTCAGCAGAGTTGCGCACTCGCCGGGATCGTTGATCTTACGGAAGGAGATGTGAGGCAGATCCTTCAGCATATCCTTCAGCATGGCCTTCTTGGTGCGCAGAGTGGTGAGGATCTCGTCCAGCTTTCTGGTCTGTGCCAGAGCGACAGCACCGGTCAGCTCGTTCATACGCATATTCATGCCCACGAAGCTGCGGTTGCCCACTTCCACACCCATACGGTTGGGCTTGTGGCCCTGATCGTGGAAGCCGAAGGCGCGCTCGTACAGATCGTCGTCATTGGTGATGACAGCGCCGCCGTCACCGGAAGAGATGGTCTTGAACAGGTTCAGAGAGAATGCGCCCATGTTGCCGTAGGTGCCCACGCGGTTGCCCTTGTAGCTTGCGCCCACTGCCTGGCAGCAGTCTTCCAGAACGTACAGGTTGTGCTTCTTTGCGATGGCCAGAATGGCATCGAGATCGCAGGGGTTACCCAGCATATGGACAGGCATGATGGCCTTGGTTCTGGGAGTGATGAGCGCTTCAATCTTGGTGGGGTCGATGGTCAGAGACTCGTCGATCTCAGCCAGAACAGGGATGGCGCCGGAGAGCATAATGGTGGAGATGGAAGCAATAAAGGTGTAGCCGGGGACGATAACCTCGTCGTCAGCGCCGATACCCAGAGCAGCCAGACATGCCAGCAGGGAGTTGGTGCCGCTGGTGGTAGCCACAGCGTGCTTTGCGCCCATGACCTTCTTCAGTTCGTTTTCAAAGTCCACGACCTTGTGGGTGTAGCCTTCTGTGTTTTCATCACCGTAACGGAACAGATATCTGCCCTGCAGAACTTCCATTACTTCCTTGCATTCTTCCTGTCCGAAGACGAATGCGCCGGGACCGCCGGATTTTGCCATGATAATTTTCCTCCTGGAATCTAAAATTCTGTTTTTTATTCATATGACAGGCTCCCCGAAGGGAGCCTGTTTTATATAGGGTTGATGGGGTATGATCGCTTATTGTCTGCTCAGCAGGTATGCCTTTGCGGAAGTTGCGAACTTCATGATGGCATTGTACAGAGGAGCAGCGGAGGTGGAAGCGCCGCGATTTGCGTAGCTTTCCACAGAGTCGGAGCCGTAAGCGATGGGATCGGTCACACCGTCTTCGTACAGTTCCACAGTGACCAGGCACTTGGCATCTGCCAGAACGATGTCGTCCACCATGACCTTGTAGCGGTCACCGGAGGTGCCGTAGAGCTCAAACTCAGTACCGGGGATGGTGACTTCCTTCGCTTCACCCTTCCAGTTGGTGAAGGTGACCTTGGCATTGATGGTGCTCATGTCCTTATCCTTCAGACCGGAGAAATAGATGTTGAAGAGGATGCAGTCATTCAGAGCCAGGTTGGAGCCCAGATTGTTGGTGCCCTTGATCTGGTTGTTCTCGCAAACCACGTCGGCAGATGCCAGAGCAGCCTGCTCTTCGGTCAGCTGGTTGTTGGCCAGATCTTCTGCCTTGTAGGTGAAGTTGGTCTGGGCAGCTGCGCCGTAGTTGACCATGTCAACCACCAGAGTCTTCATCTCAGCGGAGGAAGAAGCAGCCACCAGAGCCTTTGCAGCGTACTCACGGACGGAGGTGGTGTAGGCATCGATGATGTCGTAGCCCTCGGCATCCTTGATGGTCAGGGTCAGGGTGTCGGTCATTTCCATGGCACGGACACGGACGCCGACCTTGCTTCTGCCGGTGCTGAAGAATTCCCAATCGGAGGAGGGGATCTCATAGGTCACGCCCTCTTCATCCTCGGTATCCTGATGGATGTAAGCAACGTAGTCGCCTTCCACAGTAGGATCGTTGATGATGAAGTTGACCTGCAGCTCGTTGCCCAGGTTCATGTTGGAGCCGGCAACGGTGGTCTTGACCACAGTCTTGATGACAGCGCCGCAGTCATCGCAAGCGCAGTCCTTGTCCTCGTCGGTGCAGGGCAGGATGTCCTCGGAGACGGCAATGCCGCAGTCAACACAGGTGGTGATGGCAGTGTGAGTCTTGTCGCCATTGTCCACATAGCCGCCGGAAGTGGTGTTGGTATGCTCGCATTCGACCTTCATCTCTGCGCCGCAGTTATCGCAGGCGCCGTCTGCATCATCGTCCACGCAGATATCCACCAGATTGGTGGGAGTCACGGTCATAGCGATCAGGTTCTCACGGTTGTAGCCTGCATAAGTAACAGAGTCGTCATAACGGGCAACGGTGCGGATGGTGATGGTGTTTTCGCCCTTGTTCAGGAAGATCTCACCCAGCTCGATGACACCGTCCTTGGACCAGTAGTTCAGATCGCGGTTTGCGAAGTCCACATGCTCTGCGATCACTTCGCCGTTGACCAGAATATCGGCATAGCCGCCGGCGTTGCTGATGCCATCGTTGGCAAAGTCGGAGCAGCCGGGACGCTGCAGACGAACGTCCAGAGAAACATCATAAGTACCGGCATCGGCTGCGGTCAGCTTGATGTCCATGTCGCTGTAGCCTTCGGTGAAGCCATTGAAGTAAGCATGGTGGCAGACACCCCAGGTGTAGTTGTCGCTGGGCAGCAGATACAGGGCATTGCCCATGGTCAGGGTATAGTCGGTGGTAACGCCCCAGTCGCGGGCAGCGACCCAGTCATTGTAAGCATTGACAGCAGCGACGTGCTCTTCGGTGTGTGTGGGGTTGTAGGCGCATTCGCCAAGACGCTTGGCGGGGATCTCGGTGTTGTGCATATTAACGGTGGTCAGATCTTCGTACCAGGACTGCTCGGAAGCTTCCTTTGCATATTCCTTGAAGTCATAGACCACAGGGGTCAGTTCCACAGTCTCGCCGCAGTTGTTGCAGACCTTGGTCACATTGTGGGTGCCGTCTTCGTTGGCGGTACCTGCAACGTAGTCGCAGTCATAGTGCTGGCAGCCCCGGAACTGATCGTTGCAGATCTCGCAGATGCCGTCGCCGTTTTCGTCAACGCAGTCCACAACTGCCAGAGACTGGTTCAGGCTCATGCCGCGGATCAGCTGCCACTGGCGGCTTGCGTAAGCGGCAGTGCCGCCGATCTCCTTGGTGGTGCGGATGGTAATGGTGTTGACGCCTGCGTTCAGAGTGACGGTGCCCAGTTCCTTCACGCCCTGCTCATAGTAGCCGGCGCCGGTGGTGGAGAAGTAGACATCCACAAAGGTCTGAACGCCGTTGATGTAGATATCGCCGTAGCCGCAGCCGTTTGACTGGATCTGGTCATTGACGGACTGACCGCAGCCTGCCTTCTGCATATCCAGATCCAGAGCCAGCTCATACTGACCGGCTTCGTCCACCTTCACGGTGAAGACCAGATCGGACTGCTGATCCACATTGCAAAAGTAGGAATGGTGACCGACGCCCCAGTAAACGGCATCATCGGCACACAGGTACATACGGTTGTTGCCGCCCACAGCGTAGGGAGTTTCGACCTTCCACTCGCGGGCGTTGTTCCAGGACTCGAAGGCTGCCATAGCAGCAGTCTGCTCTTCGGTCAGAGCGCCGGTACGGTAGATACCGATACACTTGACAGTCTCACCGTTGTAGTTCTGAGCGGTGTAGAGGTTATCCCAGAAGTCCTGCTCGGCAGCTTCCTGGGCATATTCCTTCAGATCGTAGTTCAGCTGAGCCAGAGGTGCAGCCTCGCCGCACAGCAGGCATTCACGGGTCACATTGTGGGTGCCGTCTTCATTGGAGCTGACCAGAACGTCCTTGGTCTGACGGTGCTGGCACTCGCCGCACACTTCGCCGCACAGCTCGCACTTGCCGTCGCCGTCGGTGTCAAAGCAGTCGACGCTGGCAGTGGTCTGGGACAGGGTCATGCTGCGGAAGAACTGCCATCTGCGGCCTGCGTAGCCGCCGCCATTGGAGTAATCATAGGTGGAGCGGACGGTGATGGTGTTGGTGCCTGCCACCAGAGCGATGGAACCAATATCGATGGTACCGCGCTCGGTGTAGCCATCATTGGTGGTGGAGAAGTAGACATTGGACTCCACCAGAGTGCCGTTGACGTAGATATCGCCGTAGCCGCAGCCGTTTGCCTGCACTTCATCGTTGGGAGACTGGCCGGCGCCGGGCTTCTGCATTTCCACATCAAATGCCAGGTCGTACTGGCCTGCTTCATCCACAGTCACGGTCACGACCATGTCGGACTGCTTGTCCACATTGCAATAGTAGGAGTGGTGACCAATGCCCCAGTAAACAGCATCGTCTGCACAGAAGTACATACGGTTGCTGCCATAGACGGCATAGGGAGTTTCGACCTTCCACTCACGGGCATTGTTCCATGCCTCGAAGTCTGCCATAGCAAGGGTCTGATCCTCGGTCAGCGTACCGCCGCGGTAGACACCGATGCACTTGACGGTCTCGCCGTTATAGTTGGTGGTGGTGTAGAGGTTATCCCAGAAATCCTGCTGGGCAACTTCTTTTGCATATGCTTTAAAGTCATAAGTCAGGGTATTCTGAACTACGGCAGCGCCGCAGTCATCACAAACAAGTGTTTTCACATGTTTGCCGTCCACATCCTCATAGGACGCGGTGGTGTTGGTGTGAGTACATGCTTCTTCTGCCAGAACGGTCATGGGGATCATACCCAGAACCATGATCATAGCCAAAAGCAAACTGATGACGCGTTTCTTCATGCTTGTTCCCTCCTGATTGAAATATAGTCGGCTATACCAACTTACGATTCCATTTTACTAAAACCTTTTAGCCTCGTCAATTGTCGGCATATACAAACTCTTGCTTCAAAATTTGTGTAAGCAGACAATAAGAAAAAAAACGGGCTGAAAGCTTTTCTATATTGCACATTTTAAACTTTTGTTTTCTGTGCAATTTCCCGATTTGACTTTTGAAGGCTTTTTGCTATCATCGATTCATCCCTAAAAAAGAGAGGTGTTTTTGATGCCCGTTACCGAGTTTAACTACACTGCCGAAACCAAAATGCTTCGCGGTTTCCCCAAATTCAAGCGAAACGGCGCAGTCAGCCCCAACGGCGAAATGACGCCCTTTGTCCACAAAGGCAGGCTCATGCGGATGGAGCTGAACGATCCCACCGGCGGCACAGACTTTGGACGTCCCACCCCTGCCATGATCCGGGATGTGGAAACCGGCAAGGTCATCAGCTATGTGGGCGAAAACTGCTATTACTATTCCGCCTATGTGGAGGGCGACACGGTCTATGTGCTGGGCACAGAACGGCTGGAGGTCTCTCCCGGTCACTTCGCCACCACCGATACCATCTATGCCTATGTGAGCACAGATCTTATCAACTGGGAAAAGCGCGTGCTGCTCAAGCGCCCCGGCTGGGGTCTTCTGAACACGGCTCTGACCAAGGGCGAGGACGGCTACGTGATCCTCATTGAATTCTACAAGCCGGAAGAGTTTGTTGGCCCATATCCTTACACCTTCTTCATTGCAAAGAGCAAGGATCTGGTTTCCTGGGAGTTTGACGATCCGGAGTTTGCCTTCTTCAAAGACCGCTACATGGGCGGCCCCTGGATGCGCTACTCGGAGGGCTATTACTATGTGATCTCCGTAACGGAGCTGCCCTGTGTGCGCTACAGCAACTATATCTACAGAACCAAGGACTTCCGTCACTGGGAGGTGGGTCTGTACAATCCCCTGCTCTCTCCCACAGAGGAAGACCGGGTCATTGCCCCCTATGCCGTGGATCTTTCCGAAGAAATGAAAGAAAAAATCAAAACCGGGCTCCTCATTTCCAGCAGCGATGTGGATATGTGCGACTTAAACGGCAAGACCTACATCAATTATCTCATCGGCAACCAGCTTGGCTTCTATTATATGGTAGAGGCGGAATATGACGGAACTGTGGCAGAGTTCTTGAAAGCAAACTTCGAATGAGGTTTCCTTTGGCAGCTAAAAGGTTTTAGCATTTTCACCAAAATTTTGCGTGTTCTGCACCGCGCAAAGGCTCGTTTATGGTGCAAATGGTAAAAAATGTTTCCCTGTCCGTATTTTTTGTAGAAACCACCGAATTTTAGTGGTATAGTAAACATGGAAAGTGCGCGTAACCGCGCCAAATTTTAAGGATCAGAAAGGAAATGAAATCATGAAAAAGTACATTGCTCTGCTTCTGTGCCTGCTGATGATCGTGACCTGCTTCGTCGGCTGCGGCAAGAAGGAAGAAGAAGTCGATCTGGTGGTCTGGACCTCCTACGCAGAAGGCACTCCCGCCTATGATGTGGCTGTGGAAAAGATCGCTGAGTTCGAAGAAAGCCGCGGCGTCAAGCTGGAAGTCAAGCACTACGGCTCCGACCTGTCCACCATTCTGGGCACTGCTCTGGAATCCGGTGAGCGCGTTGACGTGTTCCCCCTGGGCTCTCAGCAGCAGCTGGTCGCCAACATCAAGCACACCATGGACATCACCAACTATGTGACCGAATCCGACGTTCTGGATCGTGCATACCCCATCTGCATGGACATCATCAAGGCTCAGTCCGAGAGCGGCGAAGCCTACCATGCCATCCCCACTGTCTCCTCCTTCAACTCCTTCTGGTACAACAAGGCTGCCTTCGATGCAGCAGGTATCACCGAAAATCCCAGAACCATTGAAGAGTTCGAGGCTGTCTGTGAAGCTCTGGTAGAAGCCGGTTACTCCCCCATTGCACAGGATGCCGGTTACATCATCTCCATCTTCGGTGCTCTGTGTGAGCGCTATGTTGGCGAAGAGACCGTTGCTGATCTGGCTCTGAACGGCGGCTTTGCCGAAAACGAAAACTTCGTCGCTGCCTGCAGCAAGGTCATGGAATGGGTCGACAAGGGCTTCTTTGATCCCAACTCCCCCTCCGAGTGGCCCACTTCTCAGAACAAGATCGGTCTGACCGGTGAAAACGTCATGGTCTACACCGGCGCATGGGTCTCCGGCGAGATCGAAGAAATGACCGGCGCTTCCCTGGAGTGGGGCTGCTTCAAGTTCCCCGAGCTGCCCGGTGGCCCCGGCACCTACGGCACCTCCGTGTCCTGCACCTGCAACTGCATCAGCGTCAACTGTGAGAACCCCGATCTGGCTTGGGACTACCTGTACTATATGTGCACCGGCGACGTCAACAAGGCCATCACCGATGCCGACGTCTATCTGGTCGACGACCGTACCCAGGAGGCTCTGCCCCGCTTCGCTGACGCCCGTGAGATCATGGAGTCCACCGAGACCAACATGAACTACGCCGGCGGCCTGCATTCCAATGCCGATATCAAGACTGTTATGGCTGACACCATCATCGGTCTGTACACCGGCGCTTACGCTGACGGTCTGGAAGCTGCTCAGGCTTTCGACGCTCTGCTGAAGTAAGTTATCCTATCAACTCAACCCCCACGGTGCCAAGCACCGTGGGGGTTTTTGCTGCCTGCACACGGGATCGGAACAAAAAGGCGACCGCGGCAGTGCTTACGCGCTGCCGCGGTCAAACAAGAAAGGAAATATCAAAGTTTTTGTATCAGATCTTCAGACAAAAACACAAAGCCGCTTTGCACAGCAAACTGCCACAGGCCATATTCCCGGTTGCGCTGCTCCGTGCAGGACTCTCTGTTTTCCACAGCAGTGGTCAAGTCTCCCACAATAGAGCACATGATGCCGTGGCGCGTCATATCCAGAAAGCCGCACGGTGACATGGTCAGGCAGGCATTGACAGCAAAGCCGGTATAGATCAAATGCTCGATACCATGCTCCTTGCACAGAGAAAACAGCTGATTGGTGTGGGTGACCATGTCCTCATGCTCCAAAGGCTTGATGGCAAAGTCATACTTGGCATAGACAGCATCCATCTGCGCATTCTGCTCTTCTGTCTTTGCGCCCATGAGACGCCAATGGGTCTGCTGCAGCTGCTTGTGCAGCCGGCTTCCCTCGATCCGCTCCCAGTTTTGGGGCGGATATTTTTCTGCCATGCGCAGGTAGCCGGGGAAGGTTTTCAGCGTTCCCTCAAAGCCTGCTGCCACATGGATGATGCGGATGCCCTTTTCCCGCATGGTCTGCACAAAGGGCAGAAGCTTTTCTTTTGCGATTTTCTCTGCACGGGCAAGATATTCCACATGACCGTAGACAGCAGGACACTCTTCATAGGGCGGCAGCTGCCACAGATGCATAACGATCACAGCCGTGCGCGACGTGTCCATCGGAATTTCCGTTTTGCCCCAGCCTTCAAAGGACTGACCGGGATGGACAGCAAAAGGGTCTGCACCCTGCTGGGCATAGTAGAAACCCGGAACAGAAATGATCATGCACATTCTCCTTTCGGATCAAGGCGACAAGCCCAACGGCAGACGCTGCCGCCGGGCTTGTCGGGAAGAAGGAAGAAACGAGTAAGGTGATGAAAAAATGCTGAATGCCTCGTACGTCACATGTCATTGCGAGCGAATGAAATGAGCGTGGCAATCTTTTGGCAGTTTTTAGATTGCCACGGCTTGCAAGCAAGCCTCACAATGACAACCTTTGACAATTGGCTATTGTCAATTCCTAAAGCAAAGCCCCCGAAGGGGCGCTTTGCTTTAGGTCAGATAATTCAGAGCAGAAGTTGCGAACTTCATGATAGCTGCATTGAGGGCATTCTCGCCTGCTCTTGCAATGTAGCTCTCCACGGAGTCTGTGCCTGTAGCGTGAACGGTGTCGTCTGCATTGTAGACGGTCACGGTCACAGGGCTGAAGGCATCTGCCAGAACGATCCGGCTGACGGGCACCTTGTAGGTCGTGCCTGCGTAGAGGGCGAAGTCCTCGCCGTCCACAATGTAGCTGACCACGTTGCC
>JAGBBD010000033.1 GCA_017938625.1 Oscillospiraceae bacterium | reverse complement strand
CTGCACCATAATTCAGCATATCCACAACCAGAGTCTTCATTTCGTCGGAGGAAGATGCGGCTGCCAGAGCCTTCATGCCGTAGGCACGGACGGAGGTGGCGTAAGCATTGTTATACACATTGCCCTCTTCGTCCACGATCTCAATGGAGAGCTCGTCTGCCATTTCCATGGCGCGGACGGATGCCGTCACCTTATACAGCGTATTGCTGAAGGATTCCCAGTCGGTGGAGGGGATCTCAGCCGTCTTGACTACCTCACCCTGAGAGGTTTGGGTAATGATGGCGGTGTAGGACTTGCTCTCATCCAGCGCCTTGGGGAACATGAAGTTCAGAGCCAGTTCGTTGCCCAAATTCATGTTGGTGCCTGCGATGTCGATCAGCTCAATGGGCTTTTCTTCAGGCTCTTCCTCGCCGCCGGTCTTGGTGATCAGACCGCAGGCGGGACAGACTGTCTCGGTGATGCCGCCTACTTCGTAGGTGATCGCCTTGGCGTGCTTACAAACGGATACATCATAAGAAGCGCCGGTGTAAGAGACCACATAGATCACAAACTCCATAGTCGCCAAGGTATCGCCCTTTTCATTGACTGCCTTAACTGCGATGGGATATCTGCCCACTTGAGTCTTGGAGGGTGTCCAGGTGATCTTGCCGGTTGCAGTATCGAACTTCATGCCCTTGACCAAGCCTTCCAACTCATAGGTCACATCGGCGTTTTCCATGCCGACCTGCAGATCAAGACGATAACCTGCCTTCACCACCTGATCGGCGGTAAAGTTCACAAGAGAAGCCATATCGAAGGCGGCAGACAGAGGAATGGAGTAGGTCTGACCAACGGCAATGTTATGGTTGAAGCCCTTGTCCAGATCCCACTTATCCACATATTCACGGACAAGGGTCTGGGTGTACAGATCCAGCACAGCCGTTCTGCCGTCAATTTCCGCACCGTGGATGCGATATGCAGCATTCTCCACACCATCGTTGTCCACATAGATGTACTTGCCGATCAGTCTGTCAGCCGTGACAGGCTCGTCCATGGTGATGGTCATGGTGTAGTTGGAGGCAAGGTCATGGGTGAAGTCTGTGACCGTACCGGTGACAGCAGGCTGGTTTTCCACCACAGCGCCAATGGTGCTGTCGGAAATCAAGCTCACTTCATCGCCCCATGCATAGGTCAGCTTGCTGCCCTCGTAGGACACCACACCGGTGAAGCCCTTAAAGGTGATCTTGTCATCCACAACATAGGTGCAATCGGGGTTGGTGGCATAGATCACATAGTCTTCTCTGCCGGAAGTGAGGGTGATCTTCATGGCAGCGGCGCGATCGGTGACAGCCTCCGTGCCGTCTGTCAGCACCATGTTCACCAGTTCGGCGTCTGCAATGTAGGAATTGTACTGATAGGGCTCGATGATGGAAGTGAACAGGGTGTCCATACCTTCCATGCCGCTGCGGCGGATCAGGGCAAACTCCAGATGTTCGGGGTTTCTGCCGTCCTGAGGAGGATTGCCGTCCGCCAGCGCCACCTCAGCCAGAGGTTCTTCGGACAGCATATGCAGCTTCAGATGGATGCCGCTGGTGGTGGTCAGATGGTTATAGAAGTCTTCCACCTGCCAGTCGATAGAGAACTTGGTCTCGGGGTCGGCATCGCGGGAAACATTGTACAGCCAGCTGTAGCCGTTGCCCACATTGAAGGCAGGGTCGGACGCATCGCTGGAGATCACATGGTCGCCGAAGGGGATATCAGCACCTGCGTAAGTACCCATGGGCTGAACAGTCATATCAAGGCCCTCCACCACGGGATCGTTGACGGATGCTGCATGGAAGGAATACACATGCTCACTGCCGCCCAGAACGCGGAAGAAGTCCACAGAGTAGTTGACACCGTCGCCGTTGTCCACCACCACCATGGTACGGCGGTAGATATCGGTCTCTTCGTAAACATGGTCTGCCTCGGCATCCATGACCTTGGCATAGCCGTCATCGGCAAAGTGCAGGGGGAAGCCACCCTCTTCCACGGACAGCTGACCGTAATCATTGACCACAACGGTGTTGTTGGATACGGTGTTCTGCACCCACTGCAGACGCTCGGGGTTGGAGTCGACATGCAGGGGGTAACCCATGTTGCCGGACAGGGACAGACCAAATGCCGTCACATCCATGTTAAGGACTTCCTTCTGGGCATGGGCATGGTTGGTATAGCCATAGTACATATGGTAGGTGGAGAATTCTGCATCGTTGCTGCCTGCAACATAGACTTCCGGGCCTTCACGCAAGATGGCGATGCCGTAGCCTGCCATCATAGCAGACTCGGACACATCCCACTGGCCGTTGTTGTCCACCAGATACTGGATGGCATCGCGGACACCTGCTTCGGGATCCTCGGTGAAGATATCACCGCGCAGACCCTCTGTGCTGTTGCCGTTTCTGGCATAGATCGCCTTTGCCAGCTCCACGTTGTTGGAGCCTGTCTTGATAAAGGCCGTGGTCATACGCTCCACGTTGGCATAAGAGCCAAGGATCTGGTAGATACCGGAGGACTCATGGACCAGGGGTGCATGGTTGCCGTCAATGGTAAAGCGCATGAAGGAAGAGAACATATTGACAAACTGGATATTCTCCCACAGGTCGTAGCCTTCCACGCCCTCCAGCGCATCTGCCATATCCAGCAGATACATCTCCCACAGACAGTTGTAGGAGGTAGAACATTCGTTGCCCATGCCGTCACGGGAGACGTCCTCGATCAGCGTGCGAGACACATCGCCGCCGGTGGCGTATGCCGTGTCATTGAGGGAACTGCCGCCGGTCTCATTGGTGGCATAGACCCACTCCAGCATCTGGGAGGTCTCCGGCTCACGGGACAGGGCCACTGCCGCATAGGAGATACCGGCCTCTTCCATACCGAAGTTGCCGTTCAGGTCATTGGCCTTTGCCGCGCGGAACAGCTCCAGCAGGATATTCTCTTCGCCGTTGGCTCTGACATACTCGGGCGTGATGTCCTCAGGCGCCATGCCCTTCCAGGAGGCATGCTCACGCAGATAGTTGATGACTGCTTCATTGTCCATGCAGTCCCAGAAAGCATCGTATGCCTGAGCATAATACTTGGAGTAGATAGCGTCCCAGATACAGCCCACCATTCGACCTGCGCCGCCGTTGCCGTCGGAGTCATGATAGGTCATGATGGCATAGTCGCTCAGATCGTAGCTGGGATAGATATCGGCAAAACGGTCAATGAGGATGGCGCCTGCATTGCCATACTTTTCATCGCCGGTATAGATGTAAGCTTCACGCAGAGTGTTGAAGATCTTGTTGATGTGGTTTTCGCCGTAAGCGCCGTGCATACCGCGGATGTAGCAGGAAATGAAGATATAATCCTGCACAGAGCCGTCCACATCGTAAGTACCTGCCTTGTAGCCCCAGCCATCGTCAACGCCCCAGCCTTCTCCCATTTCGGGATACAGGTCGTTTGTCAGCAGGCTCTTGTCTGCCAACTCCTCGTGGAAGTTGCCGTCTTCACCCAGACCGGAACGGAAGTAGGCACCAAAGTCATTGGAGGGGAAATCACGCATACACTCGGGGCAGGTGATCTTCCAGGGGTTGTTGATGGGATCCACGATCCAGGGATGGTGACCGTACTTGGTCTCCAGATTGGTCTTGCAGTAGCGGCAGATCTTGCCCTGGGAGTCGTTCTGGTAGCCGGTGGAGCTGGTGTTGCCGGGCCAGGTCTGGACAAAGAGCATTTCAGAATAGATATAGTCCAGATTTTCCACAAACACATCTGCCAGATTGACAGCGGTTTCCTTCATTTCCCATGCCCAGGAATACTTGAGCACGTTTTCCTGTGCCGTTGCCCGCTCCTCATAGGTATAGACCGTAGGCTCGGTCTTGCCTTCGGTGACGGTGATCCACAGGGAGGCTTCCACCGTATGTCCGCTCTCGGTCACAGATGCCGTGACCAGCGCGGAGCCGACCTTGCCGATGGTCATAATGCCCTGTGCATCCACAGATACCACGGAAGGCTCGGAAGAGGTGTAGCTGACCACAGCACCCTCGGGCAGCTCGGTCATGGCAGCGCCGTCCACACCGTAGAGGGTCAAGGTCAGAGGCGCAGGCTCGCTGCCCGGCTTCACAGCGGTATTTTCTGCCGTCAGTTCGGCAGAAGCGATGTTGGCATCCTTGACGGTGTAGGTCACCTGTGCCGTCACAGGCTTATAGTCGATCTCACCGGTCAAGGTAACGGTAGCAGTACCGACGCCCTTTGCTGTGACGGTCATGCCATCGACCTGCACCACATTGGGATCGGAGGAGGTCAGAATATAGTGGTTGGTAAACTCGGGCTTTTCCGTCTGCTGCAGGATGCTGAATTCCTTGCCGTTGGCAGGCTGCAGCTGCAGACTTAGGTTGGAGGTCTGGCTGATGACCAGATCGGTGTTGTCTGCCGTCATGGACAGCTCCACCTCGTTGGGATCGGAGGCTGCATACAGACGCAGACCACCGATATACTGGACACCTGCTTTATAGGAGGTAAAGGTGATGGAGTGGACACCGGCTTCCAGCCAGACGGTATTGTAACCGCCGCGTCTGCCGTAGTGACCGCCTTGACCGAAGAACTCGATATCGCCCACATAGGCATCATCCACAAAGATGTTGCAGGCTGCTGCACCGGAGGTACGGGATGCACCGCGGGCTTCCACCTGATACCAACCGTCCTTGTGCACCATAAAGTCCAGCACAATGGACTTGCCCACGGGCACGCTCATATCGATACCGGCAGAGGTCAGCTTCAGACCGGCGCCGCCGTTGTGGGTCTCGTCCCAGTTGACGGCAATGCCGTTTTCTTCCACGGAGTAGCTTTCAATACCGATGCCGTGACCGTAGATGAGTTCATAGAAGATGTTGTCGCCTGCCAACTCCTCGTTGGGAACCACGGTGATCTGCACCAAGTCGGAAATAACCGTGCGCTGCACTCCGATGGTGGCGGTGACGGTGACGGTGCCTTCCTTGTAGGCACGCAGTTTGCCGTTTTCATGGATAGAAGCGATACCGGCAAGCTCTGCTTCCTCGTCAACAGACCATGTCACGGGATACTGCGTCATGTCGGCTGCGGCGCCGGAATTTTTCAGACCGGTGACAGCCAGCTGCAGCGCATTGCCAACACCCACATAGGTGACAGGTGCTTCGATCCGGATGGAAGCCAGATCTGTTTCATCAATACCTGTGACCACCACAGTATCGGTCTTTATCACGCCATCCATGCACACATAGGCGGTGATGACGCTCTCGCCTTCACCCACACAGGTGACTTCACCAGTGACCGTATCCACGACTACCACATCGGTGTTGGAGGAAGTGAAGTAAATGCTGCCGTTTGCGCGGATCTCTTCCTCGGACAGAGGCGTCAGCTGGGTGGTACGAGCGCTGACTGCGGCATCTGCCTTGTCGCCCAGTTCCAGAGCCAGAGACGGTGCATCATTGAGGGTAAAGGTCACATCGCGCAGCTCATCGGGCATGGTGGTGATATCTACATCCAGCTTGCCCTGACGGATCTCGTCATTGACCTGCACCTCGGCAACGATCTGCGCCTTGTCGTTCAGACCCACAAGGCGGGTCTTGATGGTCATGTAATCGTCATTGTGGAAGTAGTCACCCACATACAGAGGCGTCACGGTCTGTCCCACAGAGATGACATCTTCATTGGTAGACCACGTGTTCAGCGTGGTGGGGAATGCTTCATCGTCAAAGATAATGGGGTTGCCCGTAACGGTCATGGGTGTGACTTTGACAGACACATCACGGCCGATGGCAAGCAGGGGTGCCTGCAGTTCCATGTCCACATGGTCGAAGGAGACTTCGCGAATCTCGATATCATCGATCCAGAAGGTGCCCTGCCAGCCGGACACGGTCTTGTCCTGGGGATAGTAGCCTACGAAGGGGCCATAGGTGATACGGGGCGTCACATAGAGCACTTCCTCCGTATCGATGGGCGCACGGACACGCAGGGTGTAAGTCGTCCACTCATCGGTCATTTCCGCAGGATTGACGATGAGGGAGGTGGTATATTCCTTCGGCATGACGGTGCTTCTGGCATTTTCCCAGTAGTCGTACAGCTGGAAGGTGAAGCGCCAGTCAGCGGTGGCATCGGCAGGCTTCACATAGCCTTCCGTCTTCATTTTAAAGCTCATTTCATACAGCTGACCGCCCTGAATAGCTGCCAGCTTGCCGTTCTTCAGCGCCAGTTCGCCGGAGTTGGCCGCCTCGTTGTAGCTCAGCTCGGAGTTTGCCACCACGCGGATGGCATAGTTGCCTGTGCCGTCATCGGCAACATCAGTCCATGCCATGGCATTGGCTGTATCATAGCCTTTAGATCCTGTCAGATTGCCGATGGTGCCGCCGGAATAATGGGAGCTTTCGTCATCCAGTCGGTTTTCGCCCACATCGGCAACAGTCACATCCAGAGTCTTGGTGAAGCTGACGCCGCCTGCCTGCGCTGTGATGGTGACCGAGGCTTCGCCATTGGCAATGCCGCGGAGCGTATGGTCTTCCTCATCCACAGTCAGAACTGCGGGGTTGGAGATCTCATAAGTAATATGGGCTTCACCGGGCAGGATCACATCGCCATCCACACCGGTCATTTCATAGACCAGCTTCTGGTTGGTGTTTCTTGCGATGATGCCCTGATCCACGCAGGAGATGTTCACATCAAAGGTCTCCAGCGCCACATGGGCAAAGACCGTGGCAGTGATGGTGGTGGAGGCTTCCACACCGTTGATATAAGCGGTGATGGTCACAGTCTCACCCTCAGTGGGCTGCAGACCAACCACCTGCAGCACAGGCACAGAGGTCAGGGTGCCGGGAACGATGGACACATCCAGCACCTCGGGATCGGAGGCCTCTGCCATCCAATCAGCCATGTACAGATCGTCATTCATGCCGTCAGACCAGAAGCCGGAGATGACAGTCTCCATCATTCTGCCCTGCTTTTCCTGCACATTGCCTGCCAGAATGGTCAGCTGAGGCTTTTCTGCCTTCTTCATGGCAAGATCAGACCACATAAACTCTGTGCCCTCTGTCAGAACGAACGTCAGAGTGTAAGTGCCCTCTGCCAGCTGAACACGGCGCAGGGACTGCACATCCAACGTCTTGGATGCTGCATAGGTATTCACGCTGCCAAGGTACAGCTGTTCTGTCTCAGAACTGAGGTACACGCCCACTTCGCCGCCAAGAGCAGTCTTATACAGGCGCAGCTGAGGGCTGAACCAGCCTTCCTTCGTCACATCCAGCTTAAAGCTCAGCTCACAGCCGACTTCGCCTGCCAGCTGGGCTGCGTCCTCTTCCGTGTTCCACTTGGCGGAGCTTCTGGGAGAAAGGCTTTCAAATGCCCACAGATCGGTGTAAACACCATCTTCCACATTCAGATCCTCGAAGCTTTCCACATTGGCAAAGCCGCCGGAGGTCAGCTCGGATGCCTTGGCGAAATCATAGCTCAAGCCGGTCTTTTCCACCACTTCATAATCCATGGAGCAAAGGATCTCATCGCCGTCATAGACCGTCAGAGTCGCAGCGCCGCGGGTATGACCCGTCACCACGATGTTGCCGTTGAGATCCACATCACCTGTCAGCACATCTTCGTTGGTGGAGCTGACATGCAGATCCTCGGGAAGCGCTTCGTCAAACGCAAGATAGGTGGTGCGCAGATCCACGATCTGCTTGGAGCCCTCTTCCACGATCAGTCCGAAGAGAGGCTCAAACTCAATGGAGCGCAGGTTGAAGGAACGTCTTGCATTGGTGTTTTTGCCAAAATAGTCCGACACGCTGTCGATGATAACGGAGTTGGCGCCCTCTTTCAGGTAGACGGGGCCCATGGAGTTGACCACGCGGCTTGTCTTGGGGGCGTTGAACAGATAGTTTTCATAGACCTTGGTGCCGTTGACGATGATATCGCCATGGCCGCAGCCCTCGGAGCCATCCACCTTATACAGGTCGGCATCGCCCAGCGCCTCATTGAGCAGATCCAGCGTCAGATTGTAAAGGCCCTCGCCTTCTTCCGGCACGTTGACGATAAAGGCCAGCTGACCGCGATTGTCGCCGTAGCCGATCATGGAGCCATAGAAACGCAGGCCGTAGTCAAACTGCTCGTTGGTGTTGATAAACACACGCTTGAGATTGGAGGTAGCGGTGTAGCCGCCTGCGTTGTCAAAGCTCCAGCAGGTGTTTTCCTGCAGCCAGGACTGCATCTGGTTATAGGCTGCCTTCTGGGTGTCGGTCATGTCATCCGACCAGCCGCGGGAACCAAAGTGACGGATGCCGTCCACGGAGGTCTCCTCCAGATCATTCCACCAGCTCTGGTTCTTTGCCTGTGCGGCAAACTGCATAAAGTCCATCTTGATGGTCTCGGGGACAAATACAGGGCTTGTTCGCTCGGTGATCTCGATGGGCACAGTGCACAGGAGGGTATCGCCTTCGTAAACGGAAACCTCCGTTTGTCCCATCTTCACACCCTTGACCACAAGGCTGCCGCCTTCGTTGATGGAGCCTGCTGCAATGTCTGCATCGTCGCTGACCGCGCTGTGAGTCTCGGCAGACACCACAGCATCAAAGGGCAGATAGGTGTTGTTCAGATTGATGACCTGCTTCTTGCCCTGCTCGATCTTCACCGTCTCCAGAGGGGTCAGAGTCATGGAGCTGAGACTGAAGTTGGAGCGCAGCGTGGAGCTGGTGGAGTTCCAGTAGTTGCCTACGGTGCGCAGATCGATGGAGTTGACGCCTTCTTCCAGATAGACTGCGCCCACAGAGCGCACCACCTTGGCATTGGCGCCGACAGAGGAGAGGGATCTATAGACCGTCTCGCCGTTGACCAGAATATCGGCATAAGAGCCGCCGGCATCGGACATACCGTCGGTGGCATAGTCCTTGGAGGAGGATGTGGAAAGGCTCACACCGAAGGTCAGATTGTAAAGACCCTCGGCAGGCGCCATCACATCCAAAGACAGATCTGAGCGGTTATCGGTAAAGTTCATGAAATAGGGATTGTGGCACAAGCCCCAGTCCAGATCCCGATCATAGGAGAAGTAGACCTTGTTGCCGGCACCGGCAGTCAGGTCGGATCGGTCTTCATTGATCGCCCAGCCTTCATTCTCCAGCAGCCATGCGTTCATATCCGCATAGGCGCTGCTGACGGTCTCAGGCTCCCGGTTGGGATAGGACCGACCGACACGGACAGCGTCCGCGCCGTTCTGGGTTGTCACAGCAGGCAGCGATGCCCAGAAAGACTGCTGCGCGGCCTTCTCCAAAGATGCCTGAAAATCAATTTCGACTGCACCTGTTTTCTCGGTCACGGCAGCTTCCTCAGCGGCGGCAAACATGCCTGCCGGAAGGATGCTGAGCACCATGACAAGAGCCAACAGCAGACTCAAGATCCGTTTCTTCATAGCGATTCCTCCTTGTGGATTGTGCCCATGGAAATCATGGTCAAATGAAGTTATTTTCATTATACTGCACATTTTGATTTTTTTCTATTGCATCAAGTATCTCAGTAGTGGTAAAATGTAACCAATTGCAAGGACGGTGATACCATGATTTCCGCATTTCAGATCGACTTTTCCTCGGAACTGCATGACTTCAATCCCAAGTTTGCCGGGGAGGGCGCACCTACGCCCGGTGTCTATGGCAGTGTTTCCGACGGCACCAATGCCACTATCATCCACTATATTGTACAGGGCAGCGGTCAGTTTTACTCCAGAGGGCAGGTCTTCCCTGTTCGGGCGGGACAGGCATTTTTGATCTGCCCCAATGAAAAAAACACCTATATTTCCGATCCCAAAGATCCGTGGTTTTACCGTTGGGTGGGTTTTACAGGTGCTTTGAGCTATCAGTTTGAGAGCCTGCCTGCCGTACTGGATCTGGACGAAGACCCCTTCCCCAGTCTGGAGTACCTGCAGGATCCCTCAAAACCTCTGGACTATATGCTTGCAGGGGATCTTTTCCATCTGTACTGTAAGCTGCTCAAACCGAAAAACAAAAAACTCGATCACATCCAGCAGATCATCAACCATATTCAGAAGCACTATATGGATCCTTTGACCGTAGAGGGCTTTGCCAAACAGTATGGTCTGGACAGGCGGTATCTGTCCCGCCAGTTCAAAAAACGCACCGGCTACACCATCCGCAGCTATATTACCAAAGTACGGTTGGATTCTTCGCGTCATTATCTCATGCAGGGCTACTCCGGCAAAGAGGTGGCAACCATGTGCGGCTTTACAGATACCTCCAATTTCTATAAGATCTTCAAAGATCGCTTCGGCAGAAACCCCTCCGTCTGGCGGAAAGAACAGGTGCAGAAAACAGAGGATTATCACAACCAAGGATAAAAAAAGACCCGCTTTCCAACATTGGAAAGCGGGTCTTTGCTGCCTGCACGCGGCGGTCTGGGGGTCAGAACGCCCTACAAAGAGTCACACACTGCCGATTTATATCTGTCATTGCCAGGCTTCGGAGAAGCCGTGGGCATCTAAAACGCTGCCATAGATTGCCACAGTCGCTGCGCTCCCTCGCAATGACAAGTATAGCAGGAACTGCCTTTTCAATCCGTCGGCGGGGCCGACACATCCATTGTCAATTCCTAAAACAAAAAGACCCCCGAGGGGGTCTTTTTTGTTTTAGGTCAGATAGTTCAGAGCAGAAGTTGCAAACTTCATGATAGCTGCATTGAGGGCATTTTCGGCAGCTCTTGCAACGTAGCTTTCCACGGAGTCTGTGCCAGTAGCGTGAACGGTGTCGTCTGCGTTATAGACGGTCACGGTCACAGGGCTGAAGGCATCTGCCAGAACGATCCGGCTGACGGGCACTTTGTAGGTCGTGCCTGCGTAGAGGGCGAAGTCCTCGCCATCCACAATGTAGCTGACCACGTTGCCCTTAAAGTCGGTGTAGCTGACTTCTGCGTACATATCGGTGGTGACGTTTGCGAAGAACAAGTTCAGCTCGATCTTATCCTCCAGGGCAAGGTTGG
>JAGBBD010000032.1 GCA_017938625.1 Oscillospiraceae bacterium | reverse complement strand
GATCTGATTAAAGGCTTCACGAATGGCAACGCCACGGCGTTTCAGTTCCACATGTACAAGGGGCAGACCGTTTACAAGGATGGTCACGTCATAGCGGGTGTCGTGGTTGCCCTCGGTCTCCTCGTACTGATTGATGACCTGCAAACGGTTGTTGTGAATGTTCTTTTTGTCGATGAGCTGAATATTTTTGGAGGTTCCGTCATCACGGCGCAATACCTTTACATGATCGGTCTGAATGGTGCGGCTCTTTTCGACAATACCCTCGTTAGCGTTGGCAAGCGTTTCTGTGAAGAAGCGTTTCCATTCGCTGTCGGTAAAGGTGTAGTCGTTCAAAAGCGTGAGCTGCTGTCTGAGATTGGCAATCAGACCGTTTTCGTCATGGATGGTAAGGTATTCGTATCCCTGCGTGGTCAGCAGACGGATAAATTCCTTTTCAAGAGCCGCTTCACTCTGGAAACTGTCAGAGCGTGCGCTTTCCGGCGTATATTCAGCTACAACGGTGCTTTCATTACTGGCGGCAATAATGTTGTAGCTACTCATCGTCTTCTTCCCTTCCTTCCAATTGTGTACTTTTATCATGCAAATAGATCACTGCATCCAGCCATAAAAGCACTTTTAAAAAATCAATTCTTGTATGTTTACGGTGCGTTCTCCCATGTACATCCCAATGCCTATTAACTGTATTGGGTTCTTCCTTGAAAAAATCCGAGTCTTTGAATACTGAGCAATCAATTTTTTTATCTAACGCATTATTAATCGCATCATAAATGCAGATCGTTTTTTTATCAATCTCATTTAACTCAACTTTGTCCGCAAGTTTATCGGAAATACGCTCTAACCTTTTTTTAAATCCAGTTTGCTCAATCATGCCAGAGCACTCTGCGAGCAAACCGTCAACCAATGAAAAAAGACCTATACAGGCAAGCAGATAATCTTCCCTGTCATACGCATTTAGAATTTGATGATATAACTCACGATATTCTCGAATATAATTGCTATCTTTGCATCTTTGGATGAGCTTTTTCATATTTTGTCCATCATTATCAAAGTAGTAGCGAGTCATTACTTCCTCTACATCAGCACCTAGATATATTTCGTGCGCAAGGTCCGGCGTCAGATTATCTGTAAATACAAATTGGTTTTCAATAAGTTTGTTAGTCGCTATGCTCCATTCTCCAAATTCTGCAAAGACCAAAAGGTAGCTTGAAATTATATCGGCATTTTCCTCATACCAAGTAATTGCCTTACCGATGGCATTGAAAAAAGTTTCAAGGCCTTTCACAAATCCGGCCAGCCCTTCAAAAATGTTATAATTGCCTGAATCGCTCATTCAAACCGATGCCTCCTTAAAGGTCAGTAGCTTGTCCCGATAATACTCATACTGCCTTTGCCTTGCTTCAATTTCTGCGGGGAGTCCAGCGGAAATATCGTTACAGAGAGTATCAAAGCGATCAAGAATAGCAACAATTCGTTCTTGTTCTGAAATTGATGGAACAGGAATTTTATAATCCATAAATTTGTCAATCTCTAAAGAATCAACTGTTCCACCCTGTTTTTTTGTTTTTGCAAGCAAATCGCTTTGGTATCCGACGAGGCAATAATACGCATACTTCGGTAATATATTTTTTGAGGATACCAAAACTTTAATATCTTGATTGACGGTTACTTCAATCGGAATATAAACAATAGGCAACGTATGTTTTAGTATTCCAGATCTCGCAACAATGGCAACTGTTTCTTTCGGCAGTAGCTTTATCGAAGTTTCTTCTAACGCTTTTTGAGTTATGTGGTCTTGAGTATCTTTTAGAATTGCCTGTTTCATATCTTTAGAAGATACCCACGGAATGGCTCCATCCTCCCAAAAAGACTTGTTACTCATCGAGGGGGTCATTCCACCAGACCACTTTCCAAAATCGTTAATACGAGTCTCAACTGCTCCGTTAGCGGTATCAATCAACGATCTGCAATAGTATTCATACTGTTTCTTTCTCGCTGTAAGTTCTGCCGTAAGTTCTGCCGTAAGTTCTGTAAAAACATCAAGAATACGGACGATTTCACGTTGTATCGAAAGGGGTACTAAGGGAAACTCAAACTTGGCAAATTTTTTCATATCAACCGAAGCAAAGTTTCCTTGATTTAGACACTCTTTGCAGTATTTATCCAATTTGAAACAATAATAGTACAAGAATTTTGAATCAAACAAATCTTTGTACTCATCTTTAAGCATAAGATATGTAAATCTCTGATTTGCTAATGACGGAACAGTAATCAAGGCATGTTCGCCGATTGTAGCGGATGTTGCAACAATGATTGAGTTTGCTGGAAACAAATTTCCTTTTACTGCACTTCTGGAAACATATTGCGTAGCTTCGGACAGTATTCTTCCGTTTTCTCGAATATCCTCCATGCGAAACCATGGCACTGTACCATCCGTCCAAAATTCAGGGTTGCTTTTAGATGGAGTATATCCATTTCTTGTATTAAACAATTCGGACAAAGGTTTATGTTCTACGCCGTTAGGACACAATTCTTTAAGTAAATCGTCAAGTCTACTCATACGACCACCTCTATTTCTGCAATTATCTTGTCAATTTCATCTCGTAAAATTTGCTCCCTTGCCACGATTTCCGCTATTTCTGCATTGAGCTTTACAATGTCGATTTTCTCTCTGGTGTCCTCGGCTTCAACGTAGGTGGATACAGAAAGATTGTAGTCGTTTTCTGCAATTTCTTCATAGCTTGCCAGATGGGAGAAGTGTGCTTCCTCGGCACGCTTGGCAAAGGTTTCCACGATTTTATCCATGTTTGCCTGTGTCAGCTTATTGTTGTTCGTAACCTTAATGCACTCGTTGGAAGCATCAATAAACAGGGTCTTGTTGTCGGACTTTCCTTTCTTCAAAACCATGATGCAGGTTGCAATGGAAGTACCGAAGAACAGATTGCTCGGCAACTGGATGATACAGTCGATAAAGTTATTGTCGATCAGATACTTTCTGATTTTCTGTTCTGCGCCGCCACGGTACATAATACCGGGGAAGCAGACGATCGCTGCCGTGCCGCCTGTTGCAAGCCAGGAAAGAGAGTGCATAATAAACGCAAGGTCAGCTTTGGACTTCGGCGCAAGAACACCCGCAGGAGAAAAACGAGGGTCGTTGATCAGCAGAGGGTTATCGTCTCCCGCCCATTTGATAGAATACGGAGGATTGGAAACGATCAGCTCAAACGGCTCGTCATCCCAATGCTGCGGTGCGGTCAAGGTGTCCTCGCAGGCAATATCGAACTTGTCAAAGCCCACGTCATGAAGAAACATATTGATACGGCAGAGGTTGTAAGTCGTGATATTGATCTCCTGTCCGTAAAAGCCGTTTCTGACGGCATCCTTACCGAGAACCTTTTCCGCTTTCAGAAGCAAAGAACCCGAACCACACGCAGGGTCATAGACCTTGTTGATCTCGGTCTTGCCGACTGTGCCAAGTCTGGTAAGCAACTCGGAAACGTCAGCAGGTGTAAAGAACTCGCCGCCGGATTTGCCTGCTCCCGATGCGTACATGGTCATCAGATATTCGTAGGCATCGCCAAAAGCATCAATATCGTGGTCTTTCACGTCGCCAAGGTTCATATTGGCAACGCCGTGCAAGAGCTTTGCAAGGCGTTCGTTTCTCTTTGCCACGGTAGAGCCAAGTTTGTTGCTGTTTACGTCAAAATCGGCAAACAAGCCGTCAAAGCTGCTTTCGGAAGTAGAACCCTTTGCGGATGCTTCGATATGGTTGAACACACGCTCCAAGGTCTCATTCAGATTTTCGTCATTGTCGGCTCTGCCGTTGACATTACAGAACAGCTCAGACGGAGGAATGAAAAAGCCCTTTTCCTCAACCAAGCCTTCACGAGCTTCTTCTGCATCGGCATCGGACATCTTTGCGTAATCAAAGTCTGTATTGCCGGCTTCCTGTTCACCGGCGTTGATATAGTTGGTCAGATTTTCGGAGATATATCTGTAAAACATCGTGCCGAGGACGTAATTCTTGAAATCCCATCCGTCCACAGCACCACGAAGCTCGTCTGCGATCGCCCATATTGCACGATGCAGCTCATCACGTTCTTGTTCTTTCTTTGTATCAATCATGGCGTTTCTGCTCCTTTTCATCGGGTATAAATTCCAGAATATCGTCCACACCGCAATCGAGGGCATAACAGATTTTTTCAATGCTGTCTAATGCCACATAATTGTCTCGCTTCAATCTGGTGATAATATTTGCGCTAAAGCCGCCCTTTTCAATCAGCTCGGCGTTGGTCATGCCTTTATCAATCATAAGGTGGAATAATCTTTTATAGCTTACTGCCATAATCTCGACCTCCTTTTCGCCTTAAATGTTATTATATCACAGAAACGTGAGTTTTTCAAAATGTATGGAATTTTTGAAGCAAAAAGTTTTCCAAAAGCCATATAGCGAATACCACCTGTCAAAATACAAACCGGTGGCATTTTTTCTTCCGCGGTTGCTTTTGCACTTTACTTGGTGTAGAATACGAAGAAAGCATTTTAACGAAGGTGAGATCCATGAAAACTGTCATCAAGGTGGGGACCTCCACCCTCGCCCATGTGGGCGGGCATCTGAACATCCGCAGAGTGGAGTTGCTGTGCAAGATCCTCAGTGACCTTAAAAACGCAGGCCATCAGCTGGTGCTGGTCACCTCCGGCGCCATCGGCATGGGCGTTGGCAAACTGGGGCTTCCCGGCAGACCGAAGGATATGCCCGGCAAGCAGGCAGCCGCCGCTGTGGGGCAGTGTGAGCTGATGTATGTCTATGACAAGCTGTTTTCCGAATACAACCACACCGTGGCCCAGCTTCTGCTGACGGCAGACGATATCAAAGATCCCAGACGCAGCGGTCATGTCCATGACACGCTGGAGCGTCTTCTGGATTTTGGCGCCATGCCCATTATCAACGAAAACGACGCCGTTGCCACCGATGAGATCGGCATTGAGACCACCATCGGCGAAAACGACACCCTGTCCGCCATCGTGGCAAGGCTCATCGGTGCCGATCGGCTGATCCTGCTCTCCGATATTGACGGACTTTACACCGCCGATCCCAGAAAAGACCCTGCTGCCACGCTGATCCCTGTGGTGGAAGAGATCACAGAGGAGATCACCGCCCTTGCAGGCGGCTCCGGTTCCTGCCTCGGCTCCGGCGGCATGGCCACCAAGCTGCGCGCCGCAGGCATCGCCATGGAGGCGGGTATCGAAATGTACATCGCCAACGGCGAGCGCCCCGAGCTGCTGTATGACTTGTTTGACGGCAAGCCTGTGGGCACAAGATTTACAGGAAAGAAGGTGCGTGTATGACCACCGTGGAACTTTTAAAGAAAGCAAAGGCAGCCGCCCCTGTTCTGGCGCAGACCGACACCGAGCAGAAAAACCGTGCCCTGTTTGCCATGGCTGAGGCGCTGGAAGCCGAGACCAATGCCATTTTGCAGGCAAACGTTCTGGATATGGAAGCAGCCCATGATCACATCTCCCCCGTGATGATGGATCGTCTGGCTCTGAGCGCTGATCGCATCCGCGCCATGGCAGACGGCATCCGTCAGGTGGCAGAGCTGCCCGATCCTGTTGGCAGAATCCGCCGCCGTGTGGAGCGCCCCAACGGCATCATCATCGAACAGGTGGGTGTCCCCATGGGCGTGGTGGCGATCATCTATGAGAGCCGCCCCAACGTGACCTCCGATGCAGCCGCGTTGGCTCTGAAAGCAGGCAGCGCCTGCGTGCTGCGCTGCGGACGCGATGCTTTCCGTTCTGCCAATGCCATTGTTACCGCCATGCAAGCAGGTCTGGAAGCGGCAGATCTTCCGGCAGAACTGGTGCTTCTGGTGCAGGACACCTCCCGCATCAGCGCACAGGAGCTGATGACCGCCGTAGGCTATGTGGATCTTCTGATCCCCAGAGGCGGCGCAGGTCTGATCCGCGCTGTGACGGAAAACGCAAAAGTCCCCTGCATCCAGACAGGTACCGGCATCTGCCATGTATATGTGGATAAAGATGCCGATCAGATCAAGGCGCTGCAGATCATTGAAAACGCCAAAACCAGCCGTCCCTCTGTGTGCAACGCAGAAGAAGTGTGCTTAGTCCACCGCGACATTGCCACCACCTTCCTGCCCAAGTTAAAGACAAGACTGGTGGACGACCGTATTCAGGACGGCAAGACGCCTGTGGAGCTTCGTCTGGATGCCAGAGCAGAGCTTGTGATCCCCGGCACACCGGCAGGCCCTCTGGATTTTGACACAGAGTTCCTCGATCACATTCTGGCTGTTGCCGTGGTGGATGATGCCCAAACTGCCATCGGTCACATCGCCATGCACTCCACCGGTCACAGCGATGCCATCGTGACGGAAGATGCCGAAACTGCCCGGCTGTTCACCCGCGCAGTGGATAGTGCTGCCGTCTATGTCAACTGCTCCACCCGCTTCACCGACGGCGGTGAGTTCGGTCTTGGCTGCGAAATGGGGATTTCCACCCAGAAGCTTCATGCCAGAGGCCCTATGGGACTGGAAGAGCTGACTACTTATAAATACATCATTCGCGGAAACGGACAGGTGAGATAAATGACCTTTGGATTTATCGGTACAGGCAACATGGGCGGCGCGCTGGCGCGTGCCGCCGCCAAAACAGAGGTGCAGGTGCGCCTTGCCAATCGCACGGCTGCCAAAGCAGAGAGCCTTGCCAAGGAACTAAGCTGCAGAGCTGTCACCGTGGAGGAAGCGGCACAATGTGAGTATGTGTTTCTGGGCGTCAAGCCTCAGATGATGGCGCAGCTGCTTGCACAGATCGCACCTGTGCTCAAACAGCGCACCGACAGCTTTACGCTGGTCTCCATGGCAGCAGGTCTGACCATGGAGCAGATCCGCCGGATGGCGGGAGACGACTACCCCGTGATTCGCATGATGCCCAACACCCCTGTGGCTGTGGGCAGCGGCATCATTCTCTATGATGCCACGGAAAATGTGACCCACGAAGCCATGGCAGGCTTCGTCTATGGTCTTTCCCATGCAGGTCTTTTAAACCGCCTGCCGGAAGCGCTGATCGATGCCGGTTGCGCCGTGGCAGGCTGCGGCCCTGCCTACGCTGCCATGTTCATGGAAGCGCTGGCAGACGGCGCTGTGGTCTGCGGTCTCCCCCGGGACAAAGCCATGACCTACGCAGCACAGATGCTGCTGGGCACAGCCAAGCTTCTTCTGGAGACAGGCAAGCACCCCGGGCAGCTCAAAGATGAGGTCTGCTCCCCCGGCGGCTCCACCATCGCAGGCGTGGATGCGCTGGAAGCAGCCGGTTTCCGCGGTGCGGTCATGTCCGCTGTTGATGCCGCTTACCGCCGGACAAAAGAACTGGGTAAATAAACACAAAATTTCCGTAATGTTGACGCATTGCGGAAATTTTTTCTGCAGTTTGGGAAGAAAAGATCCGTTCAAAACCGACTCTTCCCTATCCGAGAGTGCCTTTATACCCCCCTTTTTTATGCGTGTGTGATTCTGCGGTATAACAGGATCATGAAGACCGCATCAGCGCGGTAACACACATCAGAAAAGGAGAAACACTTATGAAGAAAACGCTTCGCATCCTGACCGTCTGCCTGCTCATTGCCACCATGGTCATCGGCATGGCAGTCCCCGCATTCGCTTACTCCACCGTAGCAAAAGGCTCAGCAGGAAAAGATGTCAAGACACTGCAGACCATGCTCAATTCTGTGCAGAACGCAGGTCTGGTCGTAGACGGTATGTTCGGCAATGCCACCTTATCCGCCGTCAAGACCTTCCAGCGGAACAACGGTCTGGACGTTGACGGCATTGTTGGCCCCAAGACATGGGCAGCCCTGCAGGCAAAGTACAAGTCAGGTACTTCCAAGGCAGCAAGCACCCTTTCCATCGGCTCGGGCAGATACAAGCCCGGCTCTCTGAGCCTTGGCTCTTCCTACTCCATCAGCGGCACCGTCAAGTCCAACTACAAGCTTACCGCTGTGACCGTGGGCGTGTATGATGCCAACGGCAACCAGACCGCACAGGTCAGAACCGCCTATCCCGGCAGCACCTCCTATGACATTCACAAGGTGGACAACTACATCAAGTTTGGCGCTCTGGCCGCCGGCTCCTATACCTTCCGCGTCATCGCCACTGATGCCTCCGGTACGACCAAGACTCTGGTCAAGAACTCCTTTACGGTGAAAGCACCTTTCTCCAACAACACCAGCGTTTCTGCTTTCCAGAAGACCGCCCTTGCCAACTGGGTCAAACCCGTCAAGGCTGCGATTCTTTCCGTTCCCGGTACAGGTCGTGCCTTCGGCGCATACCGCACCAGCTCCCGCAGCCATGCAGGTATCGACTACTATGTTTCCGGCGGCAGCGGTACACCTGTCTACGCTATGCAGTCCGGTAAAGTCATTGAGTACATCTCCGACTTCTACTATGGCACTTCTGCCGTTGCCATCCAGCATGCCGATGGCAGTATTGCCCGGTACTGCGAGATCAGCACCTCTCTGCGCATGGGCAGCTCTGTCAGCCGTGGTCAGCAGATCGGCAAGATCAAAGCCAACTCTCTGGACGGCGGCACCATGCTCCATTTGGAGCTGTATCTGGGCACTGCCTCCGGCTCTCTGACCAACAGCAGCAACACCAGATATGATTATGTTTCCGGTCAGTATAAGCGCCGCCGTGATATCATCGATCCCACCTTCCTGCTGAACTTGAAGTAAATACGTAAAAAAGGAAGCGGTTTTGACCGCTTCCTTTTTTATCTTTATGTGCCGTCCAGGGCAAGGGCATGGATGGTTTGGTAGCGCCAGGAGTCATCATCAAAGCGGATGAAATATTCCTTGGTCAGTCCCTTTTGCTCCGGCAGGCTGATGAGCATATACAGAACGTTTTCTTCCTGCGCCACAACGGCTGTATGCACCGTGATCTCCACTCGGTCATCGTGCACCGTGCTCTGTGGGTAGATCATGGCTTCCCGCTGGGGAGAATAGTGCTCCAGCTCCTCCGGGGTATAATCATATTCTGTCAGAAAACGATCCAGTCGCCAGCGGATATCGGCGACCGGCACCACATAGTAGCCGTTGCCGTCATACCAGTAGTTTGCCACGCTGATGCCTGTATTCATATTGGTGCTCGCCCAGAACATGGTGTCCAGCTCTTCTGCGGAAAGCTCCGAAGGCGCTGTAAAGTCCACACCGCCCAGCCGCTCTATGGGCAGGACAAAGGTTTCCGCCAGCCAGTCGTAGTTTTGCTTCATCACCGCCTGCCGCACATCCTCAAAGCTGTAGCGGGAGACGATCTTCTCATTGGCGGTGGAGCCTGTGCGGTAGCCGGACGGGGTCTGTACATAGATGTCCTGCGTCACCGACTCTCCGTTGACGGCGAAATTGGTAAACCACGTGGAATAGGGTGCGGTGTACACGCGGCAGCCCCGCAAAGACAGATCCTCCGATCCTGTAACGACACCCAGTTCCTCCCCCAAAGGAGGCACACCCATATCTTCCGAAGCGGGATCCAGATAGAAATAGGTGCCTCGGCAGATGATCTTGGTTTTTGCCTGTGCAGGCTCTTCCTTCAGATCCTGCTCCAAACCGTCCGAAGACTGGGTGGTTTCCGGGATGCCTCCTTCGGCTGTTTCCTGAGTCTCAGTTTTATCCGCGATGCTTTCCGTGGGAGCTTCTTCCTCGCATTCCTCCACGACGCACTCCTCATATTCCACATCTTCCGCAGCACATTCCTCCGTCATGACTGCTGTTTCCGCGCTTTTGGGCGCAGCACCGCAGCCGGCCGGGAAGTACGGCAGTGCCAGCGCCGTCAGACACACGACCACCGCAAGAACTGCCGCCGTCTGTCCCCATTTGCGCCACGGGCTTGCAAAATGCTTTCGTTCTGCCATTACAAGAAGATCGTCGCCCACATCCGACAACGCTTCAAACAGCTGTTCTTTATTCATAAGACGACTCCCTCCTTTTCCAATACTTTTTTCAGTTTCTGCCTTGTTCTGCTCAGCTGTGATTTTACGCTGCCCTCCGGCATGCCGTAGCGCCGGGCGATCTCACGGGTCGTGTCCGTGTACCAGTAACGCCGCAGAAAAATGCAGCATTCCTTTTCCGGTAAGGTGCGCAGGAAGCTGTCCAGCAGGGCTGTCAGTTCCCGGTATGCCATTTCCTGCTCCACGCTCTCATTGGAGGCAATGCAGTCGCCCAGTTCCTCCAGCGCCGCTGCCGTCTGTCCGCCGCCGCGCTTGCCTGCGTGGGCGGCTTTGTAGCGATCCAACGCCAGATTTCTTGTAATGCGGCTGAGAAATGCCGACAGCACCTCCGGCTTGCCGGGAGGCATGGCATTCCATGCGTGCAGCCATGTATCGTTGACACACTCTTCCGTATCTTGCTTATCGCGCAGGATATTCATGGCAACGGTACGGCACAGCTTGCCGTACTTCCGATCCGATTCCGTCAGAGCCTGCTCGTTGCGATCCCAATACAGATCGATGATCCGACTGTCATCCATCGTATCACGTCCTTTTTCTTTCTTTTCTCCTCTAAGAAAGACGAGAATATTTCTTCTGCGTTCTCATTGTATCAGAAAAACTTATTCTTTGCAAAAACACACTGCCTGCAGGATCTGTTTTGTCACATCCCACCAGGTTTGCTTTCCCACACCCACAGGTGCGACCAGGGCGATCTCCGCAAGCGTCTGTCCCCCGGAGGACAGATACAACGTGCCAAGGCGCTGTCCTTCCTCCACAGGTGCTCTGACCTGTGGCTGCACCTCCACCGTGGTGGAAAGATCCTTGCATTGGCTTTTTTCGACCAAAACCTGTACCTGCTCCTTCGCTTCCGGCAGAATCATATCCTCTTTTCCAAGGATGACGGGGACAGGAGGGATCTGCACCTGCGGATCGGGGCGAGCCAGCGTATAGTTCGCAAAACCGTAGTCCAGCAGCTGCTTTGCCGACTGAAAACGGCTGGCAGAGGATGAGCAGTTGAGCACCACAGCAATATACTCCACCCCGTCACGCATGGCAGACGCAGCAAGACAGTGCCCTGCCTGCGAGGTATAGCCTGTCTTCAGCCCTGTGGTCCCCTGATAAAACCGCACCAGCTTGTTTGTGTTGGAAAGGCCAAACTCTCCGCCACGCACCGTGTCCATCCAGATGGTGGTATACTTGCGGATATCCTCGTGCTGCAGAAGCTGCCTTGACATCAGCGCAATGTCATAGGCAGAGGTCTTGTGTTCCGATGCGTTCGGCTCATCATCCAGACCGGTGCAGTTGACAAAATGGGTATCCTCCATGCCAAGCTCTGCCGCCCGCTCGTTCATCATGGAAACGAACGCCTCTTCCGAGCCTGCAATGTGTTCTGCCAGCGCCGTGGCACAGTCATTGGCGGAGGACACCACCACGGATTTTAGCATCTCATCCATGCTCATCTGCTCGCCCTGCTCCAGATACACCTGGCTGCCGCCCTTGGCAGCCGCCGTTTCCGAGGCGATCACCGTATCATCCCATGAGATCCTGCCGCTTTCCAGCGCCTCCATGACCAACAGCAGCGTCATGACCTTGGTCACAGACGCAGGCGGCAGCCTGTCATGGGACTGCTTTTCATATAAAACCGTGCCTGTGGCAGCTTCCATCAAAATGGCGCTCGGCGCTTCCACAGTCAGTTCTGCCGCCTGCACGGGCAGCACAAATCCAATGCACATCAGCAGCACCAGCACCCATGAGATCCGTTTTTGCATAAAAAAACACCCTTCCGTTTCGATCTTGGTACAAGCGTATGAAACGAAAAGGCGCGGTATTCAGTTAGACCACCGTGTAAGGCTCGACTGCGGCGAAAAACGCATCCGAATCGGCACTTTCGGGGATCAGTACGTGCAGCGGACGGTTAAAGCCCATGGAGCAAAGGCTCATAATGGACTTTGCATCGGTGCGAAGATTGTCGCGCTCCACCTGAATCGGAAAATACTGCTTTGTGGCAATGGACACAAAATCGTGTACCTCAAGTGCGGATGTAAAGGACACATAACACTCGCGCATGAGAGTTCCTCCTAAATGCTGTACTTTTTAGGCAAAATACGTTATAATGACCGTGTTGCACGCAACGTATCTTATTATAACGAACTTTTCGTTTTCTGCCAATGCACAATTTTCAAAAAACACATTTCCCTATCCGATCTATTTTTGGTGATTTTTTATATGAAATACGCAATTTACACACTTGGCTGCAAGGTCAACCAATACGAGACCCAGGCCATGGAGCAGCTGCTGGAAAGCAGAGGTCACATTCGGGGAGAATTTGACAGCTGCTGCGACTGCTACATCATCAACACCTGTACCGTCACGGCAGTTTCCGACAAAAAATCCCGAAACATCATTCGCCGTGTCAGAAAGCAGAATCCCAATGCCGTCGTCGGCGTATGCGGCTGCTATGCCCAGACCGCGCCGGATGCTGTGCAGGCGCTGGATGTGGATGTGGTGGTCGGTACCAGCGGACGGGAAGAATTTTTGCGCCAGCTTGAAAAAGCAGCGGAAGAAAAAACAAAATATCTTGCTGTGGATGATGCTCTGCGCCGCAGAGAGTTTGAGATCCTGCCGGCAGGCGGCATGGCAGCACGGACAAGAGCCCTCATCAAAGTGCAGGACGGCTGCTGCAATTTCTGCACCTACTGCATCATCCCTTATGCCAGAGGCCCTATCCGCTCTCTGCCTTTGCAAACCGCCGTGGAGCAGGCAAAGCAGTGCCAACGAGACGGCTATCGGGAGATCGTCATCACCGGCATTGAGATCTCCTCCTGGGGTCAGGACTTTAAGGACGGAAGCAGTCTGAAGGATCTGCTGGCGGCTCTGTGTGAAGCCGTGCCCGACTGCCGCATCCGCCTCGGCTCTCTGGAGCCCCGGACGGTGGATCAGGCATTTTGTGAAGCGCTCAGTCAATACAAAAACCTGTGTCCCCAGTTCCATTTGAGTTTGCAGTCCGGCAGCGATACGGTGCTCAAAAGGATGCACCGCAAATATGATACGGCGCGGTATCTGGAAAGCGTTCGCCTGCTGCGGCAGTACTTCCCCGACTGCGCCGTGACCACCGATGTGATCGTGGCGTTTCCCGGTGAGACGGAGCAGGAAATGGAGCAGACGCTGGAATTTATGAACACCTGCGGCTTTGCCCTGGTCCACGTGTTCCCCTATTCCAGACGAGAGGGCACACCTGCGGCAAAAATGCCGGGGCAGCACCCCAACGCGGTGAAAGAAAAACGGGCAGCGGCAGCCGCCGCAGTTGCGGCGCAGCTGGAAACGCAGTATAATGAAGCCATGATCGGCAACAGCTACCCTGTTTTGTTTGAGCAGGAAGAACACGGCTGCTTTACCGGTCACGCGCCCAACTATGTAAAAGTGTACGTCAAGGAAGAAAACCTGCACAATATTATCAAAAACGTGAAGATCACCGGACTGTACCGTGACGGTGTTCTTGGCGAACTGGAGGAAACCGTATGAGAAACTATACTATTGTAAAAAAGCCAGAAAATATGGACTGGAGCAAAGTCCCCGTGGCTCCCATCGACAACTATCTGTGGCTCGGTGAGACCGATATCACCTGCACCGCGCAGGTGTGCTACGACGCAGATGCCATGTATGTGCGCATGACCGCCAAGGAGCAGAATATCCGCGCCGAAGAGACGGAGCTGCTGGGCATGCCCTGCCTTGACAGCTGCCTGGAATTCTTCTTCCGTCCCTACGAAGACTCCATGCGTTACATCAACATTGAGCTCAACCCCAACTGCTGCATGTGGCTTGGCTACCGTGACGAAGAAAACAAGCTCATCCGTATTGAAGAGCCCTCCTCCATTCTCGATGCCAAGGCAGAACGCACTGCCGACGGCTGGGTGGTGGTCTACCGCGTCCCCACTGCCCTCGTGCAGAAGTATTTCCCCGACTACAAACCTGAAAGCGGCAAAAAGCTGCCTGCCAACTTCTACAAGTGCGGCGATCTGAGCGTCAAGAAGCACTACATTGCATGGAATCGCATCGACCGTGAGGAGCCTGCCTTCCACGTGCCCGAGTGGTTCGGTATGACGGAGTTTGAATAATATGCTTCGATTTGAATGTGACTATACGGAAGGCTGCATCCCGGAGATCCTCGATGCCATCAAAAAGGAGAATCACACCCAGCTTTGCGGTTATTCCGAAGACCCTGTCTGCGACAGGGCAAGAGATAAGATCAAAGCCCTGTGCGGTGACTGCGATGTGGATGTCCACTTCCTTGTAGGCGGCACACAGGCAAACACCACAGTCATTGCCTCTGCCATTCGCCCCTATCAAGGTGTCATCAGCGCCCAGCCGGGACATATCAACTGCCATGAAACAGGCGCCATTGAAGCCACGGGGCATAAAGTTCTTGCCATTGACTCAGAAAACGGCAGGCTCTCTGCCGCACAGATTCGGAACTACTGCGCCGCCCATTGGAGCGACAGCACCCATGAGCACATCGTCCAGCCGGGCATGGTCTATCTGTCCCATCCGGCGGAAAACGGTACCCTGTACTCCCTGCAGGAACTGGAGGACATCCGCGCTGCCTGTGATGAATGGAATTTGACGCTGTTTGTGGACGGTGCCCGTCTTGGCTACGGTCTGGCTGCACCCTGCAACGATGTTTCCATCTCCGATCTTGCCCGTCTGACCGATGTGTTCTACATCGGCGGCACCAAGGTCGGTGCCCTGTTTGGAGAAGCTGTGGTCATCCGCAACAAGCAGATCAAAAAGGATTTCCGCTATATGATCAAGCGGCAGGGCGGCATGTTGGCAAAGGGTTGGCTGCTGGGCGTGCAGTTTGAAACCCTCTTTGAAGAGGATCGCTACTTCGCCATTTCCAAAAAAGCCGTGGCGCAGGCCCTGCGCATCAAGGAAGCCTTTGAAAAACAAGGCTGTAAGTTCTTGATCGAATCATGGACGAACCAGCAATTCCCCATTCTGCACAAGGATACTTTGCGGAAATTTGACGAACACTATACCTACAGTGTCTGGCAGCAGGTAGACGACGATCATATCGCCGTGCGCTTCTGCACCAGCTGGGCGACCACCGAGGAACAGGTGGATGCCCTCGTAAAGGATATCGGGCGATTTGTGTAAGTAAAAAACTGTTCTGCGCCGCCAAAAACGGCGCAGAACAGAAAATGAGAAATTTTTTTAAAAACTTGTTGACAAACTGCCCTCTCATCTGTATAATAATGCTTGCCCATGAGATGGGCGCAAAAATATGGCGGCATAGCTCAGTTGGTAGAGCATTCGGTTCATACCCGGAGTGTCATCTGTTCAAGTCAGATTGCCGCTACCATACGGCCCGTTGGTCAAGCGGTTAAGACACCGCCCTTTCACGGCGGTAACATGGGTTCGATTCCCGTACGGGTCACCAAAAACAAACAACCATCTTTTGATGGTTGTTTGTTTTTTATGTCCCGCACATAGAAAGAACCCATCGTTCGAAGGCAAGCATTTTCCCATCGAAGATGGGCAGCCGTGTTTGCACGGCTGCTTTTGCGCAGCAAAAGAAAATGCGCAGACTCACGGAGCAGCGAAGCTGCGGAGTAAGGCAAGGAACGATGCCTTACGACGGCGAAGCCGCGGAGTAAGGCAAGGAACGATGCCTTACGACGGCGAAGCCGCGGAGTAAGGCAAGGAACAACGCCTTACGACGGCGAAGCTGCGGAGTAAGGCAAGGAACGATGCCTTACGACGGCGAAGCCGCGGAGTATTCCCGTACGGGTCACACAAAGAAGGCACCCCGAAGGGTGCCTTTCTTTCATGTAATCGCTTAGCAGCAGCAGTTATTGGTATTGCCGCAGCCCCAGCTGCCGTTGTTGCACAGCACGATGGCGATCAAAATAATGATCCACCACCAGTTGTTGCCGCCCATGCCGCAAATACCATTGGAATTGCAATTCATACTATGACCTCCTGAAAGAAATCGGGGGTTTTGCCCCGTTCATTCCATGATATGTCAGAGGCTCAAATTGGTTACTGCTGCGAAAACAATTCTGAAATCGGAGCAAATCCATATCCCATTTCCTCCCACTTGGTCAACAGGCTGTCCAAAATGGCGGCATTGGTCTTGGAGGTGGAGTGGAGCAGCACCACCGCACCGGGATGCACTCTCGGAATCAGCTTTGAAAACGCCTCGTCTGCCGTAGGCTGACGGTCATTGTCCCAGTCGGCATAAGCAAGACTCCAAAATACCGTTTTGTAGCCAAGCTCCTGTGCCATTTTCAAATTCTCTTCGCTGTAATTTCCCTGGGGTGGACGATAAAAGTGCGCCATATCCTCCCCGATGATCTGCCTGTAGGCATCCTCCACTTTTTTCAGTTCCTCGGCAAATGCCTCTTTTTCCGAAATTTTGGACATATCCGGATGGTTCCAGGTGTGATTGCCTACGATGTGCCCCTCCTGTGCCATCCGCTTTACCAGTTCCGGCTCTTTTTCCAGATAGTTCCCCACAAGGAAGAACGCCGCAGGTGCCTCATGCTTTTTCAAGGTATCGAGAATCATTTCCGTGAAGCCGTTTTCATAGCCAGCATCAAAGGTCAGATACAGCACCTTTTCATCCGGCTGTCCCAGATATGCCGCATCATACTGCGCCAGTACGGTCTGCCCCACTGTCCCTGCAGGCGCTGTGCCCTGCTCACCAAAGCTGAGTCCCCATGAGCCTGTCTGCACCACGGCTGTGCCGGAATATGCCACGCACATCCCCAGCACCGATGCCACACTCAATGCAAAAAATACAAAAAACTTTTTATTTTCAAGCCACGCTCTCATGCCATCACCTCATGGCATTGTATGGGACAGGACATAAAAAAAGAACGTCTGCCAATGCAGACGTTCTTTTTGATCTATTAACCTCTTCTTGCTGCAAAGCAGTCGCTGCAGTAGATGGGACGATCGCCGGAGGGCTGGAAGGGAACCTTGCATTCCGCACCGCACTCGGAGCAAACGGCATCATACATGGTACGCTCGGGACGAGCAGCACCCTTACGGGCAGCACGGCAGGGCTTGCAGCGCTGGGGCTCGTTCTCGAAACCGCGCTCTGCATAGAACTCCTGCTCACCGGCGGAGAACACGAACTCCTGGCCGCAGTCTTTGCAAACTAAAGTCTTGTCAGTATACATATTGTACCTCTTTTCATTTTTCCCTCTACCTGCTTTTGCAGGTATGTAGGAATTATATTCCAAGAAGTTCAAAATGTCAATCAAAACCTTTTAGCCGATCAGACCCACAGCCACATCATTGACATTGGTGCCGGTGGGGCCTGTGATGATGAGTCCGTCCACCTTCTGCAGAGCGTGGTAGGCATCGTTGTCTGCCAGTACCTCATGCAACTGCAGTCCTGCCGCTTTCAGTTCCTGCAGCGTATCGCCATCGGCATAGCCGCCGGCTGCATCGGTAGGGCCATCGGTACCATCGGAGCCGACAGAGATGACACAGGCATTGCCGCAGCCTGCAAGACCTGCTGCCGCCCCCAGCGCCAGTTCCTGGTTTCTGCCGCCAAGACCCTTGCCGGTCAAGTGGACAACAGTCTCACCGCCTGCAAGATAGGCGAGCTTTTTGCCATCGTGTGCGTGAGAGCGCAGAACAGATGCCATAAACGCACCGGCATCCCGTGCCTCACAGGTGAGAAGATCCGTCAGATACACAGGCTCATAGCCCAGCTTCTCCGCCTCCTGCGCCGCGGCGCGGCACAGTTCCCGGACGCTGCCGATGATCTGAGAACGGACATTGGTCAGTTCTTTGGGTGTCTCCTGTTTCAGACACGCCTGTGCCGTTTCGCTCAGCTTCAGACTGTACTTGGCGGCAATATGCAGAGCATCTTCACAGGTGCTGACATCCACAGCCGCAGGGCCGGATGCGATCATATCCAGCGGATCGCCCAGAATATCGGAAAGCACCACTGCTTCCACCTTCGCCGGACTGCACCACTGGGCAAACCGTCCGCCCTTGACCTGAGAAAGGCGCTTGCGAATGGTATTCATCTCCGTGATCTCCGCACCGCAGGCAAGCAGCTGCCGTGTCACATCCTGCAGCTCCTCGCCGGTAACAAAGGACTTTTCAAACAGAGCGCTGCCGCCGCCGGACAGAAGGAACAGCACCGTATCGTTTTCGGTCAGCTCCCCGGTCAGCTCCAAAGCTGCCTGTGTGCCGCGGAAGCTGTTTTCATCGGGCACGGGATGGCCCGCCTCATAGCAGCTTACACCGGGAAGCTCTCCCATTACATGGTCATATTTGGTGACTACCACACCTCCTGCCGGGGCACAGGGCAGGCAGTCCAGCGCCGCCTTTGCCATCTGCCAGCCTGCCTTGCCGGCCGCCACAAGATAGACTTTACCGGGGAAGGTCATATTTTCCACCGCGCGGCGGACTGCCGCATCGGGCTTCACCGCCTCAATGGCAGCACGGGCGATCTGCTCAGCATCTTTGCGAAGGGTTATATTCATAAAATATCCTCCTTTTGGTGGTATCATCCTGTCTTTCAGTTTAGCATACTTTTCCTCCCTTGAAAAGACAAAATCGCCGCTGCATTTTATTTAAACGTTTCAATTTATTTTCGCATAATCAGCTTTGAAACATTGACAGCATGAAGATTTTATACTAAACTCAAAGTAGAAATTTGCCGCCTGTTGTGCAGATTGTGCAAGGAGGGCCTTTCTTATGGCAATGGTTCGTTTCGGTCAGCTGGGCAAGCTGAAAAAGGACAAAATCGAAGAATATTGCAGGCTCCATGCCGATCCCTGGCCCGATGTCCTCAAAACCATCACCGAGTGCAATTTAAAGAATTACTCCATTTTTCTCCATGGCGACCTTGTCTTTGCCTACTTTGAATACACAGGTGAGGACTACGATGCCGATATAGCAAAAATGGCGGCAGATCCCATCACCCAACAGTGGTGGAAACACACCCATCCGTGCTTTGAAGAATTTGCCATCGATCCCGAGAGCAAATTCTATCATGATATGAAACCTATTTTTTACCACGAGTAAGGAGGAAACAAAATGAGCTACGGCAAAAAAGTATGGATCTTCCCCGATGCAGAGCTGCCCCCCGAGGGCGTGAACATCATCCCCGGTCATGAGTCCGTCATCATCACCAATGTGACGAACGAAGTGGCAAAGGTCAAGTTCACTCTGCTGTATGAAGTCGATGAGCCTGTCACCTTTATGGCTGAGGTCCAGCCCATGCGTGTGCGCTGCCTGCGCAGCAACCGCCCCGAGGACTTCGGCGCTTACACTGCTCCCGAAGGCAAGCAGTACGCCATCATGCTGGAAAGCAATGTGCCCATCGTTGCCCAGTATGGTCGTGCCGAAACCAGAGAAGTGGCATTCTACACCACTCCCGGTTACTGCGAATAATTATTTTACACATATTAAATTAGGAGGAATATAACATGGCAAGAATTTGCATCCCTGATTACGAGTACAAAGAAAGAGTTCAGCGCGCTGCCAAGATTCTGCAGCGTGAGGGTCTGGACGCCCTGATCGTCAACGGCAACGAGGCTGACTACGCCAACCCCCGTTACTTCTCCGGCTTCTGGCCCCTGTTCGAGCGCGCCGGCGTGGCCATCGCTGCCAACGGCGAAGCCGCTCTGATGGTCGGTCCAGAGTCCGCTGTCTTCGGCGCTGACCGCAACAAGCTGGACAAGATCTTCGTTCTGAAGGCATACCGTGAGGGCGCTGACCCCTCCTACCCCGAACTGCAGGCTGACACCTTCGACGATGTGTTCAAGGCCATCGGCGTCACCGGCAAGAAGATCCGTATCGGTATTGCTTCCTTCCTGGATACCTCTGTCACCATCTACAACGCTATCCGCGAAGCTTTCCCCGAGGCTGAGCTGGTCGATGCCGGCAAGGTCATGGTGGAGCTGCGTTCCATCAAGTCCGAAAACGAGCTGGCTTGCCTGCGTGAGGGCTACCGCATTGCTGACCTGGCTACCCAGCAGGTCATGAAGGAGATCAAGCCCGGTATGACCGAGCTGCAGATGGTCGGTGTTGCACAGCGCGTTGTCTATGAAAACGGCGCTGAGTACGAAGGCCTGCCCATGTACGTCTTCTCCGAGGCTTCCACCCGTCATGCCATCTCCCGTTCTTCCTACCGTGTGTTCGAGAAGAACGACATCGTTCAGCTGAACCTGTCCGCTAAGATCGACGGCTACTCCGCTGCCATCGGCTACCCCATCTGCCTGGGCAAGCTGGAAGGCGAGCGCCGCGATATCGTCCAGTTCTGCCGTGAGGCTCATACCTGGACCGAGAAGCAGGTCAAGGCCGGTGTCTTCGCTGCCGACATCGCCAAGGACTTCTATAAGTACTTCGTTGACAACGGCTTCGAGAAGAACTTCGTTTACGGTCCTCTCCATGGTACCGGTATCATCGAAGTTGAGGCTCCCTGGTGCGAGACCAGCTCCGACTACTACCTGAAGGAGAACATGTGCTATCAGGTCGATACCTACATCTCCGGCGACACCTTCGGTGTCCGTTGGGAAAAGGGTATCGCAGTCAAGGAAGGCGGCTACGAGATGCTCAGCCCCGAGATCCCCGAGATCTGCCCCGAACTGTTCTTCTAAGAAAACAAAATACGATTGCGAGGCCGCACGGCCTCGCAATCTTTGATGGAAAAGGAGTATATAATTATGCAGCTTCTTGAAATGCTTTATGATGAAATTCAGGATGCCGTAGACAGAAAAGTTCCCTTTATCATCCCCATCGGCACTCTGGAATATCATGCCCGTCATGCCTCCTGCGGCACCGACACACTGGTCGTCACCGGCTGCCTGCGAGAGCTGGAAAAGGAAAAAGAGATCGTGGTCTGCCCTCCCATCTGGTACGGCGTGGCATCCTATGCCGTCTGTGAGCCCAAGCCCAGCCACTTCCATGTGGATGAAGACAGCTACGCAAACTATCTGTACTGCATCCTCAAGTCCATGATCGATGCAGGTCACAAGAACATCTACCTGATCCCCCATCATCAGACCGAGGGCGCAGGTCTCATGCCCATGACCATTGCCTGCCACAAGGCAGCCAAGAAGGTCACCATGGAATACATGGAAAACACCCTTGGCAAGGGCTGGTGGGGCAGCGACAGCTACGCTACCTACTACGAGGATATGGGCTCCGATGATGATCCCTTCTCCTACATCAAGGTCATTCCCCTCATCGGTGCCGACGCCCAGATCAAGTGCGGCGGTTTTGACCACGCAGGCAAGTGGGAGACCTCCCTGCTCATGGGCACCTACCCCGAGCTGGTGGATCTGAGCCGCTGCGAGAGAAACACCGAGTGGTTTGCTCAGAGCGCCAAGGAAGCCAGTATCGAGACCGGCAAGCACATGGTCGAATGCACGCTGGAATGGCTGCGTGAAGCCATCCAGTAAAACAGCAAAAAACAGAATCAAAAAATCCGAGGCACATGTCCTCGGATTTTTTGATTCTGTTTGATTGCTCATCTTTGGATGCGGAACTCTGCGAGGCAATATCTCTCAGACAGTCATAAACAAACTGATGACCACGCTGATCATACCGCATACACCAATGGCGATGGAACTCATGGCTCCCTGCACTTCGCCCATTTCTCTGGCTGTGGCTGTGCCCAGCGCATGAGAGCAGGCACCGGTGGCAAGCCCCTGTGCCATGGGATCCTTGATCCCAAACCACTTGGAGAACATGGGCGCACAAAGCGCACCCGTAATGCCTGCCACAGCCACACAGGTGGCAGCAATGGCAGCAAGTCCGCCGTGGCTCTCGGCAATGGAGACGGCAATGGGTGTGGTGCAGCTTTTGGGCATCATGGCAGCCGTCACCGCCTTGTCCACCCCAAAGGCTTTGCACAGGGCAAGGATGCTGAAAATACTGGTGCAGGCACCTGCGACGCAGCCCACCAGCACAGGGATGAAGTATTCTTTCAGGGTTTTTCTCTGGTTGTAGATGCCAAGCGCCAACAGCGCCGTCACGGGGCCAAGCATCCAGTTGATCACATCAGCGCCCTTTGCGTAGTTTTCATAGGGGATCTTGAACACAGCCAGCACAGCAATGGTAAATGCTGCGCCAATGACCAGAGGGTTTGCAAGGGTGTGCTTCACCTTGTTCTGAATGGCTTTGCCCAAAAGGTAGGTGCCAATGGACAGAGCAAGACCAAACATGGGAGAGGAAAGGAATGCTTCAATCATGCTGCTTTCCCTCCTTTTTCTTCATCAGCCTCACTGTCAGCTGCACCACGTGTCCTGTGACAAAGAACACCAGCGGAGTGGTCAGCACGCAGATGAGAATGATCGCCCAGAAGTTGGCAAACAGCACATCCTTATAACGGATCACGCCGGATACCACGGGGATAAAAAACAGCGCCATATTTCCCAGCATGAAATCAGATACTTCCTTCAGCTGGGCAGGCTTCACAGCCTTTACAAGCAGCAGTAAGAGCAAAATGACCATGCTGATGACGCTGGCAGGCAGAGTAAAGGGCAGCACGGCAGAAATACATTCAGACCCAAGGCAGATGGCAAAAATCAGACAAAGCTGCTTTAAAACAGACATAGCTTTCGCTCCTTTCGATCCTGCTCATTGTAGCACATCTTCCCCCAAACGGCAATTGCCATTTGGGGGAAGGTACAAACGAGGAGCTGTGAGATCACAGCTCCTCGTAGTTTTTATGCTTCGGGCTTGGATGCTTCGTCGAACATGGCTTCCACTTCTGCACCGGGTGCGGGGGTGAGCTTGGTCACGACCACAGCGGCGATGAGGGAGGCAATGAAGCCGGGGATGATCTCATAAATGCCCAAATTGGACAGGAATGCCAGCCATGCAATATCCACCACAGCACCCACAGCGATACCGGTCACAGCGCCGGCAAAGTTAAAGCGCTTCCAGAACAGGCTCAGCATAATGGCAGGGCCGAAGGCGGCGCCGAACACGCCCCATGCGTTCTCCACCAGACCCATGATGGTGCCGGAGTTGGGATTGGCAGCAATAAACAGGGCAATAATGGCAATGGCGATGACGACCAGGCGGCTTGCCCACAGCATCTCCTTGTCGGAGGCCTTCTTGCGGATGACAGGCTTATACACATCACTTGCAAAGGCAGAGGCAGAAGCCAGCAGCTGGGAGTCGGCAGTAGACATGGAAGCTGCCAGAATGGCAGACAGGCAGATGCCGGACAGGATGGGAGGGAAGATCTTGCGCACCATCTGGATGAAGACGGTAGAGGTATCGGCGATCTCACCGAGGAACATTCTGCCAACGGTGGCGACTGCCACGGACATGAACAGAATGATGGTCGTCCAGCCGATGCCGATGACGCGGGACTTTTTCAGTTCCTTCTCAGAGCGGATGGACATGAAGCGGACGATGATATGGGGCATACCGAAGTAGCCAAGACCCCAGCCGAGACCGGACACGATATCCTGCCAGGAGGAGGCGAAGTTGAAGAAGCCCTCGGGCAGGGGCTGTGCCGTGACAGCGCCGGACTTGAGCAGAGCCAGAGCAAAGATGGGTGCCACCAGCAGAGCTGCCAGCATAAGCATACCCTGGAAGAAGTCCGTCCAGCAGACAGCAGAGAAGCCTCCAAGGAAGGTATAGCCGATGATAATGAAGGCTGCAATATACATGGCAGTTTCGGCAGGGATGTTCATAACCGTGTTGAACAAGGTGCCGCATGCCTTGATGGAGGAAGCTGCATAAATGGTATATGCCACAAGGAAGATCACAGCGCACAGGATCTGCAGCGCCTTGCTCTTGGACAGGAAACGGTTGGTCAGATACTGAGGGATGGTGATGGAATCCTTGGCATGGATGGAGAAGCGGCGCAGACGAGGTGCCAGGAAGATCCAGCTGAGAGTGTAACCGATGAGCAGACCGATGGCGATCCAGGTCTGACCCATACCTGCCGCAAAGATAGAAGCAGGCAGACCCATAAGCACCCACGCGCTCATATCCGAAGCACCTGCAGACAGAGCAGACACCCATGCGCCCATCTGACGTCCGCCGAGGAAGTAATCCTTATCGCCGGCATTTTTGGACTTGACGAAGAAGTACAGACCGATTCCCAGCATAAACAGGAAATACAGCACAAAGATGATCATTTCTACATTGAACATAGCTCTTTCTCCTTTGCATGAATTTTTTTCATATATTCATGCTATATTTGTGATGCTTACATTATAAAAAATTTACCAAATCTTTGCAATTGACCCAATGTAGAAAAAACCGTTGCCAAAGCAGCCGCCATGCGTTATTATGTACAAAAACAGCAACAATGCATGAATTTTCCGCATGGAATGCAGGTGTTTTACATGAGCATGAAAAAATATGAAGTTTTCGTCAAAACAGCCAGGCTTGGCAGTCTGACCAAAGCTGCCGAAGCGCTGGGTTCTACCCAGTCACGGATCAGTCATGTGATCAAGGATCTGGAGGAGGGCTTCGGCTTTTCCTTGATGCTCCGCGGTCGCGGCGGTGTGCAGCTGACTCAGGCAGGACAATTGCTGCTGCCTATGATGGAGCAGATTCTGCGGCAAAACGAGCAGCTGCAAGAGCTTGCCGCTGAGATTCGCAGCGCTGATACAGGCACGGTGCGCATCGGCGCCTTCACCAGCGTGGCTGTCCATTGGCTGCCCGGTATGATCCGCACATTCCAAAGCGAGCATCCCAAGGCAGAGCTGCAGATGCTCAACGGCGACTACCACGATATGGAGTTGTGGCTAAAGAACGGCGACATTGATCTCGGCTTCGTCAGTCTGCCTGCTCCGGCAGGTGTCAAAACCATTCCCCTGTCAGAAGATCCGCTGGTCGCCATTTTGCCCAAAGGTCATGCTCTTGCAAGGATGCACTGCATCCCCATCGAAGCTATGACAGAGGATCCCTTTATCAGTCTGCTGCAAAGCTCCTCCCACGATATCCACAGGGCGCTGGACAAGGCAGGTGTCCGCCCCAACATCAAATACACCACCAAGGATGACTATGCCATTCTTGCCATGGTGGAGCAGGGCCTTGGCATTTCCATCGTGCCCCAACTGCTGATCAAGGACAGAACGCAAAATCTGGAGGTGCGCCCCCTTTCCCCTGCCGCCAGCCGCACCATTGCCCTTGCCGTGCCGGAAGGCGATCTCTCCCCTGTGGCACAGGCATTCATCGAAACAGCACAAAACTGGCTTTATGCACACAAGTAAACATCTGTTTTCCCTTTGGAGCAATACTGCACGCTTTCTCGGAGAATATCACAACGCTTCACCGGGCATATAAATGCCCGGTGAAGCGTTGTTCGTATTTATATAGTACATAAAAACAGCACCACCCGCAGGTGGTGCTGTTATATTTGGAATTAGTCTTCTTCCGCGTTCTTGGCGTCTTCGATGATCTTCGCCTGGTTGATCTGAGGAACTTCCTCATAGCGGACGAACTTCATGGAGTAGGAGCCTCTACCCTGAGTCATGGAACGCAGGTCGATGGCGTAGGAGGACATTTCACCCACGGGGACTTCTGCTTCCACGATCTGCTGACCGTCACCGGCGGGGTTCATGCCCATGACACGACCGCGGCGCTTGTTCAGGTCGCCGATGATATCACCCATGTTTGCATCGGGCACCAGGACCTTCAGCTCAGCGATGGGCTCCAGCAGGGTGGGGCCTGCAGTGGGGATGCCTTCCTTATAAGCAACAGCAGCTGCTGTCTGGAATGCCATATCGGAGGAGTCGACAGGATGGTAGGAGCCGAAGAACAGAGTAGCCTTCAAGAACACCATGGGATAGCCTGCCAGAACGCCCTTGCCGATGCAGTTGCGCAGACCCTTTTCAACGGAGGGGATGAAGTTCTTGGGCACGCAGCCGCCGACAGTCTCGTCAGCGAAGATCATATCTTCGGTCTCGGACTGGGGCTCGAAGCGGATATGAACGTCACCGAACTGGCCGTGACCACCGGACTGCTTCTTATGACGGCCGTGGATCTCGACTCTCTTCTTGATGGTCTCGCGGTAAGCGATCTTTGCAGGACGCAGCTCTGCTTCGACCTTGAACTTGCTTGCCAACTTGGAGCAGATGACGCCCAGATGGATGTCACCGACACCGGCGATGGTCATTTCCTTGGTCTCGGCATCGGTGCCGTAAACAAAGGAGCAGTCTTCTTCGTTCAGCTTGGTCAGACCGGCAGCGATCTTGTCTTCCTGACCCTTGACCTTGGCGTAAATCGCCATCTTGTAGCAGGGCTCTGCATAATCCATGCCCTTGATGACAGCAGCCTTACCGGCAGCCAGAGTGTCACCGGTCTTGACGGAAGCCAGCTTGGTGGCAACGCCGATGTCGCCGCAGGCGATCTTGGCGGTCTTGGTCTGGTTCTTGCCCTTGGCAAAGAAGATGTTGGACAGCTTTTCGCTGCCGCCGGTGCGGACATTGGTCACAGCCATACCTTCGGTGATCTCACCGGAGATGACCTTGAAGTAGGAGTTCTTGCCGAACTGGTCGGAGATGGTCTTGTAGACGAAAGCCACGGGGCTGCCGTTGGGATCCAGAGCGATCTCTTCGCCCTCTTCGCCCTGCATAGCCAGACCTTCCAGAGGATTGGGGCAGAACTTGACGATGTATTCCATGACGCGCTTGGAGCCGTAGCCTGCCAGAGCGGAGCCTGCAAACACGGGAGTGATGGAACGCTGCTTCAGACCGTCCTTCAGACCCTGAATCAGTTCGTCCATGGTGAAGGGCTCTTCCATAAAGAACTTGTCCATCAGCTCTTCGCTGGTCTCAGCGACCTGCTCGGACAGCTCAGCCAGATACTCTTCCAGACGCTCTTCAGCTTCTGCGGTCAGAGCCATGTCATTGCCCTGGGTGTCGCGGGCAGTCTTGGACAGAACGTCCACCAGACCCACGCACTTCTCACCGTTCATGATGGGGAACTGCAGAGGCACGACGGAGTTGCCGAACATGGCGCGCATATCGTCAACGACCTTGTAGTAGTTGGCGTTGTCTTCATCCATCTTGGAGATGTAGAACATGGTGGGCAGGTTGGCGTCCTTCAGAGACTTCCAAGCCTTCTCAGCACCGACAGCGATGCCGCCCTTTGCGGACAGAACGATCATGCCGGCGTCAGCCACGCGCAGAGACTGGACGATCTCGCCTGCGAAATCAAAGAAGCCGGGGTTATCCAGCAGGTTGATCTTGGTGCCTTCAAACTCCACGGGAATCAGAGAGGTGGAGATGGAATACTGACGCTTGATCTCTTCGGGATCGAAGTCGGAAACGGTGTTGCCGTCAGCGATGGAACCGAGGCGGTCAGAACCCTTGGTCAGATACAGCATATCCTCTGCCAGCATGGTCTTGCCGTCGCCGCCATGACCCAGCAGTGCAATATTGCGAATGTTCTTAGCAGTGTAGCTCATAAGTGTTGTTTCTCCTTTCCATAGAGTCCAAAGAAGAGCGTGGACTCTGTGCAGCGGCTCTATGCCGCCAATACACAATATTATAATTGATTTCCATGGTGATTGCAACGAAATTAGTTTCGTTCTGCCCAATTCCCAAAAGATTTGTGCTAATTGGCGAAAATGGAAAGCAAAATTTATTAAGATTTCCCAACAAGTCCGGTCACAAGCAGAGTCGGAACCAGCCAAATCAAGTGGTACAGCAGCAGATTCACCGCAGAAAGTGCCAAAACAGAGCCAAGATACGTCAAGACTCCCATCAATCCCATGCCCAAAATGCCGCAGAATACTGCCAGCGCCACACCGGAATGGACTGTCTTTCGCAAAAGCCGTCCGCAGGAAACTGCCGAGCCGAAGCTCAGGAAGCTGCCCTTTGCCATCAACGCACCCTGAATACCGTCTTTGCCGGCTTCCTCGGAAGACAGAGCGATGCGCTCTGCCACCACCGGGAATTCCACTCGATCCACAGAGATCTTATAGCGTTTTTTCACCAGCGCCGGGGTGATCATAAAGTCACGGGTCGCCAGCACAGGGGTCAGACCTGCGCTGCGCAGAACCTGTCCAAGCCCGCTTCTGGTTCCTGCTGAGGGCTGATAGGTCAGCGCAAACACACCCACCAGTTCTTTGTTGACGGAAATATACAGCGCCGATTGGACTCTTGTTCCCTCCGGCACATGGACGCCCATGAGCCGCATGAAGGCAAGGCTGCCCAACAGCACCACATCGCCGCGAATCTCCGCGCCAAGTCCGCCGCCCTCATACTGATGGAAGGAATCGGCTGTGTAGTGCCGTCCGTCCTCGTTTTTCATGACCTCTTCAAACAAAGGCAGCAGACCGCTTCCGGCTGCCTTGATCACCGCCGTAGCATAGCCCACCACTTGACGGGTAGGAAGATCGGAGTACATTTTCATGCCGTTCATGGAAATGTTGTTTTTGGGGAACAGATCCAGATCCGTAATGACAATGCCGCACTCACCGCTCAGCGTCTTGGCACCGCGCCAGCCGCAGATGGCAGCGCCGTCCTGCTGCAGCTGTTTGGAAAGGATGCAGAAGGGTCTGCAGCAGGCGATAAAGCCACCTGCCGGCAGAGCCGCCGTCAGCAGTGCCGTCCACGACCACAGGAACTCTCCCTGCCCCCGGATCGACGCAAAGGCTGCCAGAAGAAGGGTCACAACGGCTGCAGCAGGCGCATACACACGCATGGTCTTCTGGGCGGCATCGGGCGTCTCCAGCATGGCGGTGAAGGCATCCAGAGAGCCTGCCTTGCGGAAGATGCAGTCCAGTCCGTGCCATGCCTTTTCCTGCTTTGCCGCTGCTACGGGATTTTCCATAGACAGAACAGTCTTCAGCGTTGTATATTTGGCTTTCTTTTCAAGAAGCGTGCTCCACAGGCACACCAGCAGCAAAATGCCCGGGACCGTGCAGAACGGAATTCGTCCCTCGGCGGCTGCAACACAGCCATCCACAATACTGACCAGCACAGTCAAAACCATGAAGCTGTTCAGATCAAAGCGCATTTTCAGTGCCTGATAGATCCCGCGGATGAAGATCTCATAGGAGATCACACTTTGCACCATGAGCATTGCCAGAATGACCGTGGAAAAGCCTCTGCTCTGGAAGGTCAGATCGATCCCCGCGACAGGCCCGCTGCCCAGCAGCAGTGCCACTGCAGAGACTACGCACATGGCAGCCGACAAGATCAGCCGCAGCCGCAAAGATCCAACCTTGGCATAGTCGGCACAAGCCTCCTGCGCTGAGGGGTAGACCACCTCGGGCTCTTCCCGTCTGGCAGCGCGCAGGGCAGCCTTCTGTGCCTTGCGGCGCTGATGCTCCTGCCGTTTCAGACGCAGCTCGCTGCGCCGCTTGGCTCGCTTTGCCGCGCGCAGGAGCTTGGCATCCTGCTCAGGCTCCGGCTCTTCCGGCATTTGCACAGCGGCAGGCGGCTCTTCCTGCTCCAGAGACGCGGCAGCTTCTTCCTCCGTCACAATACGGAAGCGGATGGTATCACCGGTCAGATCCTTGGCTTCCTGCTTGGGTTTTTCCTCTTTGGAAGATTCGGATGCGGCAACGCGCATGACCTCCGTCTCCTCCACAGGCTCCGGTGCAGGGGCGGACTCCGGTGCAGGGGCGGACTCCGGTGCAGGAGCAGGTTCAGTGCCCCGTTTGCTCCAGCCGCCAAACTCCCGAATGATATCCTCCAGATCGTAGGTGACCTCCTCCGGGACAAGCTCCTCGGGAGCATGGTTATTCAGTTGTTCCAAAGGCTCCTGAGGTTTCTTTTTCATACAGTTCTCCGATTGGTTTGCTTATCCTCTCTGGCGGACGGCTTCATACAGCAGGATGGACGCTGCTGCGGAAGCGTTCAAAGAGGAAATATTACCCTTCATGGGAATGGACACCAGCACATCGCAGCTGTCTGCCACAAGTCGGCTCATGCCCTGACCTTCATTGCCGATGACGATGGCTGCAGCGCCCTTGAGATCGGCATGATACAGATCGGTCTTTGCTTCGGCAGCCGTGCCGAAGACCCACACACCGCGCTGCTTGAGATCGCGGATGGTGGCTGCCATATTGCTCACACGGGCAACAGGCATATATTCCACAGCGCCTGCCGAGGTCTTTGCCACCACAGCAGTCAGTCCCACACTGCGGCGCTTGGGGATAATCACACCGTGGGCTCCGGCGCACTCGGCTGTACGCATGATGGCACCCAGATTGTGAGGATCAGACAATTCATCGCACAAAACCAACAGCGGCGCTTCGCCCTTTTCCTCTGCCCGGCGGAGAATCTCATCCACCGTGGCGTATTCATGAGCGGCAACCTGTGCCATAATACCCTGGTGGGCGCCTGTGGGGCTCATCTGATCCAGCTTGCGGCGGTCTGTCGCCACCACCACGGCACCTGCGTCCTTCGCCATGGCGGAAAGACGGGCAAGGGCTTTATCCGTATCGCCGGCAGCCACAAACACCTTGTCGATGGTTCTGCCGCTTTTCAGGGCTTCTGTCAGAGCATTGCGCCCTTCGATCATATCTTCAGCCAGTTCCCGCGGCTCACGTTCTCTCACGGGACGGCGATCTTTTCTGTTATCCATAGCTGTTCTCTCCCATTCTTAAAAATGCCGAGCAACTGAAATTACACCATTTTATAGTATAGCAGAGTTGACCGACACTTACAAGCAAAAGCGACAAAAAATGTTGCAGCCACATTCACAGAAATTTTACAGGAAATATCCCCCCTTTTTCCTTGTAACAAAAATATTTGTATGATAGTATTGACTCAAAGAGCGTATTCAAAGAGAAAAGGAGATAATGTCTTGAATAACGACCAAAATCAGTATCGTCCCAAAGGCTCTGATCCCAAGAAGGATCCCAACAAGAAAAAATCCAAAAGCATTCTTTTCATCATCGCCGCAGCACTGATCTTCACGTTGATTTTCAATATGGTCTACTCCACTGTGAGCAATTCCTATTTGAAGCCTGTGACCTACTCCGAGTTCTACACCATGGCAGAAAACGGCGAGATCGCGGAGGTGGAATTCCAGCGCGACCGTATTCTGATCCTGACCAAGGAAGAAGAGGCAAAGGACACGGCACAGCAGGTGGTCTACTATACAGGTCTCATCCCCAACATGACCACCAACGAGCTGGAAAGAGATCTGCGGGAAAGCGGTGTCATCACCGATGCCCATCTGGAAGAAGAGATGAACCCCATCTTGTCCTTCCTGCTGTCGTGGGTGTTCCCCATTCTGATCTTCTATGTGCTGTTCTGGCTGCTTATGGGCTCCATGAGCAAACGCATGGGCGGCGGTGGCGGCATTGGCGGCATCGGTCAGAGCAAAGCCAAGGTCTATATGGAAAAAGAGACCGGCATCACCTTTGCCGATGTGGCAGGTCAGGATGAAGCAAAGGAATCTCTGGTAGAGATCATTGACTTCCTCCACAATCCCCAGAAATACACCGCCATCGGTGCCAAGCTACCCAAGGGCGCCCTGTTGGTGGGTTCCCCTGGTACCGGCAAGACCCTGCTGGCCAAGGCTGTGGCAGGTGAAGCCAAAGTCCCCTTCTTCTCCATTTCCGGCTCTGACTTTGTGGAGATGTTCGTGGGCGTTGGCGCAAGCCGTGTGCGTGATCTGTTCCAGCAGGCATCCAAAGTTGCACCTGCCATCGTGTTCATCGATGAGATCGATGCCATCGGCAGAACGAGAGACTCCCGCTTCGGCGGCAACGACGAGCGTGAGCAGACCCTCAACCAGCTGCTGGCTGAGCTGGACGGCTTTGACAGCAGCAAGGGCGTTGTCATTCTGGCTGCCACCAACCGTCCCGAGATCCTCGACAAGGCGCTGCTGCGTCCCGGCCGTTTTGACCGCCGCATCGAGGTCGACCGCCCCAATCTGGCAGGCCGCTATCAGACGCTGAAGGTCCACACCAAGAACATCAAGCTGGCAGAGGATGTGGATCTGAACAAGATCGCCCAGGCGACAGCAGGCGCTGTGGGTGCGGATCTTGCAAACCTGGTCAATGAAGCTGCCCTGCGTGCCGTGCGACAAGGCAGAAAAGCCGTCAACCAGGAAGACCTGTTGGTTTCCTTCGAAGTGGTCATTGCAGGCACGGAAAAGAAGGGCACTGTGCTGACCGACATGGAAAAGCGCATGGTCGCTTACCATGAGGTAGGTCACGCGCTGGTATCTGCCATGCAGAAGCACACCATGCCTGTGACCAAGATCACCATCGTGCCCCACACCTCCGGCGCTCTGGGCTACACCCTGCATATGCCGGAGGAGGAAAAGTTCCTCTCCACCAAGGAAGAACTGCTGACCGAGATCCAGACCCTGCTGGGCGGACGCGCCGCAGAGCAGACTGTGTTCGGCTCCATGACCACCGGCGCTGCCAACGACATTGAGCGCGCCACGGAGCTGGCAAGACGCATGATCACCCAGTACGGTATGAGCGACAAGTTTGGACTCATGGCGCTGTCCACCGTGTCCAATCCCTATCTGGACGGCAGCACCATGATGAACTGTGCCGACCCTACTGCCGCAGAAGCGGACGAAGAGGTCAAGAAACTTTTGGCGCAGTGCTATGAGACCGCCTGCAGCGTACTGCAGGAAAACCGCGCGCTGCTGGATGAGATCGCCCTGTTCCTTCTGCAGAAGGAGACCATCACCGGCGACGAGTTCATGACCTACGTCAATGCAGACAAGAAAAAACTGGAAGCTCCGCAGGAACCTTCCGACGATGCCGAGGCGTCGGAGGAAGCCCCTGTTGAGGAATAATTACAAAAGAAAGTGAGTGACACATTATGGGTTCTATTACCGCCATGCTCGCATCCCTGTCCCTGACCGCCCTCATCAAGCCTCTGCTGGTGCTGGTCATCTGTCTGATCGCCGTGAAGATTCTGCTGAAGGTGGCAGACAAGATCCTGCTCAAGAGCAAGCTGGACAAAAGTCTTCACGCCATCATCCGTTCCGTCGCCAAGATCCTGCTGCTGTTCGTGGCAGTCATGATCGTGGCATCCAGCCTTGGCATCAACGTCTCCTCCCTGCTGGCTGTGCTGTCCATCGCAGGCGTTGCCGTGTCCCTTGCCATTCAGGATATCCTGTCCAATTTCTTCTCCGGTGTTGTTCTGCTGGGCGCCAAGCCCTTCAAGGTGGGTGACTTCGTCACCGTGGGCGGTCAGACCGGCACCATCGTGGAGACCGGCATCACCCACACCAAGCTGCATACGCTGGACAATCAAGTGATCCTTGTCCCCAACAGCGCCGTGACCTCCAACGTCATCACCAATGTGACGGCTGAGGACATCCGCCGCGTGGACTTTGTGTTCTCCGCCTCCTATGACTCCGATCCCGACACCGTCAAAAAGGCCCTGCGCGAAGCAGCCTCCATCGACCTTGTGCTGCAGGATCAGCCTGTGTTTGCAGAGCTGAGCAAGTACGGCGAAAGCGCCATTGAGTACACCGTCCGCGTCTGGGTCAAGACCGGCGACTATTGGGACGCCTACTTCCGCATTATGGACCGTGTCCGCACCGCTTACGCGGAAAACGGCGTGCAGGTCACCTATCCTCATATCAACGTACACAACGTGTAAAAAGACCTTTCAAGTGCCCGGGAAAACACCCCCGGGCACTTTATTTATCCGCCTTCCGGGTAGGGATTCTTTACTGTTTCCCAAAAGCCTCCCGGGGGGATTTGGTGATTGTTCCCAAATAACAAATCTTTGCCTGTTTGCCGTTGACTTCAAGGGCAAAGATTGTTAGAATATGTACAGTGAACTTAGTCTGCCCTTATAGGGGCAGTCTGCCCGTGTCGGCATCCCTTCGCCCGGCATTGGTAAAAAGCGACATATTATTAGAGTAGGAGGACACTACATTGAAAGATTGGGATCGCTTAATCACAGTTGAGCAAATGGAAGAAGCGACTGCCTCTTTGCTGGAAAACGCCGAAAAGGTCGGCGCTGACACCTGGCAGCAGCGTTCCAAAAACCAGAGCCCCCATTGCGGTTTCGGCGAAGCAGGCACCTGCTGCCGTATCTGCTCCATGGGCCCCTGCCGCATCACCCCCAAGGCTCCCCGCGGCATCTGCGGCTGCGACGTCCACGGCATCGTCGGCAGAAACTACCTGCGCTTCACCGCCGGCGGCACCGCCACCCACTCCGACCACGGTCGTGAGATCATGCACACTCTGCACCAGACCCGCGAAGGCGGCAACTATCAGGTCAAGGATCCTGAAAAGCTGATCCGCATCGCCAAGGAATGGGGCGTTGAGACCGAAGGCAAGGACATCTACGATCTGGCTCATGAGATGGCTGAGATCGGTCTGATGGAATACGGCAAGCCCTTCGGCCACCAGAAGTTTACCGACCGCGCTCATCCCCATACGCAGGAGCTGTGGGACAAGGCTGATCTGCGTCCCCGCGCCATTGACCGCGAAGTTGTTCAGTCCCTGCACATGACTCACATGGGCTGCTCTTCCGAGGCTGAAGCTCTGATCCACCAGTCCATCCGTTCCGGTCTGGCTGACGGCTGGGGCGGCTCCATGATGGGCACCGAGTTCTCCGACGTTATGTTCGGCACTCCCAAGGTCATGGACACCGAGGCTAACATCGGCGTTATGGACAAGGACATGGTCAACATCATCGTCCACGGTCACGACCCCTCCCTGTCTGAGATGATCGTGCACTACGCACAGGATCCCGAGATGATCGCTCTGGCAAAGTCCGTCGGCGCCAAGGGCATCAACATCGCCGGTGTCTGCTGCACCGCCAACGAAGTTGCCATGCGTCACGGCATCCCCATGGCAGGCAACTTCCTGAACCAGGAAAATGTTGTCCTGACCGGCGCCTGCGAAGCCATCGTTGTTGATATTCAGTGTATCTTCCCCGCACTGGGCCCCCTGTCCAAGTGCTTCCACACCAAGTTCATCACCACCTCCGACATCGCCCGTATCCCCGACTCCGAGTTCTACCGCTTCAGCGCTGAGACCGCAGGCGAGAACGCAAAGGCGATCGTGAAGATGGCTGTTGAGAACTTCGTCAACCGTAAGCCCGAGCTGGTCAACATCCCCAACCAGAAGACCAAGGCTCGTGTCGGTTACGCAGTTGAGACCATCAAGAAGACCCTCGACGGCGTGTGCAACACCCACGTTGACGAAATGGGCACTCTGAAGCCCCTGGCAGACGTTGTCAAGGCAGGCGTCCTGCGCGGCGCTGTTGCCATGGTCGGCTGCAACAACCCCAAGGTCCGTCCCGACACCGCTCACATCGAGCTGATGAAGAAGATGCTGAAGAACGACATCATCGTGGTCGTCACCGGCTGCTCCGCTCAGGCTGCTGCCAAGGCAGGTCTGATGGATCCCGACGCAAAGGAATTCTGCGGTGAGGGTCTGAAGCGTGTGTGCGAACTGGTTGGTATTCCTCCTGTTCTGCACATGGGCTCCTGCGTTGACATCTCCCGTATGATGATCCTGGCTTCCGATCTGGCAAAGGATTGGGGCTGCAACATCTCCCAGCTGCCTCTGTGCGGCTGCGCTCCCGAGTGGATGTCCGAAAAGGCCGTTTCCATCGGCAACTACGTTGTCGGTACCGGCATCAATACCTACCTGGGTGTCGATCCCTACTCCAAGGGTTCTTCCGAAGTCACCGAGCTCCTTCAGGGCGAGACCGGCGTGAAGCAGTGGTGCGAAGCCAACTACACCGTTGAGCTGGACATCGAAAAGCTGGGCGATCTGATGATCGAAGACATCGAAGCCAAGCGCGCCGCTCTGGGTATCTGATCAAATAATCCGAGGTCATAATTCATGAAAATAGCAGTCACCGGCAAGGGCGGCGTGGGCAAGACCACACTGTCTTCCACCTTAGCAAGATTATACGCCGATGAGGGCCGCAACGTTCTGGCAGCCGATGTGGATCCCGATGCAAATCTGGGTCTGGCTCTTGGACTGACGGAGGAGGAGGTCAACTCCATCGTCCCCGTCTCCAAGATGAAAGAGCTTGCCAAAGAACGTACCGCAGCCAACCAGTCCAACACCTTCTATAAGCTCAATCCTCAGGTCTCCGATCTGCCGGATAAGCTGTCCAAGGACATCAACGGTGTGAAGCTTCTGGTCATGGGCACCATCGATACCGGCGGCACCGGCTGTGTCTGCCCCGAGCATGTGATGCTCAAGGCGATCTTGTCCAGCCTGGTCTTCCGCAAGGACGATGTGGTCATCATGGACATGGAAGCAGGGCTGGAGCATCTTGGCAGAGGCACCGCCTCTATGATGGACCAGTTTATCGTGGTCATCGAGCCGGGCGCCAGAAGCATCCAGACCTACGAGCGGATCAAGCAGCTTGCCAGGGACATCGGTGTGCAGAAAGTCCGCGTGGTCGCCAACAAAATCCGCGATGACTCCGACCGGGAGTTCATCCGCAGCCGCATCCCTGCCGAAGATCTGCTGGGCTTCATGAGCTATAACCCTGACGTTATCGACGCCGACCGTAAAGGTCTCTCCCCATATGACTGCAGCCAGGCTGCCGTGGACGAGGTCCGCGCCATCAAGGCTGTTATCGACTCCCAAGAATGATATTGAAAGGAATGAATCAAATGGCTAGACACTTGTTTGATCGAGTTTTCTGCGGCTCTGACGAGATGTTCGCCAAAGCCGAGGCAGAAGTCAATAAATTAGCTGCCGAACTGGGCACCTCCGCTCCTATGGTCATGCCCAGCACCGCTTACTTCCTCTCCTGCATCTATGCCTACATCGGCAAGAAGGTCACCACCGTTGGTGAACTGCAGGAAGCTCTGGCCGATGTGAAGGCCATGATGCTCCGCGAGCCCCGCACCAATTCCATCTTCCAGTCCGGTGTCGGCACTGCCATCGCCGCTGAGATGATCGAGGCCTGCAAGTATGCCCGCGATCCCGCTCCCTACGGCGAAGCAGGCTCCCCCGACCGTAAGTACTGGGGCCACATGACCGACGCCGAAGTGCGTGAACTGGGCGTTCCTCTGGTCACCGGTGATATCCCCGGCTTCGTTGTCATCATTGGGCCCGCTCCCACCACCGAAGAGGCTGCCGCTCTCATTAAGGGCTATCAGTCCCGCGGTATCTTCGTCTTCCTGATCGGCGGCATCATCGACCAGGCTTACGAAGCAGGCCTGTCCATGGGCTTCCCCGTCCGTGTCGTTCCCGTCGGCCAGGACATCTGGGCTGTCGGCCACGTCATCTCTCTGGTCGTCCGTGCCGCTATGATCTTCGGCAACATCCAGCCCGGCGACTGCGACGGCTTCCATCGCTACACCTTCGACCGCATCAATGCGTTCGTCAACGCTTTCAAGCCTGTCAATGATATCACCGTCGCCTGCGGCGCCGGCGCCATCAAGCTGGGCTTCCCCGTCATCACCAACGACCATGACGATATGTGGGCTGTGCCCAAGTCTCTGATCATCTATGATGATTACAATGACTGGATCGACACCTCTCTGGAGGCCCGCGGCATCAAGCTGAAGATCACCAAGATCGACATCCCCGTGGCTTACTCCTCCGCCTTCGAAGGCGAAGTCATCCGTAAGGCTGACATGCAGGTGGACATCTACGGCGCCAAGGTGGACTGCTTCGAGCTGGTCCAGACCAAGGAAGCCGCCGATGTGGAAGACCACAAGATCGAAGTCGTCGGCCCCGAGCTGGACGAACTGGAAGTCGGCTCCATGGCATCTTTGTCCTACACCATCGAAGTCGCCGGCAAGGCTATGCAGCCCGACTTCGAGCCTGTTATGGAACGTAAGATCCATGCATTCCTCAACTGCGCAGAAGGTGTCATGCACACCGGTCAGCGCGACATGATCCGTATCCGTATCTCCAAGGCTGCCTTTGACGCAGGCTTCCGCTTCAAGCACATCGGTGAGATCCTGTATGCCAAGATCAAGTCCGAGTTCGAGGCTGTTGTGGACAAGTGCCAGGTCAAGATCGTGGTGGGCGAAGAGAAGAACAACGAGCTGCGCAAGGGCGCCAACAAGGTCTTCGATGCCCGTGACGAGCGTCTGAAGTCCATGACTGACGAGTCCGTGCCTGTCTTCTATTCCTGCATCATGTGCCAGGCCTTCTCCCCCAGCCATGTCTGTATCGTTACCCCCGAGCGTCTGGGTCTGTGCGGCGCTGTTTCCTGGCTGGACGCCAAGGCTACCTACGAGCTGGATCCCAACGGTCCCTGCCAGGTGGTCACCAAGGAACGCTGCTTGGACGAGCGTGTCGGCCGTTACGAGGACATCGACGAAGTCCTGTGCGACCTGTCTCACGGTGCTCTGGAGCACGTTACTCTGTACTCCCTGTTCGAGGATCCCATGACCTCCTGCGGCTGCTTCGAGTGTATCTGCGGCGTGGAGCCCTGCTCCATGGGCGTTGTCATCACCTGCCGTGAGTTCGCAGGCATGACTCCTCTGGGCATGACCTTCTCCGAGATGGCATCCATGACCGGCGGCGGTGTTCAGACTCCCGGCTTCATGGGCCACGGCAAGCACTTCATCGCTTCCAAGAAGTTCCTGAAGGCCGAAGGCGGTCTGGCAAGACTGGTCTGGCTGCCCAGCGAACTGAAGGAGCAGGTCAAGGACAAGGTCAACGAGACCGCCAAGGAGCTGTACGGCATCGAGAACTTCTGCGACATGATCGCAGACGAGAACTCCTGCGGCAGCGGCGATCCCGAAGAACTGCTGACCTTCCTGTCCGAGGTCGGTCACCCCGTCCTGGGTCTGGAACCCTTCGATATGTAAGAACATACAAAAGCCCTTCGGAGCATCGCTCCGAAGGGCTTCTTTTTGCTGCAGGCTGTGATCCTGCCTTGAGATCGCCATGACGCTTCGCTCCTGCGAGTCGCCAAGAGCCGCGCTTTGCGCGGTTGCTCACTTGTATGCGCCTTAGGGGAGATCCAAGAGGGGATCCGCAGATCCCCTCTTGGCCGTATGTGGGGGTGGATTGTTAAGGAGGGACCCATCGGAAGGGTCCCTCCTTAACTGCGCTTTTGGTTCCTTTTGCCGCACAGCAAAAGGAACGAAGCAAACACTATCCATTATTTGTTTTCCACTTCACAATGGTCGGCAGCATAATTCAAAAAAATACCGATCAATTCATTCCTTGTCCGACCCGTCTGTTTCGCTATTGTTTCTATTTTCTCCACGATTTCTCTTTTTACCCTGACTGAGAACGTACGATATCCGTCATCCCCCTTTGGACGAATGACTAAAGTTTTTTCCTCCATCTCAACCCCTCCTTTATAACATATTTTATGTTTACAATTCCAATTAGTATATGTTATAATTTATGTTATAAATGACAGGAGGGGATATCATGAATTTTATCTTACAAGACCTTTTTTACGGCAACATTGCGCCGCTGGATCAGCTTTGTGTCAATACCCCGGAATATCGGGAGCTTCGACAGGCGACTTTGCAAAAATATGAGCATTTTTCTCATGTGCTGGAACAGCTGGATTCCAAGCTGCCCCCGGAATTGGATGTCGTGCTGGAAGGGCAGGCAGACTGCGCCGCACAGGAAACAGAACAGGCATTCTGCGACGGTTTCCGCCTTGGGGCAAGGATCATATTGGAGATCCTGCAGGCATGATCGTGCAAAAACCTTTCCTTGACATTTTGGCAAAGTCAAAGTATGTTGGAAACAGCAACATAACAGGAGGTGTCCTATGATCTGGTGTGTGGAAGATGATGCCAGCATCCGTGACATTGAATTATATACCCTCGCCTCCACCGGCTTTGAAGCCCGTGGATTTGAAGACGGCAGTACATTCTGGGAAGCGCTGCAGAGCGAAGTGCCGGAATTGGTTTTGCTCGATGTGATGCTTCCCGGCACAGATGGCATTGCGCTTTTGCGCAAAATGAAAGCCACGGAAGCCTTCAGTCACATTCCCGTGATCATGGCAACTGCCAAAGGCGCAGAGTATGACCGCATTCAGGGATTGGAGCTTGGTGCGGACGACTATCTGGTCAAGCCCTTCAGCATGCTGGAGATGGTGTCCCGGGTCAAGGCAGTGCTGCGCCGCTGCAAGCCTGCCGCGGCTGCCGTGCTGCAGTTGGAAGGGCTGGTGCTGGATCCCGTCGGACACACAGTCACAGCCGATGGTGTAAGACTTGATCTGACCCACAAGGAATATGAACTGCTGCGGCTGTTCCTCTCTCAGCCCGGCACAGCATTTACCAGAGAGCAGCTGCTGACCACCATCTGGAAAACAGATTACCTGGGCGAAACGCGCACGGTGGATATGCATATCCGCACCCTGCGGCAAAAGCTTGGTACATACGGACATAAAATCGAGACCGTGCGCAATGTGGGTTACCGACTGGAGGCAGGACATGACAAGTAAGATCTTCCGCTCCACAGTCTTCGTGGCAGCCATGGTCTTGCTGCTGAGCCTTGCCATTATCATGGGTGTCATGTACCGTCATTTTACCGGGGTACAGGTGGCGCAGCTGAAAGATGAGCTGAGCCTTGCCGTCACCGCCACAGAGCAGTATGGCAACGCTTTTTTGGAAAATGTGGAAGCAGACCGCTTCCGCATCACATGGGTCGCAGCCAACGGCACGGTGCTCTTTGACACTCGTGCAGAGGCAGAGCAAATGGAGAATCACGCTGACCGTGAGGAGATCCGCCAGGCTCTGGAGACCGGCAGCGGCAGCAGCGAGCGCTACTCTGCCACCTTGACCGGCAAAACCTTTTATGAGGCGAAAAAGCTTTCTGATGGTTCTGTTCTGCGTATTTCCTCCACCCAGGCTTCTGTGGGTGCACTGGTACTGGGGATGCTTCAGCCGATCATCATAGTGGCGCTGATCGCCATTGCCCTGTCCGCCTTTTTGGCAGGCAGGATGGCAAAAGCCATCGTGGAGCCTCTGAACCGTCTGGATCTGGAGCATCCGCTGCAAAACGAAGCCTACGATGAGGTCGCGCCTCTGCTGCGGCGCATCAATCAGCAGCGTCTGCAGATCGACCGGCAGGTGCAGACCCTGCGGCAGAAAGCCAACGAATTTGAGCAGATCACCACCAATATGCAGGAAGGTCTTGTGCTGCTTGACCGCGACTGTACCATTCTGAGCATCAACCCCACCGCCGGACGGCTGTTTGATGCAGGCAATGCCTGCGTAGGCAGGAGCTTTTTCTCCATAGAGCGCAGTGCCGACCTGCGCAGCGCCGTCAATGCCGCCCTTGACCACGGTCACGGCATGGCACGGGCACAGCGCTGCGGCAGGGATTATCAATTTGATCTCAGCCGCATCGAGTCAGATGGTGAGGTGCTTGGCGCAGTATTGCTGGCTTTCGATATCACCCAATCTCTGCGCGCCGAGCAGACCCGCCGGGAGTTTTCCGCCAATGTATCTCATGAACTGAAAACACCGCTGCAGTCCATTATGGGCAGCGCAGAGCTTCTGGAAAACGGACTGGTTCGGCAGGAGGACACTGCCCGCTTTGTGGGAAATATCCGCAAGGAAGCCGCAAGACTGTTGGCGCTGATCGAAGATATCATTCGCCTGTCCCAGCTGGATGAAGGTGCACCGATGCCCAGTGAAAACGTGGATCTGCTGCAGCTTTGCCGAGAAGTGGCACAGACCCTGTCCGATGCCCATGGTACGCAGATCGCACTGCAGGTACATGGAGAGTCATGCACCATCACCGGTGTGCGCAGACTGCTGTATGAGATCATCTACAATCTTTGCGACAATGGCATCAAATATAACGTCCCGGGCGGCAGAGTGGATGTATCGGTCTGCAGAGAAAACGACCATGCCGTTCTGACCGTGGCAGATACCGGCATCGGCATCCCGGAAGGACATATCGATCGCATTTTTGAACGTTTTTATCGGGTGGACAAGAGCCACTCCAAGCAATCGGGCGGCACCGGGCTGGGACTTTCCATCGTCAAGCATGCCGTGCAGTATCACGGCGCAAAGCTGGAAGTACACAGTACCCCCGGCAAGGGCACCACCATGATCGTCACATTTTAACAAAGGCTGTCACTCCGAGACGGAGTGACAGCCTTTGACTTTACATAGATTTTACATACATTTTGCATATTCTCCATGGTTTTACAGCTTGGTGCATTTTATAATACTGTCCGGAAAGAATAGTAAAAAGGAGAAATGCAAAGACATGACAACTTATATTCTGAATGTGATCTCTCTGCTGGGCGGTCTTGCCCTGTTCCTGTTCGGCATGGACGTGATGGGCAGCTCTCTGGAGCGGACGGCAGGCGGTAAGCTGCAGACCATCCTCGCCAAAATGAGTTCCAATGTGCCCAAGGGCTTTTTGCTGGGTATGGCAGTGACTGCTGTGATTCAGTCCTCCTCCGCCACCACCGTCATGGTCGTTGGCTTCGTCAACACGGGCATCATGACGCTGAAGCAGGCTGTCGGCGTCATCATGGGCTCCAACGTGGGTACCACCATCACAGCGTGGATCCTGTCCCTGAGCGGTCTGCAGGGTGACAGCATTCTGGTGCAGCTGTTCAAGCCCACGACGCTGGCTCCCCTGCTGGGTGCTGTGGGCATGGTGCTGTTCATGTTCACCAAAAGCGAGCAGAAAAAGAACATCGGCTACATCCTGCTCGGCTTTATGGCTCTGATGACCGGCATGGATCTTATGAGCAGCTCCATGAAGTTCCTGCGGGAAGAGGCATGGTTTGCCAACATGATGGTCTCCTTCTCCAATCCCCTGCTGGGTATTGCCGTGGGTGCTGTTCTGACGGCTGTGATCCAGTCCTCCTCTGCCTCCGTGGGTATTCTGCAGAGCCTGTGCTCCACCGGTGTGGTCACCTTCGGCAGCGCCCTGCCTGTGATCCTCGGGCAGAACATCGGCACCTGCATCACCGCCATCATCGGCGCCATCGGTGCCAACAAGAGCGCCCGCCGTACTGCCATGGTGCATCTGTATTTCAACGTGGTCGGTGTTCTCATCTTTGTGGTGCTGTTCTACGGCATTGGGCTGTTCTTCCCCTGGCAGTTCCTGAACAACACAGCCTCTGCCATGAACATCGCCGTGATCCACACCTGCTTCAACATTGCAGCCACAGCCGTGCTGCTGCCCCTCAATGGGCTTCTGGTCAAACTGGCAACCTGGTCTGTGCCCGATGACAAGCAGGAAGAGACCCCTGTACTGCTGGACGAGCGTCTGCTGGCAACCCCTGCCGTTGCCATCCAGCGTTCCCATGAGATCGCAGGTGAAATGGCGATCGCCTCCCGCGATGCCATGTCTCTTGCCATGGGGCTGACCAAGGGCTTCAACAAAGATGTGATGAAGCAGATCCTTGCCTTGGAGGACAAAACCGACAAGTATGAAGATGCTCTGAATACCTATCTCATCAAACTGTCCTCCGGCAATCTGTCCGAAAAGGACAACCGCGTTTTGAACATCCTGCTGGCATCTGTTGCCGATGTCGAGCGCATTGCCGACCACGCTGTGTCCATCGCCAAGGCCGCAGAAGAGATCGATATGAAAAAGATCTCCTTCTCCGAGGAAGCAAAAAAGGAGATCGCCGTTCTGGAACGCGCTGTCAGCGATGTTCTCAGCGGCACGGTGGATGCCTATGTTTCCTTTGATCTGGAAAAAGCCCACAAGGTCGAGCCTCGTGAGCAGGTGGTGGATGAACTGGTGCGCAAGGTCAAGGCAAACCATGTCCGCCGTCTGAGAGACGGTCTGTGCACTGTGGAATACGGCTTTGTGCTGGAAGACATTCTGACCGCCTATCGCCGTACCGCAGACCACTGCTCCAACGTGGCTGTGGAGCTGCTGCAGGTCTCCGAGGGCAAGCTGGAAGCCCACAAGTATCTGGGCGCTCTGAAAGCCGGCGATCTGAACGAAAGCGCCGAATTTTCTCAGCAGATGGCAGAATATGCCGCCGAGTATTCACTCGAGAACGAATAAAACAAAAAGTTCCGATGCTGTGCATCGGAACTTTTTTATTTCATAAATTTATCCATGGCCTGACACAGGTCTTCAATGGCCTTGTCGTCATCATGCTCCACCGCATCAACGATGCAGTGCTTGATATGATCCTGCAGGATCACCTTGCCCACATTGTTGATGGCGGATTTCACCGCCGCGATCTGCACCAGCACCTCGGAGCAGTCTCTGCCGTCTTCCACCATACGCTTGACGGATTCCATATGTCCGATGATCCGCGCCATACGGTTGAGCACAGCCTTCTGATTCTCATGGACATGGGGATGACCGTGAGAATGGTCGTGAGAATGGTCGTGAGAATGGTCGTGAGAATGGGCAATGCCATGGGCATGGAGATATTCATGATCGTGTTCGTGGCTATGTTCCATATGGCGCTCCTTTGGATGTTTTTGTCATTTTATCACACGGTGCTTTTCCGGGCAAGCCCCTACGGGGGATGTTGACAAGGGCTTTTTTTCCATTTACAATACTCTTGGGCGGATCTTTTTGCACAAAAATGCCGCTAAAGCGAGCTTCACCAGATCCCACGGCAAAAACACCAGCATTCCGTAGACCAGCGTCTGCCACAGGCTCCACGGTCTTTGCAGATAGCAGGTAACGATCAAGTGCATATAGGGAAGACCCACGGCATACAATACTCCAAGCCCCATGAGGCATCCGCGGAACGGCCTTGTTTTCGCCCTGCCGATGACCCATGCCATGGGCACAAGGGCAAGGAGAAAGCCTCCTGTGGGCGTCAGCAGCACACCGATGCCGCCGCCTGTTGTAAACACAGGCAGTCCCACAAAGCCGAGCAGCAGATACACCGCCTGGGACACCATGCCCCAGCGGCTGCCCAGCAGCAGCGCCGACATGGCACAGAAAAAGATCTGCAGCGTAAATGCCGAGATCCCCGTGGGGATGCGGATCCAGCTGCCGAGAGCAGTCAACACGGCAAACAATGCCGCTAAGATCAAATTGCGAGTTTGTTTCATACCATCACCTTAGGATACTATATCATATTTTTTGCATTATGACAAAAGAAACCGTTCTTTCTCATCTTCAGGGCCACCCCTGGGCAGAGCATCTGATCGTTCTTGCCACGGTCGGCTCCACAAATCAATATCTCAAAGAACTCGCTGCAGCAGGTGCACCTCACGGCACGGTGGTGATCGCCGATCACCAGAGCGCCGGCAGAGGCAGACTGGGACGCAGCTTTCTTTCTCCCAAGGGGCAGGGACTGTATCTGTCCGTGCTGCTGCGGCAAAAGCCGGATCTCCGGCTGACACCCATGGCGGCAGTTGCCGTCCGCCGCGCCATTTTGCAGGAGACAGGTCTTGCGCCGCAGATCAAATGGATCAACGATCTTGTCTGCGGCGGCAAAAAGCTCTGCGGCATTTTGACGGAGCTTTGTGGGGATGCCATCATCGTAGGCATCGGCATCAACTGCAGCGGCATTGCCCATGAGGCCGCCACCTCTCTGGAGGTGCTGGGAGCAGCCTTTGACCGCAGCCGTCTTGCCGCCCAAGTCATCGATCAGCTTTCTCAGATGTCACCTGCCCAAATGCAGGAATACAAAACGCACTGTCTGACCATCGGGCAGGATGTGCAGCTGCATCAAAACGGCACGATGCGCCTTGCCCATGTGGATGACATGGATGAAGAAGGGGCGCTGCTGGTCACATTGGAAGACGGAACAAAGGAACGTATTTTTTCCGGAGAAGTGTCCGTCAGAGGCATGTACGGGTATGTATAAGTAACCGACGATTTATTCAGCGATCACGCAAGGAGGTTTACACCATGAACGAAGTTATCAAAGCCATGTTGGAAAGAAGAAGCTGCCGCAGCTATGAGGCACGGCAGGTGGAAGAAGATGCGCTGCAGCAGATCCTGCTGGCAGGCACCTATGCCGCCAGCGGCATGGGCAGACAGGCAGCCAAGATCGTGGTGGTGCAAGATGCCGAGACCATCGAACAGCTGCGCAGAATGAACGCTGCCGTCATGGGCACGCCCGATGCCGATCCCTTCTACGGCGCACCCACTGTCTGCATCGTTCTGGCAGATCCGGATGTGCGCACCTGGACGGAGGACGGCTCTCTTGTCATGGGCAATCTGATGCTGGCAGCATCCACTCTGGGGGTGGCATCTTGCTGGATCCATCGGGCAAGAGAAGAATTTGACTCTCCCGAAGGCAAGGCGCTGCTGAAAAAATGGGGCATCGACGAGCGCTATCGCGGCATCGGCCACTGCATCCTGGGTTACGCAGCCGCGCCTCTCGCTGCCGCCAGAGCACGCAAAGACGACTACATCGTCAGGGTTTAAAATAGCTCTTGTTATTTTTCCGAATATGGAGTAAAATATCAGTATCATTGATCGGAGGTATTTACTATGGGTAAGAAGACCAAGCTCGCCGTACTCATCGGTGCTCTTGCCGCCGTTGTCAGCGCAGTGATCCTCGTGGTCGTTTTCTGGGATCGCCTGCTGGAGCTGTGTCCCTGCTGCAAGAATGACTGGGACGATGATTTCATGGAAGATGACGGCCCCGTTTTCACCGAAGACGAACTGGAAGATTTCGCAGATCTGGACGCTGAATAAGCCTATAAGAAATGACGAGTTTCTAAGAAACTCGTCATTTTTTATAAGCTTTTCACATTGGCGGTGATCTCGCTGAGAGCTTCCGCCGCCTCCATGGCATAGTCATCGCGATGGCTCAGATCTCCCAAAGACACCATGCCCACCAGTCTGCGGCCCTCCACTACAGGCAGCCTTCGCACCTGCTCTCTTGCCATACACATGGCGGCGTGGCTCAAGCTGGCATCCGGAGGCACGGCAGCCACACGGTTGGTCATGACTCTGCTGACAGATGTGGTCTCTGCCGGGCGGTTGAGCGCCATGCACCGAAGCACCATATCCCGGTCTGTCACGATGCCGCACAGAACCCCGTCCCGGTCTCTCACAGGAAGCGCTCCCACATTGTGCCGCGCCATGAGCCTTGCCGCCACCGCCACACTCTCATCCGGCGCCACGGCGATCACATGGCGGTTCATACAATCCTTGACATTCATAAGTATCCCTCCTATGCTCTCATTATGACCACAATATCTTGTGGATAAACTAATTTTTTCTGTTGCTTTTGGGCGAATGTGTGGTATAATGAAAACCGTAAAATGAAAGGGGTGCGACACATGATGCTGACAACGCTGACTTCTGTGTTCATGCCCTTTGATTCTCCATATTGAGAAGACTGACTGAAACTCTTACTGTTTCGGTCTTTTTTTCTGAATATGGGCACAAGAGAAAGGAGAAAATCATATGTCTAAAAATCCCATCCCCGAAAATGGCATTTATGATGCCAGAGAACTGGGCACTGCCAAGATGCTGATCTTAGGTCTGCAGCATATGTTCGCCATGTTCGGCGCAACCGTGCTGGTTCCTGCTATCACCGGTCTGAGCGTTGCCACCACTTTGCTGTTTGCCGGTCTGGGCACTCTGCTGTTCCATCTGATCACCAAGCGGAAGGTCCCCGCATTCCTGGGTTCCTCTTTCGCATTCCTCGGTGCCTATGGTCTTGTGACCGCATCCGGTCAGGACATTCCTCTGACATACTCCGGTATGGGCGTTGCTGTAGCAGGTCTGGTATACTTGCTGCTGGCACTTTTGGTCAAGATCTTCGGTGCAAAGAAGGTCATGCGTTTCTTCCCCCCCATTGTCACCGGTCCCGTCATTATCGCCATCGGTCTGACCCTGTCCTCCACCGCTTTGGACAGCTGCTTTGCCAACTGGCCCGTCGCACTGGTCGCCATTCTCGTGGTCATCGTTCTGAATATCTGGGGCAAGGGCATGATCAAGATCATCCCCATCCTCATTGGTGTGATCGCTTCTTACTTGTTTGCTGTGATCATTGATCCTGCTTCCCGTGCCGCTGTTGTCAGCAGCGTCAGCGAAGCCAAGTGGATCGGTCTGCCCATCGTATGGTCCCAGACCTCTCTTTCCATCTTCGGTGAGGGCTTCGATCCCTCCATGCTGATCACCGCTATCATTACCATCGCCCCCATCTCTCTGGCAACCATGGTCGAGCACATTGGCGATATCTGCGCCATCTCCTCCACCACCGGCAGAAACTATGTTGCCGATCCCGGTCTGCACCGCACCCTGTTGGGTGACGGCATTGCCACCACTCTGGCTGCTCTGTTCGGCGCTCCTGCCAACACCACCTATGGCGAAAATACCGGCGTTCTGGCTCTGAGCAAGGTCTATGATCCCAAGGTCATCCGCATCGCTGCTGTGTTTGCTGTGATCCTGTCCTTCTGCCCCAAGTTCGCTGCCATCGTTGCTGCTATGCCCACCGCCACCATGGGCGGCGTGTCTCTGATCCTGTACGGCATGATCTCCGCTGTCGGTGTCCGCAATGTGGTCGAAAACAAGGTTGATTTCACCAAGAGCCGCAACGTGCTCATCGCTGCACTGATCCTGGTTCTGGCAATTGGCATTAAGTTCTCCCCTGTCGGCGGCGGTGCCATCACCTTCGCCATCGGCTCCGTTACCATCAGCCTGTCCGGTCTGGCAGTTGCTGCCCTCGTAGGCATCATCCTCAATGCCATCCTGCCCGGCAAGGACTATGAGTTCGGCTCCGACGAGCAGGGTGACAAGTCCGTCAACTTCATCGTTCAGTAATATTATTTCGCATAAAAGGGCGGCTGCATCGGCAGCCGCCCTTCCTTTTTGGACGATACAGAGAATCTTTTGTAAGTTTCGCCTAAAAAGGCGCTGTTTCATCTTGAAATCGCGCCAAGTTTTGTATATAATGTAAATGATTTTTGATGTGAAGGGGGCATCGTCATGGGACAAGTCCTTGCCGTTGTGTCCGGTAAAGGCGGAACGGGCAAAACATCCCTGTGCGCCGCCGTCGCCTGCTGCCTTGCAAAGCTGGGGCAGAAGGTCCTTTGCATCGATGCGGATGTGGGTCTGCGGAACCTGGACATCTCCCTTGGAATGTCCCAGGAGCCTGCCCTGCCCTTCACTGCCGTCATGAGTGGGGAATATCCCCTGTCCAAGGCGGCTGTGCATCCGAAGTTTGAGCATCTGCATTTTCTCACCGCGCCTGTGACCACACAGCCGGAAGATCTGGACGCAGAGGCGTTTTCCGCCATGATCTCTCATGCCAAAAATGATTACGACTGGGTTTTGATCGACGCACCTGCAGGTGTGGGTGCCGGCTTCCGCCTTGCCGCAGCCAATGCCGATCTTGCCATGGTCGTCACCGGCGGCGAGCCTGCCGCCCTGCGTGATGGCGCCAGAACGGCACAGGCTCTGGAGCAGGTATCCCGGGCAGAAGCCAAAATCGTGGTCAACCGCATCCGCACCGGCTTCTTTAAGCGTCTGCGCTTTACGGTGGACGACTGCATGGATACCGTAGGACTTCCCCTGCTGGGCATCGTTCCGGAGGATGAGGCAGTCAGCCTTTCCGCGGCTGCCGGAAAGCCCCTTGCCCGCTCCGGCAGAAAGAGCGCCTACGAAGCGGTGAAACACATTACTTTGCGACTGATGGGCAGAAAAACTGCCCTGTTGGATCTGTAAGCCTATTTTTTGCGACTGATATGGGGTGAACGCATGAACATTACCTTGATGGCACACGATAAGAAAAAAGAATTGATGGTCCAGTTCTGCACTGCTTATAAGAGCATTCTGGCAAAGCACAATCTGTCTGCCACCGCCACCACAGGCCGCCTTGTTGCCGATGCAACAGGTCTGCCCGTTTCTCTGTTCCTGTCCAGCCACCAGGGTGGACACCAGCAGGTGGACGTGCGCATTGCTTACAATGAGATCGACATGGTTTTGCTCTTCTCCGATCCCAACGGCACCGACCCCTGGGAAGATCAGAGAGTGATGCAGACGCTGCACCTGTGTGACAGCTACAATGTCCCTTGTGCCACCAATCTGGCCTCTGCCGAGATCCTGATCATGGGTCTGCAGCGCGGCGATCTGGATTGGCGCGAACTGATCAGACCGAAAAAGACACTTCGATAAACCTTTGGGCGAAGACACAGGAGCAGTATCCCACAGCGCTGCCGCAGAGAGGAAGACCACGGCTGAAAGTCTTCCGCATGCTGCTTTGGGGGAAGGACACCTGCCGAGCCGACGCACCGCGGCGCTTTCCGCGGAACATAAGGGGGATCATTCCCTGAACGTGGGTGGCACCACGAAGTATGCAAACGCATGCTCTCGTCCCATGATATGCACAGATGTATCATTGGGCGGGAGCATTTTTGTTTTATCACTTCCCCATAGAAAGGAAATAATATTATGTCAACCATCAAACCGAGAACACTTTCCGGCTTCATGGAGCTGCTGCCTGCACCGCAGGTGCAGATGGAGCGCGTCATGGAGGTGCTGCGCAAGACCTACTCCCTGTATGGCTTCACCCCTCTGGACACCCCTGCCATCGAAGCTGCCGATGTGCTGCTTGCCAAGGGCGGCGGCGAAACGGAAAAGCAGATCTACCGTTTCCAAAAGGGCGACAGCGATCTGGCTCTGCGCTTTGATCTGACCGTTCCTCTTGCCAAGTATGTGGCGCTGCACTACGGTGAGCTGTCCTTCCCCTTCCGCCGCTATCAGATCGGCAAGGTCTACCGCGGCGAGCGGGCACAGCGCGGACGCTTCCGTGAGTTCTATCAGGCGGATATCGACATCATCGGTGACGGCAAGCTGGATATCGTCAACGAGGCGGAGATCCCTTCCATCATCTATAAAACTTTCACCACCCTGGGTCTCAAGCGCTTCCAGATCCGCGTCAACAACCGCAAGATCCTCAACGGCTTCTACGCATCCCTGGGTCTGACGGAAAAATCCGGCGACATCATGCGCACGGTGGACAAGCTGGAGAAGATCGGCGCCGAGAAGGTCACCGTCATTCTGACCGAGGATCTCGGTCTGACGGCTGAACAGGCAAAAGCCATTTTGGACTTTATGGCGATCACCGGCAGCAACGAGCAGGTACTGCAGGCTCTGGAAGGCTACCGCGGCAAGAATGAGCTGCTGGATCTTGGTCTTGACGAGCTGACCACCGTGACAAAGTATCTGGCTGCCTTCGGTGTGCCGGAAGAAAACTTCGCCGTGGATCTGACCATCGCAAGAGGTCTTGACTACTACACCGGCACGGTCTATGAGACCTGTATGCTCGATCACCCGGAGATCGGCTCCATATGCTCCGGCGGCAGATACGACAACCTTGCCGAGTATTACATCGACAAGCAGCTGCCCGGTGTTGGCATTTCCATCGGTCTGACCAGACTTTTCTATGTACTGGGTGAGCAGAATATGCTCAATGACGCCCTCAACACCGCCCCCGCCGATGTGCTCATCCTGCCCATGATCGAGGATCTGGCACCTGCCATCACGCTGGCAACCGAGCTGCGCGCACAGGGCATCCGTGTGCAGCTGTATGCCGAGCAGAAGAAGTTCAAGGCAAAGATGTCCTATGCCGACAAGCTGGGCATCCCCTATGCCATCTTCCTGGGCGAAGACGAGATCGCCGCAAGCACCTGCTCCGTGAAGGATCTGTCCAAGGGCGAACAGGTCACCGTCACCGCTGCAGACGCCGCTGCGCTCATTGAAAAAGGTCTTGCAGAAAAGAATGCAGGCACCGTTATTGTGGAAAACTAATCCAAAAGAAAGAAGGATACTATTATGATGCAATCCCGTACCCATAATTGCAACGAGCTTCGCATGGAGCACGTTGGTCAGAATGTCAAGATCGTCGGCTGGATGGAGACTGTCCGTGAAGTCGGCGCCAACTTCGCTTTCGTGGTCGTCCGCGACTTCTACGGCACCACTCAGGTGGTCATCGAAACGGAAGACATGATGAACGCAGTCAAGCCCCTGAACAAGGAGACCACTATCTCCGTGGAAGGTGTTGTCCGTGAGCGCGCCAGCAAGAACCCCAAGCTGGCGACCGGCGATATCGAAGTGGTGCCCACCAAGATCGAAGTGCTCGGCAAGTGCATCCACAACGAGCTGCCTTTTGAGATCAACCGCAGCCGTGAGGCAGAAGAGTCCCTGCGTCTGAAGCATCGCTATCTGGATCTGCGCAACCCCGCTGTGAAGAGCAACATCATCCTGCGCTGCAACGTGGTCGCTGCCATCCGCGCCGCTATGACCGCAAAGGGCTTTTTGGAGATCACCACGCCCATTCTGACCGCCTCCAGTCCCGAAGGTGCCCGTGACTATCTGGTGCCTGCCAGAAAGCATCCCGGCAAGTTCTATGCTCTGCCTCAGGCTCCTCAGCAGTTCAAGCAGCTGCTCATGACCTCCGGCTTTGACCGTTACTTCCAGATCGCTCCCTGCTTCCGTGATGAGGACGCACGCGGCGACCGTACTCCCGGCGAGTTCTATCAGCTGGATATGGAAATGGCATTTGCCACTCAGAACGATGTTCTGACCACTTTGGAAGAAGTGCTCATCCCCATTTTTGAAAAGTTCGGCAAATACGGCAGCCGTGTGGATCAGGGTCCCCTGCGCCGTATTCCCTTCAACGAAGCCATGGAGCGCTACGGCTCCGATAAGCCCGACCTGCGTGTGGATCTGGAGATCTCCGATGTTTCCGAGATCGTGCAGGGCTGCGGCTTCGGCCCCTTCGAAGGCGCTACCGTCAAGGCTGTGGCTGTGGACAACTTCACCGAAGCCCGTAAGTGGATCGACAAGCTGCTCAAGGATGTGGAAGTCCAGACCGGCAACAAGGCTTGCTGGGTCAAGGTGGACGAAAACGGTGAGCTGACCGGCGGCATCTCCAAGTTCCTGGTCGAGTGCAAGGATGCCTTTGTGCAGAAGCTGGATCTGAAGCCCGGCAGCTTCGTGTGCATGGCAGCAGGCAAAAAGCTGGCTGCGCAGAAGACAGCAGGCGTCATCCGCAACATGATCGGCAAGCGTGTGCCCGGCCACTTCGACGAAGAGCAGTACGCCATGTGCTGGATCGTGGACTTCCCCATGTACGAGATCGGCGAAGAGAGCGGCGAGCTGGAATTCTGCCACAACCCCTTCTCCATGCCTCAGGGCGGCATGCAGGCTCTGCTGGATGCCGAAGGCGATATGGAAAAGCTCCTTGCCATCAATGCCGACCAGTACGATCTGGTGGTCAACGGCTACGAGACCGCTTCCGGTGCTGTGAGAAACCACGATCCCGAGATCATGGTCAAGGCATTCCAGATCGTGGGCCTGGGCGAAGAAGATGTGAAGGCAAAGTTCCCCGCCATGTACAATGCGTTCACCTACGGCGCACCTCCCCATGCAGGCGCTGCCCCCGGCATCGACCGCATGATCATGCTGCTCAGCGGTGAGGAATCCATCCGCGAAGTCATCACTTTCCCCATGAATCAGAAGGCGCAGGACGTCATGATGGACGCTCCCTCCGCCGTCAGCCAGAAGCAGCTTGATGAGCTGCACATCGCCATTGTGGCAGAAGAAGAGTAATATGATCGATTTTAATGAGAAAAAAGGCTTTATCTGTGATATGGACGGTGTCATCTATCACGGCAATAAAGTCCTGCCCGGTGTGGATCGGTTTATCGACTGGCTCCATCGGGAAAAGAAAGAATTCCTGTTTCTGACCAACAGCTCCTGCAGCACCCCCAGAGAGCTGCAGCAGAAGCTGGCAAGAATGGGTCTGGATGTGCCGGAAAAGCATTTCTACACCAGCGCCCTTGCCACAGCTGCCTTTTTAAAGGCACAGGCTCCCGGCTGCACGGTCTATGCCGTGGGTGACGCAGGTCTGCTCAACGCCCTGTATGACGCCGGTATCACCATGAATGATGTAGATCCGGACTATGTGGTCATCGGTGAAAGCAAGTCCTACACCCTGGACACCCTGACCAAAGCCACCAATCTGGTGCGCAAGGGTGCCAAGCTCATCGGCACCAATCCCGATGCCTCCGGCCCTATTGAAGACGGCATCGCCCCTGCCTGCGGTGCGCTGGTCTCCCCCATCGAGATCGCCACCGGAAAAAAGGCTTACTTCTGCGGCAAGCCCAATCCCTTGATGATGCGCACAGGTCTCAGGCTGCTTGGCTGCCATTCGGCAGAAGCCGTCATGGTTGGTGACCGTATGGACACGGACATCATCTCCGGTCTGGAAAGCGGCATGTCCACCGTACTGGTCATGACCGGCGTCACCAGTCCCGAGACCCTCAACACCTATGCCTACCGTCCCACCGTGGTGCTCCCCGGCGTAGGCGACATCCCGACAGAGGCAGAAAAGACAAAATAACCAAAAAAGGCAGGCATATTTCTATGCTTGCCTTTTTTCATGTTATGTTATAATTAGTTCACCATATAGAAAAGGAGCGTGTGTTATGGAATATCAGGATTATATGGATCGGGCATATCTGAAAGGTCTTGCAAAGCAGAAGATCAAGGGTAAGATCGGCATTTTGTTTGTCATCGCTGTTCTCATTGCCGCCATTTCTTCCATCGCGGCAGGACTGCTCAGCATCATTCCCGTGGCAGGGCCTATTATCTCCGTCATCGTGATCACCCCGGCATTTGCACTGAGCATCATGCGCGTCTATCTGAACGTAGTCGCAGACCAGGAACTTAAAATCACAGATGCTTTCAGCGGCTTCGATGATTTCTGGGCAGCCTTCAAAGTCCAGTTCCTCACAGGACTGTTCACCTTCCTGTGGTCGCTGCTGTTCATCATCCCCGGCATCATCAAAGCATACTCCTACTCCATGTCCATGTACATTCTGGCAGAAAACAAGGGAATGCCTGCTCTGGAGTGCATCCAGCAGTCCAAAGACATGACCGACGGACACAAAATGGAGCTGTTCATTCTCTACTTATCCTTCTTCGGCTGGGCGCTGCTCGGCGCGATCACCTTCGGTATCGCCTACATCTGGATCATGCCCTATATACAGGCGACCCAAGCCAATGCATACAATGTGCTCAAAGCAAAGTACCACGGTCAGATCCCCACAAATTGAATAAAAAAGTCCGATGCTGTGCATCGGACTTTTTCTTATTTCAAAATTCCTTTGGTGTTGAGCACGGTGGTGCTGTAGAGGATCAGAACATCCTGTCCTGCAAATTCCACGAAATTGCCGAGAACTTCCGGAGAGATATACCGGATGTCCACCAGAGTGACTGCAGCATAGTCCTGCAGAAGCAGCGGAACAAGTGCACCTGCAAAGGAATCACGGAACACGATCAGCTCCCTGTCTGTTTTGGCATTGGGATTTTCTACTGTCAGAAGGCTCTTGGCGCCGCCAAGGAAGATATCATACAGATCCTTGCTTTCCAGCATGGAGGGGTCATACACCTGCATGGTCTTGCCGGTCTCATGGTCATAGACCGTACAGGCACCGGTCACGGAGCTCTCCATGAGATACATGGTCTCTGCCTGCATGGGAAGTGCCGCCTGCCCGTAATAGACACCATAAAAGGGTCTGTCAACGGAAACCTTGGTAAAGTCCTGTTCCTCGGGCACGGTCAGATTCATGGTCTGAGTCAATTTCTGCGCCACAGGAAGCAGGTTTTCCTGCCGCCAATGGATATCTGTTTTGTAATAGTCCTCAATATCCAGCACATCGGTCAGAGAAATGTGTTCTGCCCAAGGGGCTTTTTCCTGCACCAAAGAGAACATGGCATCATAATCCATGGTGGGATAGCCAAGTGCGGGCGCCAGATAGAAGCTCTTATCGGGAATGACAGCCATATAGATCTGCGCATTTGCGTCCTTGAGATACTTGTCATACACATGCTGCAGTCTGCTCATGGCCAGCTCCACAGCGCTCACATCCAGAGGATACAGCAGCTTTGCCGCGTGATCTTCGGCAAGGTAGATCTCATTGTTGTCTGCCCGGTTGAGGGCATAGTAATGGAACAACGCCTTCAGCTTTCGGAAACTGTCTCTGCCCGGGAATTGATCGAGGGCATAGGTCTCAAACTCCTTCATGAAAGAGCCGTCCAGAATGTCCTGCACAGTCACCTGCGGCGGCTGCGCCAAGGGTCTTCTCTCACTTTCAGACAGAGCCCGCGGCGGCAGGCACCACGCAAAGACCGTCAGCACCAGCCAGAGGGCTGCCAACACCATGGCACCAAGACGGTGAATTTTATTGCTTTGCATCCCAGCACCTCCTTAAAAGCGGAAATAGAGGAAGGGGCTGAACGACCCGTCCACCAGATAGGCTGTGCACACCAGCAGAAGTCCTGCCATGCAGATCCATTCCAGTACTGTGCCAAGCTTTGTTTCACTCACACGCAGCGCCGCGCGCTTGACCACAGGGGTCGCCCCCACCACACCAAGAACAAAAAGCAGGCCGTAGCTTCTCAGGCAGTATATGGTCTGCACCGAAACCAGCGGCAATCCCGATAAGCCGAACATACCGGCAAGGTCGCTGCCCACCTGAGCGAAGCTTTCGGCATTGAACAGCACAAAGCTGATACACACCGCCAGCAGCACATACACATGGCGCAGAACACCCGGCAGCTTCTGCAGCGCGGGGATCCACTTCTCCAGAAGCAACAGCACGGCAAACATCAGTCCCCATAAGACGAAGTTCCATGCCGCACCGTGCCACAGACCTGTCAGCATCCAGACGGTGAGGATGTTGAAGATCCACCGCGCCTTGCTGACCCGGTTGCCGCCCATGGGGATATAGATATAATCCCGGAACCAGCTGCCAAGACTCATATGCCAGCGCCGCCAGAACTCGGTGACGCTTTTGGACAGATAGGGATAGTTGAAGTTTTCAATAAAATGAAACCCGAAGATCCGTCCCAGACCGATCGCCATATCGGAGTAGCCGGAGAAGTCAAAATAGATATTGAGCATAAAGGCGATGGCATACATCCAGTAAAACAGCACCGACGGCTCTGTGGACTGGCGGAACTGTGCCATAAGCAGAGCAAAGCTGTCTGCCAAAATGATCTTTTTGGCAAGACCCACCAGAAAGCGGCGCAGTCCCAGGGCAGCGTCATCCACACTATGTGTTCTGTGCTCCAGCTCCCGCGCCACATCGGCATAGCGCACGATGGGGCCTGCGATCAGCTGAGGAAACAGGGACACGTAGGCGCCGAAGGCGATGGGATTCTTCTGGGCAGGCACATTGCCGCGATAGACATCGATGGTGTAGCTCAAGCTCTGGAAGGTATAAAAGCTGATGCCGATGGGCAGCGCCAGACGAAGCAGCGGCACACTCAGCCCTGTGACGGCATTGAAGGACGACACAAAGAAGTCTGCATACTTAAACACAGCCAGCAGCGCCACGCTGATGACAGCCGACACGGTGAGCCAGAATTTTTTCCATCCCTGTTTCTTTGCTCTGCCGATCAGAAGACCGCACAGGTAAAACATCGCGATGGTAAAAACCATCAAAAACACATACTTCGGCTCTCCCCAGCCATAGAACACCAGACTGGAAAGGAGCAGCACCGCGTTTTTTAATTTCCTCGGCACGAGGAAATAGATCAGCACCACAAGGGGCAGAAAATAATACAAAAACGGAATTGAGGAAAAGAGCATAGGGTTTCTCCAATCATAAATTTAGGCGCACCCAAGGTGCGCCTAAATGAGATCTTCCTTTAGCCTGCGATGGCTTCGTTGTACAGGATCTGTGCACCGGCATAAGCTTCCGTCAACTTTGCCTCAAAAGTGCCCATGGCATCTGCCATACCGAAGCTGACCAGCACGCAGCCGTTGCCCAGATCGGCAACGATCAGCTTCTCGGGGAAGCCGCAGATCCACTGGTTGCCCTGAATGGCGTCGCGCACAGCAGCTGCGAAAGCAGCAGCATCCACACCCTCTGCCAGCTTCAGCGCGCCGCAGGTGAAGGTGTTGGCATTCATCATGTGGATCATGGTGGCAGCCTCGGTCACATTGGCGATCTGTTCGGCAGGAATGACCAGATTGTAGCCCAGATTTTCTGCGTAAGCCATATCATAGACACCGGGAGCATCCATAATGCCGGCTTCGGGATTGCCGCCCATGATAGCGAACTTATCACCTTCGCCGTACAGCGCCCAGATGTTGTTGAGCACGGTCAGAGTCTCGGTGGCAGCAGCCTCAGGGGCGTCGGAGTTGATGAAGTCTTCCACCTCGATGAACTCACCATCGGGAGTCATGATGGGCAGCTCCACGGACATATCGTTGTCGAGAATATCGTCCAGAGTCTCATCACCCATTTCGTCCACGGTGATGTCTTCGGCGGGAGTTTCTTCTTCGGTGGTCTCTTCGGTGGTTTCCTCGGTCTCGTCGGTCACGACCTCGGTCTCAACGGTGATCTCCTCCATGGGAGCTTCTTCCTTGCTGCCGCAGGCGGCAAAGCCGATTGCCATGGTCAGAACCAGCAGCAGAGCGATCAGTTTTTTCATATGTTCCTCCAAAATGTTTGTTTTTATTTCCGCGCAGCAAAGCCGCGCTGTTTACTAAGACGAGAATTTCTGCACGATGTTCCCGGCAGATCAGATCAATTCATAAGAAAAATTTTCAAATTTTAATCTGCTGCCATCGGTGATCCCTTCGGGCAAAAGAAAAATGGCTGTCTGCCGCTCTTCGCCGCCGTCGCTGCGCAGCAGCGCGTAATCACCGCAGATTTCCATCACAGTCAGATAGACAGGTCCCATATACATCCCTCCTGCCGCATCATTATAGCATGAAATGCACCAAATTGGTATATGCTATTTAAACCTTAACAAAAAATTTGCAGGAGGCACTTATGCACAAGGACACCATTGCCCTTCTGGGCGACTGCACTGCCGGTATTGATATGGCAGTTTCCACCATGGACGGCTTGCTCCCCAACACAAAAGATCTTCAGCTGCGGCAAAAGCTGCAGGAGGGTATCAGCGACCATCAGCTGCTGCGGGAGCAGGCGTGCAGTCTGCTGCAGCAATACGGCGGACAGGAGAAAGCCCCAAATCCCATGGCAAAAAGCATGGCATGGCTCAAGACCAATACCAGAATGGCTGTCAAATCCGATGATACCACCGTTGCCTATCTTGTGGCAGACGGCTGCGACATGGGCATCAAATCTCTGAGCAAAAGCCGCAACCGCTATTCCATGGCAGATCGCAACGCCATCGATCTTGCCCAGGAACTGATCCGCTGTGAGGAGAGCCTTTCCGCGTCTCTGCGCCCCTATTTGTAAAAAATAAACAAAATTTCATGTGCAGCACAATGAGGAATTGTATTTTACGCTCTGAGCGTGTATAATGGGTTTGTAAAAGGATAAGGAGGTCTGCACATGACAAAAAAGATCATCACCATCAGCCGTGCGTTTGGCAGCGGCGGTCGTACCATCGGTAAGGCTGTTGCGGAGCGTTTGGGCATTCCCTGTTATGACAAAGAACTGGTGGATAAAGTCGCGGAAGAAAGCGGCTTCCACGCAGATTTCATAGAAGAAGCCGGCGAATACGCCCCTGTGACCAACAGCTTTTTGTTCAACATCGCCGTGTCCTCCAACCCCATGGCGATGATGCACTCTATGTCCATGGCAGACCAGTTGTTCGTCTGCCAGACCAATGTGATCCGCAAACTGGCTGACGAGGGCCCCTGCGTCATCATCGGCCGCTGCGCCGACTATATCCTGCGTGAGCGTGAGGACTGCCTTCATGTGTTCATCCATTCGGATATGGAACACCGCGCCGCCCGTATCGTGGAGCGCTACGGCGAAACCAAGCAGACACCCAAAAAGCGTCTGACCGACAAGGACAACAAACGCCGCGTGTACTACAAGCACTACACCAACCGCAACTGGGGTGAGAGCCAGAACTACCATCTGTCCCTCAACTCGGGCCTCATCGGTGTGGACAAATGCGTGGATATCATCGTGGATATCGCCAAAATCGTTGATACGGAAGATAAATAAAAGAAGAAGCCATGGATCATGGATCCATGGCTTCTGTTATTCTCCCAAAACTCTTTGCACAAAGCCTGTGCGCTTTGCAAATACATACAGCGGCATGCCCAGCAGCGCCATAACGGCGATCTCTCCCAGCGCCACCTGTCCGCCGCAAAAGAGAAATCCAACGGGTAGTTTGTCCGGCATAAGGACGACTGCCAGCATACCGCCTACGATCACGGTGTTGGTCAGAATGTTGGGCACGATCACCGTCCACGGCTTTTTGCATTTGGCAGTCCACAGGCAGGCAAGAGCTGTGGCAAGGGTACCCACCACCATATCCAGCGCCGTGACGGTGGAAAACAAATTGGCAAGAAAGCAGCCCAGCGTGATGCCGATGCCAAGACTCGGCGCAAGAGCACACAGAACCACCAGTGCCTCCGACAGACGAAACTGGACAAGTCCATAGGAAAAAGGTGCTGTGAGAATGGTGATGGCAGCGTACAGTGCCGCGATGATGGCACAGGCACAAAGTTTGCGCACAGAGGTGTTTTTCATAGGTGTCTCCCTTTTGGGAACAAAAAAGACGGATACAGAAACTGCACCCATCCACGTTCCTGGTTTTGTTTTACGACAGGATGGCAACAACGAACTGTCGGTTTTCAGTTGCATCCATTATATGAACAAGTGGAGCCTTTGTCAAGGCTCCACTTTGGTCTACCATAAACGATGAAAAAGATTTCTGTGACTGGGCAGCGGGGGTAGTGTGAAGGGGGCAAAGAGCCCACTTCACGTTCAATAAGGAATATTTTTGAAACTTTACAAGTTTCAAAAATTAAGGCAGCGTGTCAAAAAAACTTTTGGCACGCTGCCTTTGTCAAGGCTCCACTTTGGCTTGCTATGTACCCGGTCAGAAGACCGGGTGCTTCACTTAACGGGCATTGCAGCCGGGCAGCCAGCTGTTGCAGCCACAGGAGCAGCTGTTGCAGCCGCAGGAGCAGCTGTTGCAGCCGCAGGAATTACCGCAGCCACAGGAGCTGCCTGCCACGTTGCCGCAGCCGCAGCCGCAGTTGCTGTCATTGACGCCGCCCACATTGCCGCATGTATCGCAGCAGGGGTTGCAGCAGGAGTTTGCCACAAAGTCGGGGAACACGATGCCGCTGCAGCTGTTACAGGAATTGCAAGCCATAGGATCTCCTCCAAAAGAAAAGATGTCGCGGAAGCGATTGCCTCCACGACATCTTATGCCACAGCTTCGACAGGTGTCACATGAATGTGTCAAAAATCGCTGCGTTGGCTTTGTCCAGCGGCTCCAGCGGATGGGCAGGGCCAAAAATGGCTGCAGGGCGGCGCAGGATGTCCTCCGGCTCTGTCACAGCGCCCTTGACAGGCGGCACTTCCCTGTCCTTCAGTTCATGGGAACGCGGCGCTTTTTTCTGTTCTTTCATTCTCTCACCCCTTGTCATAGTGTTTGACCCGTGGGCAAATTCATACACCTTGGCAAGATGCGAAAAATTTGGTATAATAAGTAAAATCTGTCTGTCAAGGAGGTTGCCTATGGCTCACCACACCCTGCACGACGAGGTGGAAGAAGTCATTCACCACGCGGAAGATATGATCCACGACGTGCTGGAAGGTCTTTCGGAAGAAGAGATCATTTCTCACGCCACCCACAAAAAGACAGAACACTTTTTCCTGCTCATCCGCAACATCGCTGTGGGCGCGGCGGCAGTGCTGTTTGCCTTGTCCCTGTTCCACATCCCGTTCCGATATCTGCTCAAAGCCATTGCCTATTTCCTCGGTGCAGTGGCATACATCTCCGAGATCGTGATCTTAACAGACTGCTTTACCACCAGAGTTCCCCATCGGGAAATGTTCATGGCATACTGCTTTGGCCCCATGTACATCCTGCTGGGACTGAGCTATCTTCTGGAGCATCATTGAAAGGAGCCTTCATGAAACGAGTTTTATCCCTCTTTCTTCTCATTGCCCTTGTGCTGACCGCCCTGCCCATGAGCGTGGGCGCAGCTTCCGTACGCACCCCCATCTATGTCGGAAATCTCGCCGTGGACTACATGGCGCAGCAGATCCTTGCACAGCTTCCGTTGGAGGGCAAGTCCGATGTGGATCAGATCGGCATCGTTTATGACTGGATCATCGCCAACGGTGAGCGCCACGACTGGGACGGTGTGTACCGCTTTGACCCCACGCAGGTGCAAACAGAATCTCAGAAAGATTTCGCCCGGGACCATCAAGAAAAGCTGCAAAACGGCGAAATTCTCCTGCGCCGCGACTGGGAGGAGACCTCCGGTCTTTGCGGAACAGACTACTTTGACTTTTCTCTTGATTCCACCAATCAGGTCATCTCTCAGGCATACAATATGATGCTGAAAATGACCGGTTCCTGCGCAGCCTTCACGTCTTTGTTTACCGTTCTGCTGGGTCACATGGGCTATGACAGCCGCCAGTTCCACGGCGACTTTATCAACATGGACGGCACACAGGTGGAGCACACCTGGAACTATGTGCTCATAGACGGCACCTGGTACTGGTTTGATATCCGCATCGATCATGCCATCGGCGGCGGCAGACAGTATTTTATGAAACAAGATACGGAAAGCTGGGCAAAGGAGCACATCTGGCGCGACGACCAGTCTCTGTGGCTGGTGGCGCACACAGAGGAAATTCAGGCGCTCTATGCCGCCAATGACGCAGATCCTTTCTTGGAAACACCTGTCACAGAGGAGCTGCCTGCACCGGATGTCACGCCCCCTGTACCGCTGACCTGCTCCCCGTGGGCAAGCGGTTACATGGAAGATGCCCGTTCCTTTGGCTTGATCCCCACCTCCATGCTGACGCTGGATCTGTCCCTTCCCATCACGCGGCAGGAATTTGCCGCCGTGGCAGTTGCCATGTATGATGCCTTCACCGGCGCGGCTGTGCCGTCCTACGAAGGCACTTCCCCCTTCTCAGACTGCAGCGATGCCCAAGTGCTCAATGCCTATCAGCTTGGCATCGTCAACGGCATGGGTGACGGAACCTTCGCCCCCCATGCCACCTTGACCAGAGAGCAGGCAGCTGCCATGCTGGGCAGAGTGTATGAGCTGGCTTCCCAGGGCGTTATTTTTGGCGGTGAGTTTCTGCCGCAGGGCACGGAGGAGTTCTCCGACCATGGCGATATTTTTGACTATGCCAAAAATTACATTTACTTTTTCACCGGTACCGGTGTCATCAACGGCATGGGTGACAACACCTTTGCCCCCAAGGGCACCATGACAAGGGAACAGGCACTGAAGATCTCTGTGGTCTGCCTGCAAAATCTGTGATTTTTCCAATCTCCATCTTGCATTTCATGGCACAAACAGTATAATAAATGTAGAATTGAAAAGGAGGATATCCCCTATGAGCAAAATTATCACCTTCGGCGAACTGATGGTTCGTCTGCAGCCCTACAACTACGAGCGCTTCGTGCAGGCCGATCATCTGGAGTTCAGCTTCGGCGGCGGCGAAGCCAACGTTGCCGTCTCTCTGGCAAACTACGGCATGCACGCAGCCTATGTCACCAAGCTGCCTGCCCATGCCATCGGTCAGGCTGCCGTCAACTCCCTGCGCCGTTACGGTGTTGACACCACTCTGATCACCCGCGGCGGCAACCGCGTGGGCATCTACTGGAACGAGAAGGGCGCTTCCCAGCGCGGCTCCGTGTGCATCTATGACCGTGCCCACTCCGCCATTCAGGAAGCTTCCGCTGAGGACTTCGACTGGGACAAGATCTTTGACGGCGCCGACTGGTTCCACTTCACCGGCATCACTCCCGCTTTGGGCGCAAATCTGGTCGAGATCTGCGAGCAGGCTTGTAAGGCTGCCAAGGCACGCGGCATCAAGATCTCCTGCGATCTGAACTACCGCGGCAAGCTGTGGACCCGTGACCAGGCAAGAGAAGCCATGACCAAGCTGTGCCAGTATGTGGACGTTTGCATCTCCAATGAAGAAGATGCAAAGGACGTCTTCGGTATCGAAGCAGAAGCCACCGACATCTACGCCGGCACTCTGAACCACGAAGGCTACAAGTCCGTTGCAAAGCAGCTGGCCGACAAGTTCGGTTTTGAAAAGGTCGCCATCACCCTGCGTGAGAGCCGCTCCGCATTCGACAATGGCTGGAGCGCCATGCTGTTTGATGTGGCATCTGACGAATACTGCTTCTCCAAGAAGTACGATCTGCACATCATTGACCGTGTCGGCGGCGGCGACTCCTTCGGCGCAGGTCTGATCTACTCTCTGCTCAGCGGCAAGTCCACCCAGGCTGCTGTTGAATTCGCAGTTGCAGCTTCCGCTCTGAAGCACTCCATCGAAGGCGACTACAATATGGTCACCGTGGCAGAAGTGGAAAAGCTGGCAGGCGGCGACGGCTCCGGTCGTATCCAGAGATAATTCCATATATTAAAATATGCTGTCTGCATTGCAGACAGCATATTTTTTGTTTATTTTTTCAGCATTGCCAGATACTCCCGATAACGTCTGACGCCCGGGCAGCGTTTGCAAAGCATCTCATAGATCTCAATCGCCCGGTTCAAGTAATACTGCTGCTTATCCTTCCGCAGACAGCCGGTGAGACACTTAACACAGGCAACACCCAGATCATCCCATGCCTGCACAGAGTCCAGCTCCTGCACCATGGCTTCGGCAATGGCAAGAGCTTTTTCGTAATATTCCAGCCCTGCAGCAATGTCCTTGGCAGCGCTGAACAGTCTGCCAAAGCGCTTTTTTGCAGCAGTCCGTTCGCCGCTTTCCTTGCAGATCTCGCCCATTTTCAGATAACTGACCATCAGATCCCGTCGGATCTGTATGGTCTTGACTGTTTCTGCCAGGTGCTCTGCAATGGCAAGCGCCTGTCCATAATAAGTCCGCGCCTGCTCGTAAGCCTCCAGTCCTGTACACACATCGCCAAGATCGTTATACAGCACAGCCACGTTGCGCCGCATCTGAATCAGACCTGTTTCCTCTGCCAAAGTCTCCACCATGGCCAAGCTTTTTTCATAATAGGCTTTTGCTTTTTCGTAATGCTTGAGGTTTTTTTCCGTATTGCCCAGCTTGCCCAGGGCATAGGACAGATCCTGCCGCGCCTGTACCGAGCCGGTCTCCTCTGCCAGAGCTTCTGTGAGTGCAAGGGCTTTGGCATAATAAGGCTTCGCCGCTTCATACTCACCTGCGGTGCTCAGCACATCGCCCACACCGTGATAGCTGACAGACAGATCACGGCGCGCCTGCACAGAGCCTGTTTCCGCAGCCAGCGTCTCGGCAACGGCAAGAGACCGATCATGGTACGCTTTGGCAGATGCAAGATCTCCCTGCCGGGCACAGATATCGCCCATGTTATAGTAGCCGGCTGCCAGACTTTTCTGCACATCCTCCAGCTGTGTGCGTTTCACCAGCGTCTCCGCTGCAGCAAGGAAGCGCTCATAGTAAGACCGCGCACCTGCCAGATCTCCCTTGGCTTTTTTCAGCGTTCCCATTTTTTCCAATGCCACAGCATAGGTGTATTGGGCGCTGAGCATCCATTCATTTTCCGCCAGCTTTTCCCGGATGGAGAGGGACTTTTCGTAATATCGGAAGGCTGCGTCCAGATCTTCCGCATCCTTACACAGATCGCCCAGCCGCTCTGCTGCCACAGACACATCCTGCAAAACGCTGTCGGAGGGCTGACGCTCCATATGATCTTCCCATGTGGTCAGAGCGATGGCATACCTTCTTCGCGCCTGAGGAAGTTTCCCAAGTTCCCGATACCAGTCACCGCACACAAGATTTGCCCAGCACAGATCGTGGCAGCTGTCTTGTGTGCCGTTTTCTTCATATGCTGCTTTCAGCAAGCTGATTTTATGATCCTGCCAGCGGATAGCAGCTTCAAAATTCCGCGCCACACCAAGACCTTCCCGGTACATTCCCGTCAGTTTGGCGGCAGCTTCCACCAATCCGTCTTCCGCGGCGGACATGATAAGCTCTGCAGCACGTTCGTGATCCACTTCCACATCGATGCCGGACAGATAGGCAAGACCCATGAAGAAATTATGCCGGGGATCTTTGTCGTTTTCCTTCAGCGCCAGACGCTCCACCGCACGCAGCAGCATGGCGGTCATGGCAGGATCGTCGTGGGCATCGGTGCAGTCTTCAATGCCGGGATATTTCTCTGTCAGAAGGTTTTTATCCGTGCACACCATTTCCGCAGGCAGCACGATCTTATGAAGCTCCTGCGCCATGGGATACTCGGTGGTCATGATGTAGTTCTGCTCATTGACAAGATTTGGTGTCACCGTCAGAACGAACAGACCGCTCTTTTCCAAGGCTTCCTTGATGGAGTCGTTGAAGTTTTCGCCGGGCGTTAAAAATTCATCATACCAGATGGCAATGTCACGGCAGAAGTCGTTTTTGTGGATCAGCTTCATGAGCTCCTGCGCGTAGCGGCGATCCTTCTTGCGGTAGCTCAAAAAGATGTAGGCATCAAACGCAGCCCGGATCTGTGCCGCCAGCTCGTCACCGATGAGGACGCTGTTTAAATAATTGGTCAGCTTTTCATCATAGGAGATGGCGGTGTCGTCCTTGGCATACTTGTCTAAGAACTGCAAATCGCCGCAGATCTTGTTGAACTGCGCCTCCAGACCGCTCTCCTGCATGAGCGGCAGCACGGGAATATGGTGCGCCACCGCAAAGCGAAATTCCTCCAGTGCAGGGTTTTCCGTGGTCAAAAGCCTTGTGGTCACAGGCATGACAAATAGGTTCATTCGCTCCAGATCAGCCCGGAAGTTTTCATCTGTACCGTCTTTTTCCACATACCACACGGCGCAGTTCTGCTTTGCCAAGATCTCATCGGAAACAGCGTCAAAAAAAGCCCCAAAATCTGCCGGATGGCAGCAGAAATATACTCTTGGTTTTCCTTGCGGAGACACATTTCCTCTTGTTTTAACCTGCAGCGCCATAGCCATTCCTCCCATGTTGCGATCACAGTTAGTATATCACAAAATCTGCCAAAATTCACATACAAATTCCCCTGTTCCTTCTTCTGATATGGGAATGTTCAGTACTGCAGAAATATCGTACTGAGCATAATGCCAAGAGGCCTGAGAGAATCATTTTTAATTCTTTGTAAAACTTTCCTTTTAGGCTTAAAATCTTTTCAATTTTGTGATAGAATTGCTGTAAATGTTAACGGAGGTGATGGATTGAAATTCTGGAGTCCCAAAATGCAGTCAAAGCTGTCTGAGGCGCTGTCTGCTGTTGTCCCTGTGATCGTGATCGTGCTGCTGCTGAGCTTCACTGTGGCACCGGTGTCCCCCAGCGTGCTGCTGAGTTTTCTTATGGGCGCTGTGCTGGTCATGATCGGCATGATGTTCTTCACCTTGGGCGCAGAGCTTTCCATGACTCCCATGGGCGAAAAAGTGGGCGCGAAGATGACCCAGACGAAAAAGGTCTGGTTTATCCTGCTTCTGAGCTTTGTCCTCGGTGTGATCATCACCATCTCGGAGCCGGATCTGCAGGTACTGGCAGAGCTTGTGCCCTCCATTCCCAATCACATTCTGATCCTTGCCGTTGCCATCGGTGTGGGTCTGTTCCTGCTGATCGCCATTTTGCGTATGCTGCTGGGCATCGCCCTGCCACATCTGTTGGTTGGACTGTATGTGATCGTGTTCATTCTGGCATTTTTTGTGCCCGGCAATTTCCGTGCTATCGCCTTTGATTCCGGCGGTGTCACCACAGGCCCTATGACCGTACCCTTTATTATGGCGCTTGGTATCGGTATCAGCGCCATCCGTAATGACCGCCATGCAGCAGATGATAGCTTTGGTCTGGTCGCCCTTTGTTCCGTGGGCCCCATTCTGGCGGTGCTGATCTTAGGTCTGATCTTTACTCCCGGTGACAGCCATACGGAATTGGTTCACGATGTACAGATCGCAGACACCGTGGAACTCTGGAAGATCTTCGGTCGGCAGCTGCCTGCCTATATCAAGGAGATCGCCGTTTCGCTGCTTCCCATTGTGCTGTTCTTCGGATTGTTCCAGATCTTCTCCCTGCATCTTTCCGGCAGAAGCCTCGGCAAGATCGCCATCGGTCTGGTTTACACCTATCTTGGTCTGGTGCTGTTCCTCACAGGCGCCAACGTGGGCTTTATGCCGACAGGCGCTTATCTCGGCAGCGTCATTGCAGCGCAGAGCTGGCGCTACCTGCTCATTCCCATCGGCGCTGTCATCGGCTTCTTTATCGTCAAGGCAGAGCCTGCCGTGTACGTGCTCAACCACCAGGTCGAGGAGATCACCGACGGCGCTATCTCCGCCAAAGCCATGGGCACTGCTCTGTCCCTCGGTGTGGCGGCGTCCGTCGCCCTTGCCATGACAAGAGTGCTGACAGGCATTTCCATTATGTGGTTTTTGCTCCCCGGCTACGCCATCGCCCTGGGTCTGAGCTTTGTCGTTCCCAAAATTTTCACCGCCATTGCCTTTGACTCCGGCGGTGTTGCCTCCGGCCCTATGACCGCCACCTTCCTGCTGCCTCTGGCGCAAGGTGCCTGTGTGGCTGTGGGCGGCGATCTGACAAAAGATGCCTTCGGCGTGGTCGCCATGGTCGCCATGACCCCTCTGATCACCATCCAGATCCTTGGTGTGGTCTCTGTGATCAAGAACAGAAGACGCGGCGAAGGTGAGATCCTGCTGCCCGATGATGACGATGCCATCATTGAGCTTTGATACAGGGAGGGCTTTTCTATGAGTGAACTATTCTTGATGGTGACCGTTACCAGCCGTAAGGTCACGAAAAAATTCTCAGATTTCTATACATCCATGGGGCTGCCCGTTTCCTTCATTACCCTAGGCAGCGGCACAGCCTCCAGCGAGGTGCTGGATTACTTCGGTCTGGACGGGTCGGAAAAAGGCATCTTGTTCCATCTGATCACAGATACTAAGTGGAAGGAAGTCAAGCGGCAGCTGCGGCTGCGGATGAACATCGATATTCCCGGTATCGGCATCGCATTTCTGGTACCCCTGAGCAGCATCGGCGGAACAAAGGCGCTGAACTATCTGACCGTAGGGCAGCAGTTCGTGAAAGGAGATGAATCTTCATTGAAGGATACAAAATACGATCTTTTGATCACCATCGCCAACCAAGGCTACAGCGAGCAGATCATGAACGCTGCCCGTGAGGTCCATGCCGCAGGCGGCACGATCATCCATGCCAAGGGTACAGGCAGCCATCTGGCAGAAAAGTTTATGGGCATGACCCTTGTTCCGGAGAAGGAGATGATCTTCATCGTTGTCCGCACGGATCAGAAAAATGCCATCATGCAAGCCATTATGCAGAAGGCAGGCACCGGCACAAAAGCAGGCGCCATCGTCTTCTCCCTGCCTGTCACCGATACCGCAGGCATGCGTCTGATGGAAGAGATCGAAGAAGAAGGATAACAAAAAGCAGGCTTCCCCGGTGGGGAAGCCTGCTTTTGCTTTTATTCCTTGCAGTGTTTCTTTACATGATGCCCTGGAAGAACTGGGCTGCCAGGTACAGCAGCAGGGCGTTGACGGCGGGGGCAGCTTTGGCTTTTGCGCCGCCTGCCATCCGTTTGCTCATGGAAGTATACAGCACCGTGGTCAGACAGAACACAGCTGCGCTGCACACAAACAAACGCAGGATGGAAACGTCACCCAGCTGTCCTGCGCAGATGGGAAGCACAGTCAGGGTCAGTGTGCCCATAATGAGCGTGCCTGCCCATTCGCGCTTTTGGGGTGCGCCTACATAGTTTTCCACAGCAAGAGGCACCACCGTCATCAGCACCAGCAAGGGAATGCTCAGATGGGGCACCACCACATAAGGCGCCAGTACATCAAACAGCAGCATGGTCAGACAAATGCCGCCGACAAAGATCGCCAGCAGAATATTGAGAAGATAAGTTTGTTTTTTCATAGCCTTAACCTCCCCATTCGGTGGCACCGGAGGAAACGTCCGCACCTGTGACAAAGCCCACAGCGGCATTGACCGCCTTGGTCACGGCTTTGGAGGTCACCGTGGCGCCGGAGATGGCGTCGACATTCTCTCCCACAGCGGCATCGCCCTCGGTACGCAGGAACTGCACAAGGAAATCCACATCAAACATGGCATTTCTGCCAAGTCCGTAGGTTTCCGCCATATCGCGGATAGTCACGCCTGTAACATGGCCATCATTTCTGACGCCCACCCACACAGCGATGGGAGCGGCATAGCCGTCCACCAGCGTTTCCACCACGCAACCGCCTGTACCACGGTAGACGGCGGTGATGAGCTCATCCTCACCCGTATATTCCTCTTCCCGGAATGGTGCACCGCCCAGCAGCAGATTGGACATAAGGTATTCTCTTGCCTCCTGCTCCATCTCTGCCTTGACGCTCTGCAGCACCGCCTGCATGGTCACCAGCACCAAGATCGCCAGCACAATGGCAGAAAGAGGTTTCCACAGAGGTCTCTTTTTGAAAAACCGTTTGATCTTCTTTCCCACTTTCATTTGGTGCCTCCTTTCCCACAGCCAAAGACCACGGGAGCAGTATAGCGCTCCAGCAGCCAGACAGCGGCATTCATGAGCAAAATGGCATAGGTCACACCTTCGGGGAACAGACCGGTGTAGCGGAAAATGACTGTCAGCGCGCCGCAGCCAACACCATAGATCACCTGACCCAGACGGGTGGTGGGAGAGGTGACATAGTCCGTTGCCATAAAGAAGGCACCCAGCACCACGCCGCCGCTGCACAGCTGATACAGCATCCACAGAAGGGCATTGTCGGTCTTGTGGAACACCAGCGTCAGCACAGCCACCGTGCCAAGATACGCACCGGGAATTCGGATGGTGATGACCTTACGAGCCAGCAGATACACACCGCCTGCCAGCAGAGCAAGGGTACAGACTTCACCGATGGTGCCGCTCATATTGCCAAGGAACAGCTCCCACAGGGGCTGCTCCGGCAGAGCCGGGATCTGCATATGGTGCAGCGCCGTGGCAGAAGATACCGCATCCACACCAATGGGCGCAAATTTGGTCATGGCTGCCGGGAACAAGAGCATCAAGAATGCTCTGGCAGCCAACGCAGGATTGAAAATATTCTGACCAAGACCGCCGCACAAAGCCTTTACCACGATCACAGCAAACACCGCACCTGCGGCAGGCAGCCACAGCGGAACGGTGGCAGGCAGGGTCATGGCAAGGAGCAGCCCTGTCAACACGGCAGAGCCGTCCTTCAGAAGTTTCTTTTTCTTGGTCAGCAGCCCCCAAATACCCTCTGCTGCCGCAGCGGACAGAACGCTGATCAAGGTCACGATCAGAGCGCGCAACCCCTGGAACGCGATGCCCACGATCAGAGCAGGCAGCAGGGCGATGACCACATCCAGCATGAGCCGGGAGGTGGTATCCTTGCTGCGCAGATGGGGCGAAGACGAATAATGCAGCTTCATATCATTTTCCTCCCTTGATGGCAGCCTTGGCACGGCGGATGCTCTTGACCAAGGAGATCTTGGCGGGGCAGCTGTAGGCACAGCAGCCGCACTCCACGCAGTCCATAATATGGAGTCTGCGCAGCTCATCATAGTCCTTCGCCTGCTCGCTGCGGTACAGATACAGCGGCTGCAGCTTCATGGGGCAGCTGTCTGCGCACTTGCCGCAGCGGATGCACACAGGATCTTTGACTCTTGTCATCTTGGTCAGACAGACGATGCCGTTGGTGCCCTTGACCACAGAGGCATCCAGATTCTTCTGTGCCTTTCCCATCATGGGGCCGCCTGCCACGATCTTGATCGTTTCGGCTCTGGCGCCGCCCGCTGCCTTAAGCAGGAAGGACAGCGGCGTACCGAGACGCACCAACATATTCTTAGGCTTGGCAGCGCCTTCACCGGTGACGGTAACGATACGCTCAATGAGAGGCTTGCCCTCATAGACTGCCTTATAGATGGAAGCATAGGTGGCAGCATTGAACACCACACAGCCCACATCCTTGGGAAGCTTGCCGGAGGGAACCTCCCTGCCCGTTACGGCGGCGATCAGCTGTTTTTCCGCGCCCTGGGGATATCTGGCAGGCAGCACCGCCAGTTCCACATCGGGATAGTCCAGCAGATATTTTTCTATTTCCCGAATGGCATCGGGTTTGTTGTCTTCCACAGCGATGATGGCGCGCTTAGGCTCCGCGATTCGGATCATGATCCGCAGACCCATGATGATCTCCTCGGCGTTGCTGCACATGAGGCAGTCATCGGCGGTGATGTAAGGCTCGCACTCGCAGCCGTTGACAATGACCGTATCGATCTGACCCAGAGGCACATTGGCTTTCACATCCGTGGGGAACGTGGCACCGCCCATGCCGACGATACCGGCTTCGTGGATAATATCCAGAAGCTCCTGCCGGGAAAGCTGGGCATGGCTTCTATATGCCTGCATTTCTTCTGCAGGGGTATCCAGACCATCATTATCAATGACGATAGATTCCACCGGCACACCGCTGATATGGGGGCGAGGCTCAATGGCAGTCACGGTACCGGAAACAGAAGCATGCACCGGAACGCACAGACCGGCGCCGTCACCGATCTTCTGCCCCATTTTGACCGTATCGCCCACCTGCACCAGAGGGGTGCATGTGGCACCGATATGCTGCCGCAGAGGGATCACCACCTGCGCAGGCGCAGGTGCGGGAATCGGCTTGTCGTGTCCTGCCAGTTCTTTTCGTCCTGCAGGATGGACACCGCCGAAAAACAGTTTCTTCATGGAAGCGTCTCCTTTACTTCACAATGTTTATGTCTTCAGCCGTTCTTCAAATCCGGGGCTGAAATATTCGCTACCGTCAAGCGCCACCCACATGGCAGAGGCTTCAAACCGATCCAGCAGCTTCTGTCCCTCTGCACGAGGCAGCAGAAACAGGGCGGTGGAAAGGGCATCTGCCAGAGCGGAGTCTTCACAAAGGATGGACACCGCCCTCCAATTTGTCCCCGGCATCAAGGTGTCCGGGTCGATGATATGGTGGTATGCTTTGCCGTCTGCGATGAAATATCGCTGATAATCACCACTGGTCACAACTGCACCAATGGTATGATAGATCGTGTGCAGATAATTGCCGCCGTCCGGGTTTTCCAGCCCTACGACCCACGGTGTACCGTCCGGTTTCTCGCCTGTGCTGCATACATTGCCGCCCACGCTGATCAGAAGCCCCTTGGGTGCATTACTGCACACCTGCCGGACAGCATAGCCCTTCGCCACAGCGCCCACATCCAGACGCATCTGTGGATCGGACAGGAATACCGTGGAGTGCTCTTCATCCACGATGACCTTGTCAAGATCTGTATGCTCTGCTGCCTGCTGCAGCAGCTGCTGATCCGGCAGTCTGGCATGGGCAGGATCTGCCAGCGCGTCCATACGCGCCTCATGCCACAGCTGCAGGACGCTGCCCATGGCAACATTGACCATGCCGCCCGTTTCCTGTTCCATGTCTTTGCAAAGCAGCAGAAGATCCACGATCCTACGATCCACCTGCACCGGTGCCGCTCCTGCCATGTCATTGACTGTTTTCAGATTATTGATGCCCGGGTAGTCATGATAAATATCATACAGCTGATGATACTCTTCCAGATCATCATGGATCTGCTGCGCCACGGCACGGAATTCGTCTTCCGAAGAAGCAAAGCCCACCATGGTGGTCACCGTGTCGAACAAGCTCAGAAAACTTGCTTCATATCGCGTCAGCGAAGGCTCCTGCACCTGCACAGCACAGCCTGTCAGCAGCAAAACCGCTGCCAAAAGAAGGCATCTTACGCGGCGCATCTTATCCTGCCTTTTCCATAAGCGTCAGGAAATCACCGATGCTCATGGTCACAGAGGATGCCAGATCTGCATCTGCCGCCTTGCCCTCGGACACGGCAATGCCTGCAGCCTCTGCCACGGTCTTGCCCGTCACATAGGCGCTGAAGGAGGCAGCCTGCTCGTGCCAGTCGGCACCGATGGAGCTGATGGCGCTCATGCCGTATTCATCGCCCTGGGTATTCTTGCTGGGCACATCGTCACTCAGCTCTGTGGTCAAAGCGCCGTTTTCATCAAAGCCCACATTTGCCTGCACAGCATCCAGATAGCAGCCGGTGATCACATCGCCGTTCAGCGTCATGACTGCCACGGTGCAATATGCCTGTGCCAGACCATCTGTGTCTGCAACCGCATCCTTGCTGCCTGCAGCAGAGGTCAGGGTATGGAGCACCAGCTCATCGCCCTTCTGGGCGCCGAGATGGACTGCGTTGTTCACAGCGTCCTCAATACCTGCCAGAAGTCCGCCCATGTAAATGGTCACAGAAGCCGCCAGATCCGCATCCTGCGGCTTGCCTTCGGCATTGATCTTGATGCCGGTCACTTCCTCCACGGTCATGCCTTCCACATAGGAGGCAAGGGCAGCCACCTGCTCATTCCATTCCTTGCCGATGGGGCTGATGACGCTCATACCATAGTCGGTACCAAGCTCATTTTTGCTCAAAATGGGAGCATTCACATCGCCTGTCAGCGTACCCTTTGCGTCAAAGCCGATCTTCGCCTGCACAGAATCGATCACACAGCGGTCAATGACACCGTTTTCATCCACAGTCACCGCCACCAGAGAGATATCGCTCTGGGCAATTCCGTCCTCTTCCTCTGTGGCAGAGGTGCTTGCCATGGTGGAGGTCACAAAGGACAGGCCTGTTTTGACAGAGCCTTCCGTGACGGGCTGAATGCCGTCATCCTCAGACACCAGCGCTTCTTCCTGCAGCACGACCACGGTGGGTGCGCAGGCAGTCAGCATGCCGAGTGCCAGCACAAGCGCCAGCAAAAGCGCGATGGGTTTCAAAGTTTTCATGTTTTTTCCTCCTGTTTTCCCGGGGGGAATGTAATATTGCATCACGCCGTGTGCGTGAGTGCATCAAGTTTTGTACCGCGCAGCGCGCGGAAGGCAAATGCAGCGGCCGAACCTGTGATCACACCGGTGAGCAGCCCTGTCAGCAAAAGGAATGGCAGATAAAACAAGGTATACACCGAGCCCATCATCATGCCAGCCGCCAGTACCTGCCCCAGATTATGGGCAGCAGCGCCTAAAATACTGACACCGTAGACAGAGAAACTGCCGCTTTTTTTTGCTGCCGCCATAACGGCATAAGCAAGGATGCCGCCTGTCAAAGACATGGCAAGACCGGAAAGACCGCCATAGAACACGCTGCCCAGAACGCAGCGTAAAAGCAAAATGACAAAGCCCTGCCGTGCGCTTAAAAAATACAGCGCCATCATGGTCACAAGATTGGCAAGTCCCAGCTTCACGCCGGGCAACGGGACGATCAGCTGCAGGGGCAGAAACCGCTCCATATAAGAAAGCGCCAGCGCCATTGCGACCAGCAGCGCGCTGCGCGCAAGAGTGATGGTTTTCATGGCACACCTCACGGTACAGAAATATCCACCGTGCCATCGGACGGCAGCCGAATCTCCACCCGGTTGGGCAGACAGATGATGGCGCCGCCGGAAGACCGCCACCCTTGATGGACACAGTCATTGGTGGGACAGTCCGACACCGTCACGGCGATCTTGCCGTCTTTGACTGTTACGGTGTTGGTATAATCACCTGTGACAGAAAAGGTCTGATCCACCGTCAAAGGCACACGACGGATCAGCCTACCGTCTTGATAGACAGACGCAAACTCTCCTGTCTGCATCAGACGCGGCAGCAGCGCACAGGTCAGCAAAGCCGCCAGCAGAACCAGCGCGGCAGCCAGAAGATCGCTTTTGCGGAATTTCAAAACATCTCGCTTCATACTCCGGCTCCTTTCCGCGCATACCTTGTACTATTCTATACGAAAATTGCCTTTCTGTAAAGCAGTTCTGTGTGGTAAATCCATCAAACAGCCCCCCTTTCTTTTCCCCTTTCTGTTCGTGGCACCATAGAAGAAGAAATCACATCGCTGTCCCGAAAATCGGACAGAGACTATGTTATGGTGATAAAACCGGGAAAGGAGGATTCCTATGCAGCAAACGCTTTTGATCAACAGACATTATCCGGACGAGCAGGATCTTTCCTGCTGCGCGCAGCAGCCGTGGCAGATCACCCTGCAGGTACAGGAGGACACGCTGATCCTGACGCGCCGGCTGGATGATCTGAAAGATCTGCTCGATGCCGTCTGGGTCTCTTCCTTCCGCCTGCCCGGCACATTCCCTCTGTACGAGCGTGTGCAGTTTTGTTTTGGGCGCGGCACGGTACAGGCGCAGCTTTGCGACACAGACGGGACCCCCCTGTGTGCCATGGATCTGACGCAGCGTCCCTGCCCGGACAGCAGCAGTTCCCTGTTTGTCGCCATGGCAGAGGATCCTGTGCTCAACGATGCTCTGGAGAAAGGATTTTCTCACTTCTGGAAGGGCGTATCTTTGCCCTTTACCGGTCACCGGATGACTCTGGATCGCTGCGTGCTGATGACGCGCTTTGTGGGCTTCCCAGCCTGTTTTTTCGATGCCATCCCCTTTGACCGGGATACCGGCATCATTCACGAAGACTTCCGCAAGCAGGCAGCTGCTTTGCACACGCCCGACGACTGTGACGAGCTGCTCAAGGGCACAACGCTTCCCTATGTCCGCAGTGTGCGAAAAGCCTTTTTCCTGCATCCGGGACTGCTGTTTTACACACAGCAATGCCAACAGCTGTATGAGATCCTCCAAAACATTGATGTGTTCTGCGAGTTTCTCAGCAGCCTTTCTGCCTTTGAGGTGCTCTCTTCCATCCATGACTTCCCCGGGGTGTTGGAGTTTTACCTCGATTACGGCAAAGACTGTGGTGCAAATGCCCTGTGCCGTCAGCTGACCCTGCGCCCGGACACGGTCAATCGTCTGGCTTTGCAGTACTGCGCCATGAACGAGCACCGTAAAAAGCAGCTGCAAACAAGCTGGCATCAGCACGGCTTCTGGAAAGAGTGTTCCTGTACGCTGCTCAATACGGAAGGGTCTTTGTCCATTCCCATGTCCTGTGTGCCGTCCGGGATCTGTGACACGGTCATTGACGGCTTTGCCTTTTTGTGGCTGCGATCCAAGCAGGACTACATCCGCGCCGGAAAAGATCTGGACAACTGTCTCGTGGAGTGGCGACGCACAGGCAATCCCGTGGTCGTCGTCCGCAAGGATATGCGCACCGTTGCCGCCATCGAAGTCAGCGGAAACAACGTCTGTCAAGCCCTGACATACGGCAACCGCCACATGGAGCCGGACACACCCTTGTTTGAAGCCTTCGGTAAGTGGTGCGACCGCCACCACCTTGACCTTCTGCTTGAAGATGATGATCTTCCGTTTTAACACTTGAAAGGAGTGTCCCATGTCTTTTTTTCAGCAAACTGACCTTACCTACGCAGACCGCGTCAAAGGCAGTCTCATCGGCGGCGCTGTTGGCGATGCCCTCGGCTATGCTGTGGAATTTTCGCCCCTGTCTGCCATCCGGGAAAAATACGGCCCTGAGGGCATCACCCAATATGAGCTCGACCCGGAAAGCGGCAAGGCGCTGATCTCCGACGATACCCAGATGACCCTCTTTACCGCAAACGGTCTACTGTGCTCCTATCAGCGCTGCGTCAACACGCCTTTGTCCCTCCTCTGGTGCCGCGGCAAAGTATGGGAAGAAAAGTATAAACGATAAAAGCAAGCCCGGACGGAAACCGTCCGGGCTTGCTTCTCTTGAAGGCAAAAAACAGACGCTGACTGTGTCAGCGTCTGTCTGATGGTTTTTTACACGTGCCAGATCTCTTCGGCATACTGGCGGATGGTGCGGTCGGAGGAGAACTTGCCTGCGGAGGCAACGTTCATGACGCACTTTCTGCCGAAGTTGTGGCGGTCGCGGTAGTCACGGTTGGCGCGCAGCTTGGCATCCAGATAGGAGTTGAAGTCATGCAGCACATAGTAGTTGTCTGCACGGTGCCAGTTGGCGCCGTAAACCAGAGAGGTGTGCAGATCGCGCAGCTCGTCATCCGTGGGGATGGTACCGTCCACCAGAGTGTCGATGGCGCGCTTGAGCTTGGGATCATTGTGGTAGATGGACTGAGGATCATAGTGATCGCGAATGCCGTTGATCTCATCCACGGTGGCACCGAAGATATAGTTGTTCTCGATGCCTGCCTGCTCCACGATCTCCACATTGGCACCGTCCATGGTGCCAAGGGTCACAGCGCCGT